>CAVUJE010000018.1:0-8178 GCA_963741705.1 uncultured Chitinophagaceae bacterium | reverse complement strand
CAGGAAAAGAATATCTAAATCATTTACAGTAAACGAATAAATATTCGTGATTTTTATCCGGTAAAAAGTGGTGAAGTAAATCCAACCTGCTGATAACAGGCATTGGCTATTGCCGCTGATCAAAACAAGCTCTATGCAAGAAACTGCGTAATTAGTAATCAAAAATTATGGACTCACACCTCTTTGTTTTCTCCTCTTTTAGCAAAAATATTTCCCCATATTTTCTACACTTTTCATAAAGGGTGTTGAAATACACTTACGCTTACCCTTCCCAAATGAGGGCACACTTTTTGTCTTAAACTAATTATTCTTTGTGAGGTGTTTTCACTGATATGTATCAGTAAAAATTTATTGAATAGATCAAGTAACTTTAATTAAAATTAAACCGGCCATGAAACAGTCAATCACCATCGCAAACCGGACTGTTCCATTTACCCCGGGGAATATGTGCCTTTTCTAAGTGAAAAAGAGGTTAACAGAAGCCATCACCCGCACCGATAGAAAAGACATCATTCAACCTGCGGTAAATATTACAGAACAAACGGGTGCCTATAAAATAGAAGTAGTGATCCCAGGTGTAGAAAGGGAAGAATTGCTAATTTATGCCAATGGAAATATTTTATCCATTTGTGCGGTAAATAGTGAAAAAATAAATTCCACATTAAGGAATTACAGGTACAGGAGAAAATAATTAAATGGTTTGACTGCCATACTTTATTACCTGAAAATGCTGATTCTACTTTTATCAGTGCAGAATACAGGTCAGGTATTGTTGTCCTCCATATACCTAAGGCAGCCAATGCGGTAAAAAATATGCACACGCCGCATTATCGTTTACTCTATCTTTTAAAGATATTTCCCTTCTCCGGCAGTAAAACAATAAAAGATATTGTTTTTTAATTTTGATGCCTAAGCCTATTATAAGTTACACCTGATTTACGGGAAAGAGTGCTATTTAAATAATAAAAAAATTTCATAAAAGCAGCATCCCTGTTAATTTCCAGAAGCCAAATGTTAAAAAAATGATTTTTGTCATTCAAAAAAGGACATTATATTTGCGGTAGGTTTTTCATAGGATATTGGATTAAAACGAGCTGGATTTCTTGATCCGGCTCTCATTTTTTAGAAAGATTTAAGTTTGTTCCTTTACTTCATTGAACTTTTCATCATAACCACTTCTTAAGGTATTCATCCAACGTTGCCCATGATGCAAAAATACAAACTATAATTTCCCTTAAAGCATGGATGATGCTGATTATGATTTACAGAGGGGTATCTATCTATCTTCCTATTGGAAGGCTAAAGAAAAACTACAAAAGTTCTGCTTCTACAATTTACACCAAATCTTATATTTTTTTTTATTTGGGAAAAAAACTTTGAGATAATTTTTGGGCACAATGACGGCCTCCTTTGTTGATTCAAATTATCAGGGGTTTTCTTTTCAGGGGAGTTAGCGTTCCTTTGTGGTCATAGAGGTCTTCAAAAGAGTCAGGAACATGCTGATCGGTAACGGCTATCCAATACCAGGCTGTTGATTTTCTTTTTTGAGCAGTGATAGAACTCAAGGCCGTATTCTTGATAAAAGGTACTTTGTTGGCTGCTTAATATTATACCAGTCCATTTGCCATGGGTAATAGACCAATGCATTGCTGCCATCCAACAATTGATGTAGAATAGTTGTAAGTAATTGTGTCAAGATGATTAACGGTAATAAGATAAGTCTTGTACTATTTCCTTTTTATTGGTATAAAACTATCCGCTGGTATTTATCAAAGTAGCGTCATCTGCAAAGGCTTTCATCACTGCAGGTATGTCCTTCTTTTCGGTATTGCAAATTGCCGGTTTTGTACCATGCTTAATAAAATCAGGCTATTGCTTGCATAACTACCTGGGCAGAAAGCATCATTTACCATTAGCAGAAAAGAAAAATAAGAAAACAAAAAATTTTACTATTGAAGAATACTTCATAAAAGGGATTTACGGTATAAGTTGCAACAAGTGACTAAATTAACAATTAAAACTCTGGAAACTATAAAAACTCTGCATGAAAGCTAAGCGCCGGATATTTCATTTAAAAATTAAAAAAATTATCATATATCCATCGTACTTATATTTGGAAAATATTGTAATCATCTAAAATTATTTCATGAAAAAGTGTATTATCATGAGTCCGATTATTTCAATTGCCCACCCTTCATTTTCACAAAAAAAACCTGTAAATGAAAAGATGCCTCCGATCTTTAAAGATTCTGTAAAGATGAAACAGCTCAAAGAAATGGCTTACTATCCGCTCTTTAATGTAGGATTGTTTTCCAGCGTGTTACCTGTTGATGGCGTTGATGAGATTCCTGATACTACCAAAGACTATAAATTATTATTTGAATTTACAGTTGGTAGCAAATTACTGACCGATAAAAAAAGTATGAATGCCGGATTGGTAGCAGTAGAAGGGTATAGTTAATCTCCACGTTGCTGCAGCATACCCATCTCTCATATTCATACAGTTATCGCCACACATGGCCCTTCACTTTATGCAATTGTGAATAATGACGTTTATAAGAAAAAATATGGTATTGATAATCCTAACATTAGTCTTATAAAGCAACTGATGCAAAACGGGTGCAAAATTTATCGCATGCGGACAAGCCATGCATTTGTTTTTGGTTGATAAGCCGGATCTTTACCCTGTTTCAAGTTTCATTAAACGGCCCAAACGGTACTATCCAATTACTCAGAGCAAAGATAATGTATGGTTTAAGATTAATGAAGAGTAAATTCATTTTACAGGAATTTCAATTGAATCCAAACTTTGCCTAACTTCAATTAGATTTTTTAATCATATTCCCAACTGTAACTCTTAATTACTTTATGGCAAAAGGAAACGGTGAAAACATGTCTCCTTTTGCTCTCCGGTTTTAAAAAAGCAAATCCATTTCAGGAGGTTTGAAATTTCGCTGGACCATCTGGCTTTAAAAAAGCTTAAGAATACCGGAACTCTTAATGCAAAAAATATGGTACAAAATGGTGCACGATCTATCACCCAAAGTGCTTAATAACATTGATCTTGCCGATATAAGAAAGTTCGACCTGATGAAAACAATCGGGCAACAAATGGCAGAATATATTGTTTCGAATGGTAATATTTTCCCTACAGATCTTGTAGATGAGAAAGGGAAAACGATACACTTGTTTCTTTTTTTGGAGATATTCTACTGCATACAAAAGCAAATCAGCTGTGCTCATTGGATTGATACCAGCCCTGCTTAAAAAGCCTTCTATTCAAAACCTTCACTGCCAACATTTGTGGTTGCAGCCTGTTGTCTTATGGCTTTGGCTTTGGAATACTCCTGCGAATTCCTCCATGACTTCTTTGGGACCACCATCAACAGAAGGAAATTCCAGCATTACCAATCTTTGAGGATTCCAATCACCTTCGAGTATTTAGTTTTTGCACCACTGGTACTACAAATTTCCCGTCGTAGTTGCAGGAGTCAATTTTTTATATTCCTCGTATAATTCGGGATCGGTTATAGAAATCTCTACAACAACAAATGCTTTCATAAATCAGGATTTAAAAAATATTTTAAAATAAACCATTTGAAGTAACCAGTAAACCAATAATTAAAGGTGATTTTAAACCTGTCATTTATGAGGAAAAGACTTTTTTTCATTTCTCTATTTCTTTAAATAATACTAACCAGGCTTTAGAAAATGAAAGATTAAAAGAGCGATTAGTCTGTTTGCTGTTTTCGTTTATATAAGAAATCAAAAAGATTCTAAATTAAAATACAAATCATTGGATAAAGTAACATTTGTAACACAGCAGCTAGCACAATAATTGTATATTTACTGCACAAGAAGTGTAAAAAAATGGATGTACAAAACCTTATCAAAAAAATAAAAAAGAATTGGGGGAGTATCTTGTTTTATGCAGTGATACTTGTTTTTATTTAGTCCTGGCGCCAAAGCATGGCTATTACAGCGTGTAATTTCAACAGGATTATTTAAAGATGGCATTTCGGCTCTGCAGGGTGGGCACCATGTGGCCCAAAAATTAATGAACACAACTTTACCTTTTAATGATGCAGAAGTAACGGTATTTCCCGCGGCGTCTGTAAACGCATAAGCAGGGGAAAGCGCATCATTTCCTGTTGCTCTTTTTTTATTTCTGCTTTAAATAATCCTGTTGAAATTACACGCTGTAATAGCCATGCTTTGGCGCCAGGACTAAAAATAAAAACGAGTATCACTGCATAAAACAAGATGCTTCCCCAATTCTTTTTTATTTTTTTGATAAGGTTTTGTACATCCATTTTTTTACACTTCTTGTGCAGTAAATATACAATTCTGCTGTAGCTGCTGTGTTACAAATGTTACTTTATCCAATGATTTGTATTTTAATTTAGAATCTTTTTGATTTCTTATATAAACGAAAAAACAGCAAACAGACAAATCGCTCTTTTAATCTTTCATTTCTAAAGCCTGGTTAGTATTATTTAAAGAAATAGAGAAATGAAAAAAGAACCTTTTCCTCATAAATGACAGGTTTAAAATCACCTTTAATTATTGGTTTACTGGTTACTTCCTAAATTTGGTAAATGGTTTATTTTAAAATATTTTTTAAATCCTGATTTATGAAAGCATTTGTTGTTGTAGAGATTTCTATAACCGATCCCGAATTATACGAGGAATATAAAAAATTGACTCCTGCAACTATAACCGCTTACGACGGGAAATTTGTAGTACGTGGTGCAAAAACTGAATCGCTCGAAGGTGATTGGAATCCTCAAAGATTGGTAATGCTGGAATTTCCTTCTGTTGATCGTGCAAAAGAGTGGTGGAATTCGCAGGAGTATTCCAAAGCCAAAGCCATAAGACAACAGGCTGCAACCACCAAAATGTTGGTAGTGGAAGGTTTTGAATAGAAGGCTTTTTAAGCAGGGCTGGTATCAATCCAATGAGCACAGCTCATTTGCTTTTGTATGCAGTCAATATCTCCAAAAAAAGAAACAAGTGTATCGTTTTCCCTTTCATCTACAAGATCTGTAAGGAAATTATTACCACTCGAAACAATATATTCTGCCATTTGTTGCCCGATTGTTTTCATCAGGTCAAACTTTCTTATATCGGCAAGATCAATGTTATTAAGCACTTTGGGTGATAGATCGTGCAGCCATTTGTACCATATTTTTTGCATTAAGAGTTCCGGTATTCTTAAGCTTTTTTAAAGCCAGATGGTCCAGCGAAATTTCAAACCTCCTGAAATCGATTGTTTTTTTTAAAACCGGAGAGCGAAAAAGAGACATGTTTTCACCGTTTCCTTTTGCCATAAAGTAATTAAGAGTTACAGTTGGGAATATGATTAAAAAATCTAATTGAAGTTAGGCAAAGTTTGGATTCAATTGAAATTCCTGTAAAATGAATTTACTCTTCATTAATCTTAAACCATACATATCCTTGCTCTGAGTAATTGGATAGTACCGTTTGGGCCGTTAATGAAACTTTGGTTCCAGGGTAAAGATCCGGCTTATCAACCAAAAACAAATGCATGGCTTGTCCGCATGCGATAAATTTTGCCACCGTTTTGCATCAGTTGCTTTATAAGACTAATGTTAGGATTATCAATACCATATTTTTTCTTATAAACGTCAATTATTCACAATTGCATAAAGTGAAGGGCCATGTGTGGCGATAACTGTATGAATATGAGAGATGGGTATCCCTGAAGCAACGTGGAGATTAAGTATCCTTGCTATTGCTACCAATCCGGCATTCATACTTTTATGCGTAGTATCGCTGCTACCAACTGTAAATTCAAATAATAATTTATAGTCTTTGGTAGTATCAGGAATCTCATCAACGCCATCAACAGGTAACACGCTGGAAAACAATCCTACATTAAAGAGCGGATAGTAAGCCATTTCTTTGAGCTGTTTCATCTTTACAGAATCTTTAAAGATCGGAGGCATCTTTTCATTTACAGGTTTTTTTTGTGAAAATGAAGGGCTGGCAATTGAAATAATCAGACTGATGATAATACACTTTTTCATGAAATAATTTTAGATGATTACAATATTTTCCAAATATAAGTACGATGGATATATGATAATTTTTTTAATTTTTAAATGAAATATCCGGGTGTCTTACTTTCATGCAGAATGCTTATCATTTCAGCTTTAATTGCTAATTTAGTCGCTTGTTGCAACTTATACCGTAAATCCCTTTTATGAAGTATTCTTCAATAGTAAAGTTTTTTGTTTTCTTATTTTTCTTTTCTGTAATGGTAAATGATGCTTTCTGCCAGGGTAGTTATGCAAGCGATAGCCTGATTTTATTAAGCATGGTACAAAACCGGCAATTTGCAATGCAAAAGAAGGACATACCTGCAGTGATGAAAGCCTTTGCAGATGACGCTACTTTGATAAATCCCGGCGGATATTTTTATACCAATAAAAAGGAAATACAAGACTATCTTATTACCGTTAATCATCTTGACACAATTACTTACAACTATTCTGCAGGCAATGTGGATGTAAGAATGTTGGATGGCAGCAATGCATTGGTCTATTACCCATGGCAAATGGACTGGTATAATATTAAGCAGCCCGGCAAGATTCTTTATCAAGAATATGGCCTTAGTTCTATCACTGCTCAAAGAAATACAACCTCGTATTGGATAGCCGTTACCGATCAGCATGTTCCTGACTCTTTTGAAGACCTCTATGACCACAAAGGAACGCTAACTCCCCTGAAAAAGAAAACCCTGATAATTTGAATCAACAAAGGAGGCCGTCATTGTGCCCAAAAATTATCTCAAAGTTTTTTTCCCAAATAAAAAAATATAAGATTTGGTGTAAATTGTAGAAGCAGGAACTTTTGTAGTTTTTCTTTTACCTTGGATGGGAAGATGGATCAATACCCCTCTGTAAATCATAATCAGCATCATCCATGTTTTAAGGGAAATTATAGTTTGTATTTTTCGTGGTGGGGAACGTTGGATGAATACCTTAAGAAGTGGTTATGATGAAAAGTTCAATGAAGTAAAGGAACAAACTTAAATCTTTCTAAAAAATGAGAGCCGGATAGAAATCCAGCTCGTTTTAATCCAATATCCTATGAAAAACCTACCGCAAATATAATGTCCTTTTTTGAATGACAAAAATCATTTTTTTTAACATTTGGCTTCTGGAAATTAACAGGGATGCTGCTTTTATGAAATTTTTTTATTATTTAAATAGCGCTTATTCCCGTAAATCAGGTGTGATTTATAATAGGCTTAGGCATCAAAATTAAAAAACAATATCTTTTATTGTTTTACTGCCGGAGAAGGGGAAATATCTTTAAAAGACTTAGTAAACGATAATGCGGGTGTGCATATTTTTTACCGCATTGGCTGCCTTAGGTATATGGAGGACAACAATACCTGACCTGTATTCTGCACTGATAAAAGTAGAATCAGCATTTTCAGGTAATAAAATATGGCGGTCGAACCATTTATAACTGAACTCCTGTACCTGTAAATTTCTTAATGTGGAATTTATTTTTTCACTATTTACCGCACAAATGGATAAAATATTTCCATTGGCATAAATTAGCAATTCTTCCCTTTCTACACCTGGGATCACTACTTCTATTTTATAGGCACCCGTTTGTTCTGTAACATTTACCGCAGGTTGAATGATGTCTTTTCTATCTATGCGGTTAATTGCTTCTGTTACTTCTTTTTCACTTAAAAAAGGTACATATTCCCCGGGGTAAATTGAACAGTCCGGTTTGCGTGGTGATAACTGTTTCATGGCCATTTTAATTTTAATTAAAGTTACTTGATCTATTCAATAAATTTTTACTGATACATATCAGTGAAAACACCTCACAAAGAATAATTAGTTTAAGACAAAAAGTGTGCCCTCATTTGGGAAGGGTAAGCGTAAGTGTATTTCAACACCCTTTATGAAAAGTGTAGAAAATATGGGGAAATATTTTTGCTAAAAGAGGAGAAAACAAAGAGGTGTGAGTCCATAATTTTTGATTACTAATTTACGCAGTTTCTTGCATAGAGCTTGTTTTGATCAGCGGCAATAGCCAATGCCTGTTATCAGCAGGTTGGATTTACTTCACCACTTTTTACCGGATAAAAATCACGAATATTTATTCGTTTACTGTAAATGATTTAGATAT
>CAVUJE010000017.1:0-56782 GCA_963741705.1 uncultured Chitinophagaceae bacterium | reverse complement strand
AGATGGCATTTCGGCTCTGCAGGGCGGGCACCATGTGGCCCAAAAATTAATGAACACAACTTTACCTTTTAATGATGCAGAAGTAACGGTATTTCCCGCGGCGTCTGTAAACGCATAAGCAGGGGAAAGCGCATCATTTCCGGGTTGCTCTTTTTTTATTTCTGCTTTAAATAATCCTGTTGAAATTACACGCTGCAATAGCCATGCTTTGGCGCCAGGATTAAAAATAAAAACGAGTATCACTGCATAAAACAAGATGCTTCCCCAATTCTTTTTTATTTTTTTGATAAGGTTTTGTACATCCATTTTTTTACTCTTCTTGTGCAGTAAATATACAATTCTGCTGTAGCTGCTGTGTTACAAATGTTACTTTATCCAATGATTTGTATTTTAATTTAGAATCTTTTTGATTTCTTATATAAACGAAAACAGCAAACAGACAAATCGCTCTTTTAATCTTTCATTTCTAAAGCCTGGTTAGTATCATTTAAAGAAATAGAGAAATGAAAAAAGAACCTTTTCCTCATAAATGACAGGTTTAAAATCACCTTTATTTATTGGTTTACTGGTTACTTCCTAAATTTGGTAAATGGTTTATTTTAAAATATTTTTTAAATCCTGATTTATGAAAGCATTTGTTGTTGTAGAGATTTCTATAACCGATCCCGAATTATACGAGGAATATAAAAAATTGACTCCTGCAACCATAGCCGCTTACGACGGGAAATTTGTAGTACGTGGTGCAAAAACTGAATCGCTCGAAGGTGATTGGAATCCTCAAAGATTGGTAATGCTGGAATTTCCTTCTGTTGATCGTGCAAAAGAGTGGTGGAATTCGCAGGAGTATTCCAAAGCCAAAGCCATAAGACAACAGGCTGCAACCACCAAAATGTTGGTAGTGGAAGGTTTTGAATAGAAGGCTTTTTAAGCAGGGCTGGTATCAATCCAATGAGCACAGCTCATTTGCTTTTGTATGCAGTCAATATCTCCAAAAAAAGAAACAAGTGTATCGTTTTCCCTTTCATCTACAAGATCTGTAAGGAAATTATTACCACTCGAAACAATATATTCTGCCATTTGTTGCCCGATTGTTTTCATCAGGTCAAACTTTCTTATATCGGCAAGATCAATGTTATTAAGCACTTTGGGTGATAGATCGTGCAGCCATTTTGTACCATATTTTTTGCATTAAGAGTTTCGGTATTCTTAAGCTTTTTTAAAGCCAGATGGTCCAGCGAAATTTCAAACCTCCTGAAATCGATTATTTTTTTAAAAACCGGAGAGCGAAAAGGAGACATGTTTTCACCGTTTCCTTTTACCATAATGTAGTTAGGAGTTACAGTTGGGAATATGATTGAAAGATCTAATTGAAGTTAGGCAAAGTTTGGATTCAATTGAAATTCCTGTAAAATGAATTTACTCTTCATTAATCTTAAACCATACATATCCTTGCTCTGAGTAATTGGATAGTACCGTTTGGGCCGTTAATGAAACTTTGGTTCCAGGGTAAAGATCCGGCTTATCAACCAAAAACAAATGCATGGCTTGTCCGCAGGCGATAAATTTTGCACCGTTTTGCATCAGTTGCTTTATAAGACTAATGTTAGGATTATCAATACCATATTTTTTCTTATAAACGTCATTATTCACAATTGCATAAAGTGAAGGGCCATGTGTGGCGATAACTGTATGAATATGAGAGATGGGTATTCCTGAAGCAACGTGGAGATTAAGTATCCTTGCTATTGCTACCAATCCGGCATTCATACTTTTATGCGTAGTATCGCTGCTACCAACTGTAAATTCAAATAATAATTTATAATCTTTGGTAGTATCAGGAATCTCATCAACGCCATCAACAGGTAACACGCTGGAAAACAATCCTACATTAAAGAGCGGATAATACGCCATTTCTTTGAGCTGTTTCATCTTTACAGAATCTTTAAAGATCGGAGGCATCGTTTCATTTCCAGGTTTTTTTTGTGAAAATGAAGGGTAGGCAAATGAAATAATCAAACTGATGATAATACACTTTTTCATGAAATAATTTTAGATGATTACAATATTTTCCAAATATAAGTACGATGGATATATGATAATTTTTTTAATTTTTAAATGAAATATCCGGACCTTACTTTCATGCAGAATGCTTATCATTTCAGCTTTAATTGCTAATTTAGTCGCTTGTTGCAACTTATACCGTAAATCCCTTTTATGAAGTATTCTTCAATAGTAAAATTTTTTGTTTTCTTATTTTTCTTTTCTGTAATGGTAAATGATGCTTTCTGCCAGGGTAGTTATGCAAGCGATAGCCTGATTTTATTAAGCATGGTGCAAACCCGGCAATTTGCAATGCAAAAGAAGGACATACCGGCAGTGATGAAAGCCTTTGCAGATGACGCTACTTTGATAAATCCCGGTGGATATTTTTATACCAATAAAAAGGAAATACAAGACTATCTTATTACCGTTAATCATCTTGACACAATTACTTACAACTATTCTGCAGGCAATGTGGATGTAAGAATGTTGGATGGCAGCAATGCATTGGTCTATTACCCATGGCAAATGGACTGGTATAATATTAAGCAGCCCGGCAAGATTCTTTATGAAGAATATGGCCTTAGTTCTATCACTGCTCAAAAAAGAAATACAACCTGGTATTGGATAGCCGTTACCGATCAGCATGTTCCTGACTCTTTTGAAGACCTCTATGACCACAAAGGAACGCTAACTCCCCTGAAAAGAAAACCCTGATAATTTGAATCAACAAAGGAGGCCGTCATTGTGCCCAAAAATTATCTCAAAGTTTTTTTCCCAAATAAAAAAATATAAGATTTGGTGTAAATTGTAGAAGCAGGAACTTTTGTAGTTTTTCTTTTTACCTTGGATGGGAAGATGGATCAATACCCCTCTGTAAATCATAATCAGCATCATCCATGTTTTTAAGGGAAATTATAGTTTGTATTTTTCGTGGTGGGGAACGTTGGATGAATACCTTAAGAAGTGGTTATGA
Source organism: uncultured Chitinophagaceae bacterium (assembly GCA_963741705.1). Lineage (GTDB taxonomy): Bacteria > Bacteroidota > Bacteroidia > Chitinophagales > Chitinophagaceae > Ginsengibacter. The sequence continues at coordinate 53,766 of CAVUJE010000017.1, read as the reverse complement.
TGAAAAGTTCAATGAAGTAAAGGAACAAACTTAAATCTTTCTAAAAAATGAGAGCCGGATAGAAATCCAGCTCGTTTTAATCCAATATCCTATGAAAAACCTACCGCAAATATAATGTCCTTTTTTGAATGACAAAAATCATTTTTTTTAACATTTGGCTTCTGGAAATTAACAGGGATGCTGCTTTTATGAATTTTTTTTATTATTTAAATAGCGCTTATTCGGGTAAATCAGGTGTGATTTATAATAGGCTTAGGCATCAAAATTAAAAAACAATATCTTTTATTGTTTTACTGCCGGACAAGGGGAAATATCTTTAAAAGACTTAGTAAACGATAATGCGGGTGTGCATATTTTTTACCGCATTGGCTGCCTTAGGTATATGGAGGACAACAATACCTGACCTGTATTCTGCACTGATAAAAGTAGAATCAGCATTTTCAGGTAATAAAATATGGCGGTCGAACCATTTATAACTGAACTCCTGTACCTGTAAATTTCTTAATGTGGAATTTATTTTTTCACTATTTACCGCACAAATGGATAAAATATTTCCATTGGCATAAATTAGCAATTCTTCCCTTTCTACACCTGGGATCACTACTTCTATTTTATAGGCACCCGTTTGTTCTGTAATATTTACCGCAGGTTGAATGATGTCTTTTCTATCTATGCGGTTAATTGCTTCTGTTACTTCTTTTTCACTTAAAAAAGGTACATATTCCCCGGGGTAAATTGAACAGTCCGGTTTGCGTGGTGATAACTGTTTCATGGCCATTTTAATTTTAATTAAAGTTACTTGATCTATTCAATAAATTTTTACTGATACATATCAGTGAAAACACCTCACAAAGAATAATTAGTTTAAGACAAAAAGTGTGCCCTCATTTGGGAAGGGTAAGCGTAAGTGTATTTCAACACCCTTTATGAAAAGTGTAGAAAATATGGGGAAATATTTTTGCTAAAAGAGGAGAAAACAAAGAGGTGTGAGTCCATAATTTTTGATTACTAATTACGCAGTTTCTTGCATAGAGCTTGTTTTGATCAGCGGCAATAGCCAATGCCTGTTATCAGCAGGTTGGATTTACTTCACCACTTTTTACCGGATAAAAATCACGAATATTTATTCGTTTACTGTAAATGATTTCGATATTCTTTTCCTGGATATCGCTTTCTCTATTTCCACTCCGAAAAATATTAATGATGATGCGGCACCTACTCCTATAAATTCATAAAAGGAAAGGGACTGTGTTTTAAATATAGGATGAAGGGCAGGAGTGTAAGTTACCACGAACTGCAATACCAACGTGAGCAATACAGCGCCCAGCAAAGGTTTGTTTGAAAATAAACCTATCGTAAACAAAGACTGGTTTTGCGAACGTATAGCCAGCAGGTGTGCCATCTGGCTTATACAAAGTAAATTAAAAACAATTGTCTGCCAGTGTAAACCATTCCTGATGGCGAAGCTTTGCGCCGCTAATGCAATTCCTGCCATGAAGATGCCCACCCAAATCATATGTAACCCTCTTCCATTGGCAAAAACGCTTTCCTGTGGTGACCTGGGAGGCCGGTTCATTATATTTTTTTCTGCTTTTTCAAATGATAATGTGATCGCAGGCAAACCGTCAGAAACAAGGTTCATCCATAATATGTGAATGGGTAAAAGGGCAATTGGCAAACCAATCAACGGGCCTAACAATAACGTCCACAACTCACCGGAATTGGTTGTCATCAGGTAGCGGATGAATTTTAAAATGTTATCATAAATTCTTCTCCCTTCCCTTACTGATTTTACGATGGTTGAAAAATTGTCATCGAGTAAGATCATATCTGCCGCTTCCTTCGACACATCAGTTCCGGTAATGCCCATCGCTATGCCGATGTTGGCTCGTTTCAATGAAGGTGCATCATTAATGCCGTCACCTGTCATTGCCACAAAATGTCCCTTCTGCTGCAATGTTTTTACAATTTGCAATTTTTGCTCCGGCGAAACCCTGGCATATACTTTTATTTTTTCTATTTTTTCAAGAAAGGTTTCATTGTCTAAGGCAGCAAGTTCGCGGCCTGTTATGATTAAATCATTACTGCTATTTAATATGCCAATGCGCCGGGCAATTGTTTTTGCGGTAAGAGGATGGTCGCCGGTTATCATTACAGGAACAATACCAGCAGTTTTGCATTCTGAAATAGAAGCAAAAACTTCTTCACGCGGCGGATCGATCATTCCTGTTAATCCTAAAAATTGTAAGTCATTTTCATTTAATTCGCTTTCAGATTCACCAGGCAATTCTTCCCATACCCGGTAAGCAAAACCTAATACACGCAAGCCTTTTGAAGCCATCTCGTCCACTTGTCCATCTAAGGCTGTAAGATCAACATCTTTACATTTCTGCAGTAAAATATCCGGAGCGCCTTTGGTAAACGAAATCACCTTGCCTTTATAAGGATGAAAAGTGGTCATGAGTTTTCGTTCTGCATCAAAAGCAATTTCAGACAGGCGGGGCCAGGAAGATGGCAGGATGTTTTCTGCCGCTGCAGTTTCCTGTAAAGCAATTTCCGTGGGGTCGCCTTTAAAACTGTTTCCATCTGAAATTACGTCGTTGTTTAAAGCAAATGCGTGCAAGAGCAAAGAAACATTTTCATCGTGCAGCAGGGGTTTTAAATCATTTGTTTGATATAAATTCCCGTTTACAAAAACCTGCTCCACATACATTTTATTTTTAGTGAGCGTTCCTGTTTTATCAGTACATATGTAGGTTACAGAGCCAAGTGTTTCTACTGCCGGCAATTTTCTGATCAGGCAGTTAAACCGTATCATTCTTTTTGCTGCCAACGCCAGTGAAATGGTAATAACGGCCGGCAAAGCTTCAGGAATGGCGGCAACTGCAAGAGAAATACTTGTCAGCGCCATTTTGATAAGATCTTCACCACGCAACCAGCCTGAGACAAAAAATACAATACAAAGAAACAATACCAGTAAAGAAAGTTTTTTCCCGAATTCTGCCATTCGTTGTTGCAGAGGGGTAAGTACTTCCCGTCCCTGCAACATTTGGGCAATACGGCCTAATTCTGTTTGCATTCCTGTAGCAACCACTACACCTTTTCCACGGCCATAGGTTACATAGGTTCCTTTAAAAGCGATATTTTTTCTGTCGCCTATAGGAAGGTCTTCGTTGTTTAATTCTGAAGAAGTTTTATCAACGGCGTTTGATTCGCCGGTGAGAGCCGCTTCTTCAATTTTTAAGCTGAGAGACTCACTAATGCGGATATCAGCCGGTACGGCATTTCCAGCTTCCAGCAGCACCACATCGCCTGGTACCAATTGGGTAGATGGCAACCAGTGAATATTTCCATCACGAAAAACTTTCGCATCTGCTACGGACATTTTTTTTAAAGCAAGCATTGCTTTTTCTGCGCGGTATTCCTGTATAAAACCGATTACCCCGTTTAATACAACGATAATAAGAATAACGATGGTATCAGTGATGTCGCCGATAAAACCGGAGATGACGGCTGCAGCAAAAAGTATTAAGATCATTACATCTTTAAACTGCGACAATAAGATTCCGGCAATGTTTTTTTTCTTTCCTTCCTGTAACTGGTTAGGCCCTGTTTTGGCCAATCTTTCTTCCGCAGCAGCAGATGAAAGCCCTTCCGGACCGGAATCTAATAGTTCAAAAACTTTTGATATGCTAAACCTGTACCAGTTCATAAATTAAATTAAGTCATTCTGTAAATTACCAACATTAGAATTGTATAAAGCACAATGAGGATAATTGCATCAATGGCCAATACAAAGCGTTTGGTTGGAGAACCATATAAAATACCAATACCCACTACCGATGTCATCAGCAAGGTTACCATTCCGCTTAAAGCATGATCGGGGTTGGTTACCAATAAAAGCGGGCCTTTGGTGTAAATTAAATCGTCGAATGCAAGGATCAGCATATTAAAAATATTACTGCCTAAAAGATTGCCTACCGCCATATCCATGCTTCCGATTTTTACGGCTGAAATAGAAACTACCAATTCCGGGAGTGACGTTGAAGCTGCCACCAGCAAGGTGCCTATAAATGATTTGCTAAGACCTGTTTCATTAGCTAACTGTGAAGCAAAAAATGGTAATAAGATAGCTCCCGCAATTACCAGCAATGCAAAAAATAAATATCGTTTTATCGAAAGCCTCAAGGATATATTTTCTTCTTTTTCATTTTTTAAGGTTACTACTTCAGTTGTCTTTCCTGCCAATAAATGTTGTTCATTTTTAAAAATTACTCTTATGGCGATTAAATAAACAATGATGATCAGGATTGATGAACTGCTGAACCAGCCGAGGCGGGGAAACCAAATACCAAATACAATAGAGATAACGGTGAGCGTCATCAGAAATATGCTGAAGAAACCTGCAACTACGTGGCTTTTGGTCACTACTGAGCTCAGGGGTTTTTTGGGAATAAAATAATCAAGCAGTGCTAAAATGAGAAGATTGAAAGCACAACTTCCCATGATATCGCCAACGGCAATATTAGGTACATTGAAAAAAAGAATAGAACTGATACCGGTAAAAAGCTCAGGCAGCGAAGTGACTGCTGACATTAAAATCAAGCCAAACCAGGCTTTACCTATACCTGTAAGATTGGTAATAATATCTCCATATTTTGAAAGCCTTGCTCCACTAAAAATAATGATAGCTGAACAGGCAACAAATCCGGTTATGGTAAATATTAATGCTGGCATTACACACTGTGAACAATTTTATAGGAAGTTACATTATTCTTCTTCAGGCACTACCAGCAATGGAAGTTTTGTGGTACAGGCCATATTTTTGGTGAAGCTTTTTAAAAATATTTTTTCGAGAAATTTCTTATTGCGCCGAACCATTACCATCATATCAAAAGGAACTGTATCATGAAGATGTTCCAATGAATCTTTAATATGAGTGCTTTTCAATTCCTTAAACTTAATTTGTGAATCATTAAAAGTTCTTTGCAGGAAATAAGCATAATTGGAAAAACAATGCGTCTTGTCTTTTTCAATATTATCATGTGTTAACATGCAAAACAGTAACATCTGCATTAAAAACTTTTGCTACTAGAAAGCGTGAACGAAAGTGCGGGCCTGTCTTCACAATGATAATTAGTTGCAAAAACGATCTCTTTGGGATCTTTCCATTCATATTTTTCAGGAACGACCAGCACGGGAATGTTCGATTTTCAATAATTTGCGAAGTAGTGCTTCCCGACAATTGTTTTTTTAAATCCGGAGGCACCCTGTGTTCCCATTATGATCAATTCAACCTGGTTTTGTTTTGCAAATGAAAGAATGTTATTAACGACAGGTGGCTGCGAAATAATTGTAGAAACTACAACATTCATTTCAGGGCTTACCAGTTTCTTTTTTAAACGTTGAAGCCGCTTCAATTGTGTTGTTTCCATCTGTATGTTGGTATTCCTTCTTTTTTTCAACTGGAATCGAAATAGGTAGATTTCTTCCTTTTCATTTACATGAAAAAGAATGATAGTCCCTTTGGTTTTAGAAGCCAGTTCCGCTGCAAAACGAAAAGCTCTCTCGGCGGTGTGATGAAAAATCGGTAGGTACTAAAATCCGTATCATAACATTCTATTTAAGTCATAAAATCTTCTTCTTTGAAATTCCCGGTTTCACGATATGATTGAAATTTTGATTGATTTTCTTTGATCAATGCAATACCACCGAAATTTTCCAACAGTCCTCCTTCAGTAATTTCAATCCTGTTTCCTCTTGCTAAAAACTTTTCAATTTCGTCTGTGAGTTTTTTCGTGGCTACAAAAAGTATTTCGGTTAATAATGTTTTATGGATTTCTTCTTTCATAAAACTATCAATAAGTAAAAGGCCGTCATTACTATGTTCCAGTGCTTTTGTTACCTTTTCAAGATGACTAAAAAGAATATTGGATCTTTTAGCGATCGTGATTTGTCCTTTTACTAATCTTGAATGCCAATGGTCCCACTGGCTGATGATTTTTGCGGCCAGTGTTTTCATTTCTGAAGGCATATCTTCATCTTCCGTTGAAGAAGTATTTATTTTAAATACGATTTCCCTATAGGGAAATAATTTGCAAAATTTGTTGGTTTGCTGTTCATTTTCCGAAAAAATGAAATATCGGTTTGTCATTTTTGTTGTTGACTAATTTGATGATATTTGAAATTCTTTGCAAAAGGCATTCTGCTACCGTTTTTTTTGCTCAATACATGAGTCTTCTTTTTGTGCAAACACTTTATGCAGCGAATTATTGAAATATTCATACAATTCAGCACCTTCCTGGTTGAATACCAATATTTCAAATTCCGGATTTCTTACAGAATCAGCAACAAGATCCAAAAGAGAAAATGGATCATTGAAAAAAACAACCGGTTTGCCACTGTAATTCAGGTAAATAATTTTCTCTTCTTCGCCTTCAATAATTATTGCTACACTTTTACGGTGAGAATTATAATTCAATTTGCTGAATATTCTTTTCAGCCGCTCAGTTACAACTTTTATTTCCCCGGGTTCATAATTTACTTCAAGCTTTACCTGCACTACTTCCAAGCGTGTAATTCAATATTCCTTTTATCGTGCTCATATCAACGATAGAAGGTTGAAATGGAATTACCAAACCAAAAGAATAAATGCCGGCGTCAATCTCTGACAGTCCCGGGTTGTCGATTTCAATTTCTGGAAGTGTGATCATGATTGTAATATTATCAGGATGAACAAATGGACTTATTTATTATGCGCGATGAACAACGGTGTATCGATTTCTTTCATTAAAATATCAGCCATACTGGTTTTGAACCAGCGCGAAAGTTCGCCACGACGGTAAGCTCCCAGTATTACTAATTCATTTTCTTTGTGATTTCGCAGGTAGCCCGGCACCTGCTCTTCCGCTATTCCTCTTTCAACGGTAACTTTGGCTTTTGGAAAATGCCATTTAATAAACTCTCTCATCCTTTTATTTCCGGGCAGCCGCAGTGTCGCCATATAATTTTCTTTTACTGTATACACTTCAATAGGAAGAGATTTCAGGTGGCTAAGAAGATAGCTGAACATTTTGATGGCATACAAAGAGGAAGGGCCTCCATCATACAGCAATAAAATTTTATCAATCTCTTTATACAAAGCTGGGTACTACTAATACAGGGCATTGAACATCTCCGAGTAGATCTTTTATAAACCGACCCGGAATTTTTTCTTTGTAACGGGTAAATGTTTCGTTTTCATTAATGATAACAAGGTCCGCAAACATGCTTTCCTCTTTCAATTCCTGTAACGCCAGGTTTTCATCCCTGTGAATAGAAAAGTGTATGCCCGCTTTGTTACAAGCTTTTTCAAATTGCAGCACTGCCTCATCCCGTAATTTTTTATCTTTTTCATCCAGTTTTTTCAACTCCTTTTCGGCGTTTTTTTCCTTCGTCAATATTTCATATACACTGTAGGTGTGGTAAATAAATTCATCTAAAAAAACACCCACAAGATGTGCTTCTTCGAGCTTTGCCAACTCTATTGAATACTGCAATGTGCTCATAGACATTTTGTAACCATCAAAAACTGCTAAAAACTTTTTCATCGGTTATTATTTGTTTACTGCAATTTATAAGGGATTAACCTAACGAGGAAAATGATCACAATCATTTTTTTTAATGATTTTAATCGAATAAAAAAGCCGGTTCATTAACCCGTACCAGTGAAAAACACTCATGTAATTCAGATGAAACGGCAAAGCATTTGTGGTCTGCATTTTTCTAATAATTGAAATTTAATAAAAACAAGTTGTTTTTCAGTTTTTAAAAACCCTTTATGCCTGATTTCGGTGAATTATTTTCGTTTGAGCGTAATAGTTATACGAGAGCTTCAGAATCAAAATTGATAGAACGCAACCCTCAGCCTGATACAAATCATTTCGAATGATAGCTTTATTAGGGAACTTTGGAGTAAATATGATTTAAAACTTAAATATTCAAGAATCATGAAAAGAATAGAAAATAAAGTAGTGTTGGTAACAGGAGGGGCTTTGGGAATAGGAAGAGAAACCTGCATTTTACTGGCAAAAGAAGGCGCTAAAGTGGCCATCACAGATGTCCTTGACGAAGAAGGTGAAAAACTGGCTGAGGAAATTAATAAATCAGGCGGAGTAGCCAAATACTGGCATTTAAACGTTACCGATGAAAAAGAAGTAGATCAAGTGTATGCTGATGTTGTAAAGGCTTTTGGCAAATTGGATGCTTCTGTAAATAATGCAGGAATTTCAGGAGCAAATAAACCTACGCATGAAATAACCGAAAAAGAGTGGGATGATGTTAATGGCTGTAAATGTAAAAGGCGTTTTCTTTTGCACCAAGTACGCGGTTCAGCATATGCTTAAAAATGGAAGCGGCAGCATCGTGAATTTATCTTCCATTTATGGATTGATTGGTGCCGGCGATGCGCCTCCATATCATGCTTCAAAAGGTGCGGTAAGGCTGATGGCGAAAAATGATGCCATAGCTTATGCAAAAAATAAAATTCGCGTTAATTCTGTTCACCCGGGATTTATTTTGACACCAATGGTGGAAAATTTTGGTAAAGATGTTCCCGGCTTTTTTGATCAATTGAATAGTTTGCATCCATTGGGCCATATCGGCGAGCCAATTGATATCGCTTACGGAATTCTTTACCTGGTTTCTGATGAATCGAAATTTGTAACAGGCAGTGAGTTGGTGATCGATGGTGGCTATACAGCAAAATAAAAAATTGCTTTATTGCTTGTCTGCCTTGCTGATCAACAGCAATATTTTAAATCTCACAAACAGAAAATTGTGTGGATAATGGGTTATTTAACTTCAATTGTGCAAAGCTTTTTTTACAAAAAAACTTTCTCTTGCGAAAAAAGGCATAAATCTTCGTTGTAAATTATTGAAAAAATCTTATTAAATTTACGTTCCATCTATCCAATTCTATAAAGATCGTTCGCTTTATTCTGCCATCAGATTGTTATTGTCTTTTGTCTTTTTAATTTAAACAACAATTCAAATGAAACGCTTTGTCTTCATGCTGATTCTTGGATGTATTCTTTGTTACCCTGTTTCATCCAATGGCCAATTGCTAAAAAAATTGAAGGAGAAGGCTAACAACGTTTTGGATAAAAAAATCGATAAAAAAGTCGATGACCAAATTGGCGCTGGTTCAGTAGGAAACAGTACCCCAACAGGTAACAACTCTTCAAAGCCAGGCAATACCAAGGGAGCAGGTCTAAAAAATACAGAACCGCCAGATGTGATCTCCGCTATGGATGATGCCGGCAAATCGTTTGAAACCAAAAGCTATAGCGATGCCAGGTATGCGGTACAACAAGCCTTAATAGGTATAGAACTTCAATTAGGACGCCAATTATTAAAATCACTTCCAGGATCAGTTGATGGTTTAGCGGCAGATACATCACAGGATAAGGTAATGAGTACACAATGGGGTTGGAATAATCTAACTATTCAAAGGATCTATAGCGATGGGAAAGACAAACAAATGACACTTACTATTGGAAATAATTTAATCTACACAGGCCTGGTAAATGCTTATTTTAATAATGCATACGCGGTGCAGGCAAATAATAATGACCAGAATGCCAAACAAGTAAAAGTTCAGGGAAATAAAGCTCTTATTACTTTCGAGGAAGACAAAGGGTACTCACTTATTGTTCCTGTTGGACAGAGTTCCATGGTAGTTTGGGAAGATATAAACTTTGCCAATGAAGATGAAGTGATGTCAGCCGCCAATAAATTTAATATTGCAGACATAAAAAAATCATTAGGAGAAAAATAAAAAAAACGACATGAAAAAGTATTTTTTAATGATGATATCTATTTTGTTTACCGCGGCAGTAGTACATGCTCAGGAGTTTGCAAAAGATATTACTGCTGCAAAAGCTTCTTATACTTCCGGAGATTTAGCAGATGCACACTTCTCACTGGAACAGGCGATTCAGGAAATAGATATGATAGTAGGCAAAGAAATATTAGATATCCTTCCAAAGGATTTTAATGGTGTTAATGCGGATGAAAAAGTAGACCAGGTTGCGGCAAATGTGGGATTTGTCGGCGCCACCGTTCATCGTCAATATGGTAATAATGGTTCAGATATAGAAATTATCAGCAATTCGCCCATGATAGCTACCTTAAATTCCTTTTTGAATATGCCTTTATTAGGAGGCATGATGCGAAATTCAACCACCAAAGTAGTTAAGGTGAATGGCTATAAATCAAGGTTGGAAAAAGATGGAGAAAATACAGACGGCAGTTCAAACTACACTTTGCAAATCCCCCTGAAAAGTGCCTTAATAACGGTAACAGGAAAAGGGATGGATGAAAATAAAATTTTATTATTTGCTAATACTATTCCAATCGATAAAATCGTGGCAATGATTCAATAGTGACAATGAATCTATTAACACGAGTTTGAAACGGCCACACCTTATATTTAACGGTTGAATTTTTATTCCTTCAAAGATTCTTTAACAGACACTTTATTTGCGCGGCTTATCTCAAAAGAAAACAGCATTAGAAAAAATCCCTGCACAATAAACATGATACCAATTATGGCAACAATGGTTAGTGATGCAATAATTGGCCTTAAAAATATAAGTATGCCTACCAGTGAACTTAGTAAGCCGGCAATGAGAACCACGGCCCAAAATTTATATTGGTTGTTCCTGAAAAACACAGATTGAAGGATCCAGAAAATGCCGGTAAGCATTCCATAAAAGGCAAAGATATAGGGGAGCGTAATTGCTGTTAACCCGATATTTAAAAGAAGAATAACCGCAAAAAAAATATCAACCAAGCCTTCGGCCATTTGCCAACCCCAGCCGTGATGCACTTTTCGCGTGATGATCGCAAACGTTGCTAATATCATTCCTGAAATAAATAAAGAAATGCTGCCATAAACAATCAGCCCAAGCATTCCGCTTACAGGGAATTTTAAAACATAGAATCCAAGGAAAATAAAAATCAATCCTTTGATTGTAATCAGCCACCAATTTTTTGATTTAATCATGATTGATATTTTAATTAAAGGTATTTTTCTTTCCGCATTACTCTACAAGAATGAATAGCAAAATTCTGGAGAATGTTTTCTTAAATATACAAAATAAAAAAGACGTAAATCAGTAACGATAATATTAGCAAAAGAGAAAGCCAGTAAATAATTTCAATTATGGTATCAAACTTTTTCACGAAATCTTTTTTAAGCATGAACAGATTATTGGTACAGCTTTTTATGAAACTGTTTTGGGTCAGTGAACTTGTGTCAAAATAACATTCACTTAGAAAAATCTTTCAAAAATCATAATTGTAATTTGCTCTGATTCTGATTTACCTCAGGTGTTTAAATGATTATGATCATATTTTTTTATGGGTTGAGCCAATAGTTTTACAGCGGTCTTTTCATAATATATAGTATTAAATCAAAGCCGTATTTTTATCCGGCTTTCTTTATAAAGTAAAATGCAAATCACCTTTTAATGTTTGTTTGCTGTAAGTTTTTTTAATAAATACTTTGTTGATTACGGATTTCTGAATACAGTTTTTCAGCATCGCTTAAGCGGTAAAGTTTGTTCTATGGGTTATAGAAGCAGCAGTGCCACATGCGCTCCATATTGAACCGCCTCCGGCAGCGATTTTTTTCTGATAAACTTAATACAATACCTGCAAGCATGCTGTCGCCCGGACCTACAGTACTGCTCTTTTTGGCAGGAGGAGGAATGATATGATGGGTTTTTCGTACCAACATAGCGCCGTTAGCATCCAGTGAAAACAACAATTACTTTACATCTTCCTTTTTTGATCAGGATCTTTGCCCCTCTTTCAACTTCATATCCGGTTATTTCTTCTTTAAGGCGGTGGATTTTTAAGTCGCATAATTGCTGATGGTGGTACATTTATCAATAGCAGGATTAAAAGTGATGGTTACAATGGCAGGCATATACCTTTTCGTTTTTTTTAAATGATGATCATCGTATCGGTAATTTTTTCTTTAGATAAATTTTCTTTAAGCAGACTTTTTTCAGCATGATTTATATTTTCAATTCCTTTCAAAATGGCATCCGGATTGAAAGAAATACTGTCAATATGTTCTGCCACTAAAAATTGTGCAAACTCAGGAAAATCGCTCGGTGCTTGTCCGCATAAACCGATTTTCGCACCTGCTTTTTTTGCTTTCTTAATCATTACAACGATTTGTTGTTTTACGCCTTCATCTTGTTCACTGAAGAGGCCGGAAATGATAGCGGAATCGCGGTCGATACCCAGTATCAATTGCGTTAGGTCGTTAGAACCGATGGAGAAACCATCAAATATTTCCGCAAATTTTTCTGCTAAGAAAACATTGTTGGGGATTTCAGCCATTACATAAATCTCAAGTCCATTCACACCCTGTTCGAGCCCGAAATTCTTCATTACTTCCACTACTTTTTTCCCTTCTTCAACCGTTCTGCAAAAAGGAATCATCACTTTTATATTGGTGAGTCCCATTTCATCTCTCACTTTTTTAATCGCCTCACATTCAAGCCTGAACCCGTTCTTATAACGATCGTTATAATACCGCGATGCGCCACGGAAACCAAGCATTGGATTTTCTTCTAATGGTTCAAAATCTTTTCCTCCCAGCAAACTCGCATATTCATTTGTTTTAAAATCGCTCATTCTTACAATCACTTCTTTTGGATAGAATGCGGCAGCAGTAGTTGCTACAGCTTCTGCCAGTTTCTCTGTAAAATATTTTTCCTTGTCGGGATAATGGTGAGTAATTTGTTCAATTTGTTCCTTTACTTTTTCATCTTTTAGTTCATCAAACTTTACCAGCGCCATCGGGTGAATTTGAATGGCATTGGTGATGATGAACTCCAACCGCATTAATCCAACACCATCATTCGGATAAAAAGAAAATTTAAACGCTTTCTCAGGATCACCAACGATCATCATCACTTTTGTTTTTTTCGGCAATTCGATTTCAGTGAAGTCGAGTTCTTTGGTAACAAACTTTAATTCCCCTTCATAAATAAAACCTTCTTTTCCTTCACAACACGAAACGGTGATCATTTCACCATCTTTTATTTTAGACGTAGCATCGCCGCAACCAACTATCGCAGGAGCGCCAATTTCCCTCGCCACAATAGAGGCATGGCTGGTGCGTCCACCTTTATTGGTAACAATAGCTCCGGCATTTTTCAGGATCGGGTCCCAGTCGGGACTGGTAAGATCGGTTACTACAATTTCTCCGGGTTTTAATTTGTCAGAATCTTCCGGAGATTCAAGTATACGCGCAATTCCACAGGCGATCTTATTTCCTATTGCTTCGCCTGACGCAAGCAGTTTGCCTTTTTCGAGCAATTGATATTCTTTTATCAGTAAAGGATTGATCTGGGAATGCACAGTTTCAGGCCTTGCCTGGATAATAAAAAACTCATTGGTAATTCCATCCTTTGCCCACTCAATATCCATTGGCTTGTTATAATGCTTTTCTATTACTGAAGCCCATTTTGCAAGAAGTTCTATTTCTGAATTATTTAAAACATATTGGTTCTTTTTTTCTTCAGGGGTGTCAATATTTATCACAGGGTGCTCTTCGTCTTCAGTATAGATCATGATTTTGCTTTTGTCGCCCATTCTTTTTTGAATGATCGCATTTTTCCCTTGCTCCAATGTGGGTTTAAAAACCAGGAATTCATCGGGATTTACCGTTCCTTGTACCATGTTTTCTCCCAGTCCCCATACGCCGGCAATATGAATTACATTTCTAAAACCCGATTCAGGCTCCAGCGTAAAAGCCACGCCGGAACAGGCTTTATCACTTCGCACCATTTTTTGTACGCCAACAGAAAGTGCAACTTTTTCATGGGCAAAGCCATTGTCTTCCCGATATTTAATGGCTCTGTCTGTATACAAAGAAGCATAACACCGTTGTATTGCTTTCAGCAATTCGTTTTCACCTTTTATATTGAGATAGCTTTCATGCTGCCCTGCAAAACTGGCTTGCGGCAGGTCCTCAGCGGTGGCACTGCTTCTTACTGCCACTGCAAAATAATTGTTGTCGCATAATTCTTTATATGCATTGATTATTTCTTTCGAAAGATCATTCGGTATGTTCGCATTTTCAATGGTGCTTCTTGCCTTTGCACCGATCTCTTTCAGATTTTTGAAAGTTTTGGTATCGAGCGTGTCGAGCAATTTTTTTAGGGGAGTGGTAATGGAATTATAGTCTAAAAAATACCGGAATGCCGAAGCGGTTGTTGCAAATCCGTTGGGTATTGCAATTCCCTGTGAAGAAAGTTCATTGAACATCTCGCCTAATGAAGCATTTTTTCCACCAACAGAAGGGACATCTGAAATGTGGATATGGTTGAATTTTTTTATAAGCATGAGATTACTTTTTCTCAAATTTATTTCAATTGGATTGCTTTAATTATGATACTCATCACTTGTCCATATGATGGCAATTAGAAGCAGAACATTTAGATACTGCCATTTTTGCACTTTTCTTCTGTTGGCATAAACCTTGTCATAAATTGTTCAACTAATAAAAATAAAATTACAAGTTATGGCAAAGATTATAGGTATTGACCTCGGAACTACTAACAGTTGCGTGGCAGTAATGGAAGGAAATGAACCGGTAGTAATACCCAATGACGAAGGCCGCCGCACAACGCCTTCAGTAGTTGCATTTTTGAAAAATGGTGAGCGCAAAGTGGGGGATCCTGCAAAGCGTCAGGCGATCACCAATCCACAAAATACAATCATGAGTGTGAAGCGTTTTATGGGGCACAAGTGGGATGAGGTGACTACAGAAGCTTCACACCAAAGTTATAAACTGGTAAAAGGTGACAATGATACCGTTAGAATTGACATAGAAGCAAGACAATATACGCCACAGGAAATATCTGCAATGATTCTTCAGAAGATGAAAAAAACGGCTGAGGATTACCTGGGCCAGGAAGTTTCTGAAGCTGTAATTACAGTTCCGGCTTATTTTAATGACTCGCAAAGGCAAGCAACAAAAGAAGCTGGTGAAATTGCGGGACTTAAAGTTAGGCGTATCATCAACGAGCCTACAGCAGCAGCGTTGGCTTATGGCCTTGATAAAAAAAGCGTAGATCAGAAAATTGCTGTGTTTGATTTAGGAGGTGGAACTTTTGATATTTCTATTCTTGAATTAGGGGACGGCGTTTTTGAAGTAAAATCTACTAATGGTGACACGCATTTGGGTGGCGATGATTTTGATAAAGTGATTATGGATTGGCTGGCAGGGGAATTTAAAAAAGATGAAGCTATCGATCTTCATAAAGACCCCATGAGCTGGCAGCGTTTGAAAGAAGCTGCAGAAAAAGCGAAAATTGAATTATCATCTTCTACCGAAACAGAAATTAATCTTCCTTATATCACTGCAGTAGATGGCGTTCCAAAACATTTGGTAAAAAAATTAACCCGTTCACATTTTGAAAAATTGGCGGATGAACTTTTCAGCCGTTGTTTAAAACCTTGTGAAGCGGCGCTGAAAGATGCCGGTTTAAGCAAGAACGATATTAATGAAGTAATCCTGGTGGGTGGTTCTACCCGTATTCCTAAAGTACAGGAATTGGTTGAAAATTTCTTCGGAAAAAAACCACATAAGGGTGTAAATCCGGACGAAGTGGTTGCGATTGGTGCAGCTATCCAGGGTGGAGTTTTGACAGGAGAGGTAAAAGATGTGTTATTATTAGATGTAACTCCTCTTTCTTTGGGTATTGAAACCATGGGAGGTGTGATGACAAGATTGATTGATTCCAACACAACGATTCCTACAAAGAAGACGGAAGTATTTTCTACAGCGAGCGATAACCAACCGGGGGTACAGATTCACGTGCTCCAGGGCGAACGCCCCATGGCTTCACAAAATAAGAGCCTTGGAACTTTTAACCTCGATGGTATTCCACCGGCTCCCCGCGGTGTCCCTCAGGTAGAAGTTACTTTTGATATTGACGCCAATGGTATTTTGAATGTGTCTGCAAAAGATAAAGGAACCGGCAAATCTCACAATATAAGAATTGAAGCAGGTAGTGGACTTAGCAAAGAAGAAATTGAAAAAATGAAAACTGAAGCAAAAGCCAATGAAGCGACAGATAAGGCGGAAAGAGAAAAAGTAGATAAAATGAACCAGGCTGATAGTCTTATCTTTCAGACAGAAAAACAATTAAAGGAATTTGGCGAAAAGATTTCTGCTGATAAAAAAGCACCGATTGAATCTGCATTAACTAAATTAAAAGAGGCGCATAAGAGTCAAAATATTAGCTGAAGTGGACTCAGCCACTGCTGAATTAAATGCGGCATGGACTACGGCGAGTGAAGAAATGTACAAATCAACCCAAGGACAGCCACAGGATGGAAATGGCCAGCCTAATGCCGAACAGGGACAAGAGCCAAACGCTGATGCAAACGCAGGCGGCGATAACGTAACAGATGCGGAATTTGAAGAAGTGAAATAAGATAAATTGAATAAAACAAATAAGGGCCGTCTTTTAAAGCGGCCCATTTGTTTTAAATAGGGTTTCCATATAATTACGTAATCCACACTGGGCCTATGTTTTGTGGATATTTTCTGTAAGAAAAACCCCGAAATGGCATAAAAAATGCACAAAACGGGGCATATCAAAGAGAACCCAAATGTACCGCAATTTATTATTTGAGCAGCCTGCTGACATCCAGTTGCAGGCATTTTATAACACCCCGTTAGGAGAACTTTATAAGGCCATTCCTTTCGATTTATTCGTAGAGCATATCCCAAAGCCTAAACAAGCTATCGATGGTAAGGGCTGTAAACCATGGTTTGATGTGAAGGGCGGTATTGCTTTGCAAATTCTTAAATCTTATTACCGCTGCAGTGATGCTTTACTGGTGGAACAAATAAATGGCAATTGGCAGATGCAAATGTTTTGTGGCATCCTGTTGTTGCACAATGAGCAAATAAAGGATAAGGATATTGTGGGCCGCTGGCGTAGCTATCTTGGGCAGCACCTTGATATTGATAAGCTGCAAATGGATTGTGTTGAGCACTGGAAGCCTTACATGAAACATACGCATACGGGCTTTACCGATGCCACTGTATATGAGAGCTATATCGAATACCCTACGGATGCAAAGCTGCTGTGGAAGAGTTGCTGTGATGTATTTCAGATAATAAAGACAGCCAGAAAAAAGGTAAAAATCCGCAATACCCGGATCAATCATGAAAAGCGTAAAAAACAATATTTGTCATTTTCCAAACGAAGAAAGAAAAGTAAAAGGCAGAGTAAGAAAATGTGTAAAATGCTGCTTAAATATCTGCAACGCCTTCTTGATCAATTGGAGAACCTAGAAGAAAAATATCCTGTAGTGATAAGTGGAGCTAACCATAAGCGGCTTGGCACTATTAAACAACTAAAAGAACAACAATGGCAATTACACTTTGGCAAGCAGGCAAAAGTAGCCGACAGGATTGTATCGCTTCACAAGCCTTATGTACGCCCTATCATCCGTGGCAAAGAGGTTAAGCCGGTAGAGTTTGGTGCCAAAGTAAATATGCTTTTAGTTGATGGTATTAGTTTTATCGAACATCTCAGTTATGATAACTTTAATGAAGGCACTCATCTGCAGAGCACTATTCATCTGCAACGACGTTATTTCGGTCACTGTTATCAAATAGGCGCTGATGCCATTTATGCCACTAATGAAAACAGGAAGTATTGCACCACAAATAATATTGCCACAAGCTTTGTGGCCAAGGGAAAAGAAGGGAAATTAAAAGAGCAAAAAAGCCAGATGCGTTTTATACTGGGTAAACTACGAAGTACCGTTTTAGAAGGAAGCTTTGGTAATGAAAAGAATCATTTTCAGATGAATAAAATAAAAGCAAGGACAAAGAAAAATGAACAAGCCTGGATATTTTTTAGCTTGCTCACTTGCAATGCCATGCAAATGGTAAAAAAGATGCAGGAGGCACCAAAACAAAAAATAAAACTGGCGGCGTAAAATCAATAATGGGGCAAAATCAAAGGAGTAGTATGTTCCGGCATGAAAAAAATAATAAAAAAAGTTCTTTAAAATAAAAAACCACCGGATTTTAAAAAAAAGGAGATGCCATTATCATGGAGCCTGAAATTTGAAAGTAATTTTTCTCAAGTGTTTTAAAATTCATTGTTTGCGCCTGATAATATGTACTAAATCTTTTGTAGTAGTATTTGCCACAGCGTTTGATTATTTGAAATTTCGCGAAATACCGATTTGAATTCCGGCGCTTGTAACCGGTAATTTTCCAACTCCTATTCCTGTTATGGGCAATTTTAAATATGGTTCAATATTTATTTTTAATGAATTAGTTATGTTTTGTTGTAATCCGGAGCTTATAAATATTACAGCAGGAAGGTTTGTCGTATTTTTGGGATATACACCATTCATTTTTTCAGGCGTTCCGTTCATAGTAACATTATAGCTGTTTTGTTCATTCATCATTACATAAGCGGAGGCGCCTGTAGCTACAAACCATTTATTCTTCTTCCCTTCATAAAAAAAGTAGCCTGCTTTTAAAGGGATTTCCAAAATTTTAGCTTTGCTTTTCAGATTATTAATAACCATTCCCTGGGGCATTGAAACGCCTTTTTCATAAAAAGCATTTCCTAAGCTGTAATAGTTTTTTTGAAACCAGGTCAATCCTGTTTCTATAAAAAACCTTCTGTGTAACTGATAGCCTGCCATCAATCCGAAACCAAAAGCCGGTCCTTCAAATGAGGTGGTTTTCACTTTGTTGAAGTCAGCATCTGCCGTAAAGCCAAGGTAAAAATTTTTTTGTTTTGAGATATTTTTCGGTGCCTCAGCCGCTTTTTTTGTATTAGAAGTTGAATCGTTTTCCAGATTTTCTGCACTTTCTTTTTTGGGATTATAATCTAAAAGATTTTCTGTTTTTGTTAGAATCTCATTTTCTGTTTTATCATTTAGACCCTCTTGGCCGCCCGGTTCGTAGCTTATTGTTCCATTCTTTAAGTAATCATCTTTTGATTGAATTACGCTTGCATTTTTTTCAAGTAATATTTTATTATTGTTACGTTTTCTATTCCCATCAGAATTATAATTTTTTTCTTTCGCTGAAACTGTCAGTTTTTTTGTGCGGTTTGGAAAAGCATCTCCTGGCTTTGGCTTAATCTGAGATTTTTGAAAGTGCTTGTCTTTGATAAAAAACTTTTCTTTTTCTGGCTCCTTTTGCCGGGTTTCATTTGCTGTTTTAATCCCTGATTTTTGATTTCCGGATGAAAGCATGAAGACAGAAAAACTGGTTATCAAAAAAAGCAGGAGAAGAAGAAAAAATAATTTCGATTTGGAATTAAAAATATTTCCTGATTTCGCTTTTTTATTATCAGAAACATTATCAGAAAATGGAACAGAAAGTTTTTTTTCAACTTTATCCCATGCGCCGCCTTTAACATCCAAAGGATATTTTTCTGCTGCTCTTCTGAACAATTCATCCATATCGTTGTCTAAATTCTGCATTCTGAAAGAGATTCTTTTTGATTGATAAAAGTTTGCATCAATGCCCTGGCACGTGTCAAATTTGATTTACTCGTGCCCACTGGAATTCCAAGCACTTCGGATATCTCTATATGTTTGTAGCCATCTATTACATACATGTTAAAAACAATTCTGTATTTTGGTGGAAGTTTTTTTACAAGCGTTATTAATTCTTTATAAATCATTAATTGTTCAGCAGAAGCAACTTTTGATTCAAAGTTCCAAACCCGATCTGGTATTCCTCCTATTTCAGGCAAAAGCATTTTTGTCCGTAACAGATCTATAGCACAATTCACCATGATTCTCTTTATCCAGCCGCCAATCATTTTTTCAATATCACCTTCCTTGTCGGAAATGAATTTTTCTATTTTTAAAAAGAATTTTACAAAGCCATCGTTGGTTATTTCTGTTGCCTCTTCATAGTTATAAATATACCTGAAGACAATCTTTAACGCAAATTCATAATACTTATCGTAAAGTAATTTTTGGCATTTGCGGTCTCCTTTCCTGCACCCTTTTAATATGTCTTCAGTTTTTTCCAAATACAAGGCTTGGTAAATGAATATGGCTATAAAAAACTAAGTAAATAATCATTCACCCTAAAGTTCACTTTTTTTATTTACTTCGCTTCAAAATGCAATACGTGACATAATAGTAAATGGTTGCAATTTTTTATTTTATTTAAAGAAATGCAAATTAATCGGCTGATTATGTTTAGTGAAGTTGGATTTTGGTAGGGTTTTCTTAAAATAAAAACTTCCGTTATTTGTTGCTTCACTGTCATTGACCAGCCTTTAAAAATTTAATTGTGTATTTTTTACATCACATCAAAGCGGTAAATTGCCGCTTTAAAATATTAAGATAATGAAGATCAGTTTTTATTTAAGATACTATACCGTAATGGGGGAAGAAATATTTATTATAGGAAATAATAAATATTTAGGAGATAATAAACCTGAAAATGCGGTGCGTCTTCGGTGGTATGATAACGATTTCTGGATGGTTACGATAGATTTTCCGGATGATTTTGATGATGAAATTCATTACAAATACATATTGAAAGATACAAGGGGAAATGAAATATTTGATGGGGAAGAAGATCGTTTAATTGATCTTTCACAAAAAAAACAAACAGCTTATTCAGTTTTTGATACATGGAACAGCGCAGGAAATTTATGGAATGTTTTTTTCACCAACGCTTTTAAAAAAATACTCCTGCCACCGGTAACAAAATTGAAAATCTCATCTCCCAAAAAATATACCCATATTTTCAGGGTTAAATCACCCATTTTGCAACCGGGCGAAACTCTTTGTTTGTGTGGCTCCACTACTCATTTAAAAAACTGGGACTTTCAAAACCCTATTCTTTTGGAACCACACGACAATTGGTATTCCACGAAAATCTTTTTGGATGAAAACGAATGGCCCGCTACTTATAAATATGGGATTTATAATATCATTGAAAAAAAAATGGTATGTTTTGAATCAGGAGAAAACCGGCTTATAAGGAATTTGGAAGAACCACAAAATTCAGTCACCATTTTAAATGACGGGTTTATAAATTACCAGCCGGCGCTATGGAAAGGAGCGGGTGTATCAATTCCTGTTTTCTCTTTAAGAAGCAAAAAAAGTTTTGGTGTTGGAGAGTTTTCTGATATTAAATTATTGATAGACTGGGCCAGCCAATGCGGGATCAAACTTATCCAGTTGCTTCCCGTAAATGATACTATTACAAATCATACATGGCACGATTCCTATCCTTATTCTGCTATTTCCGCTTTCGCATTACATCCGGTTTATATTAACCTGGAAAAAGTAGCCGGAAAGGAATTTGCAGCTATTATAAAACCACTGAAGCGGAAACAAAAACAATTAAATGGCCTTGATAAATTTGATTATGAGCAAGTGATGAAATTTAAACTTGCTGCGCTCAGGGAATTGTTTGATGCCGGAAAAAAAGATTTCAGGAATAATATTGACTATTTTGAATTTTTTGAATTGAACAGGCACTGGCTGGTTCCTTATGCAGCATACAGTTTCCTGCGCGATAAATATAAAACGCCGGATTCATCAAAATGGAAAAGCAACAAAAAGTACAATGAACAGGCGATACAAAAATTTGTAGCACCTTCTCAAAAACATTATGATGACATTTTGTTTTTCTATTATGTTCAATACCATCTGCACTGCCAGTTGAAAGAAGTGGCTGATTATGCTCACAAACAAAACATAATTTTGAAAGGAGATATTCCCATTGGTGTATCCAGGCATGGCTCCGATACCTGGGTTGACCCTTCATTGTATAATATGAATGAACAGGCGGGTGCTCCCCCTGATGATTTCGCGGTTAAAGGCCAGAACTGGGGTTTTCCTACTTACAACTGGGAGAATATGAGCAAGGATAAATACAACTGGTGGCGCCGCCGTTTCGACCAGATGAGTAATTATTTTGATGCTTTCAGGATTGATCACATACTTGGTTTCTTCAGGATATGGAGCATTCCCCTTGAATCCGTGGAAGGAGTAATGGGCAGATTTGTACCGGCCATTCCTGTTGATATTTCAGAATTTTATCAGCGTCATATTGCGTTTGACCATGACCGTTATTGTAAGCCTTTTATCACCCGGGCGGTTATAGAAAATATTTTTAAGGAACGAGCTAATGAAGTAAAAGAAAATTATCTTGAATTGATTTCTGAAGACAGATATGCTTTGAAAGAATTTGTAAATACACAATCGAAAGTTGTGAAAACATTGAAGAAAAGCAATGATGATGATTTAAAGAAAGGATTGTTTTACCTTATCAGCAATGTAATTCTTTTTGATGCAGAAAATTCTGGGGACAAAAATACCATTTCAGAATATCTATCGATAAAACTTCCTCTTTTCAGATGCTGGATGATCATACAAAAAGCGCTCTCTGGCATTTTTACATTGATTATTTCTACCATCGGCAAAATGATTTTTGGAAAAAAGAAGGAATGAAAAAACTGCCTTCTCTAAAGAGAAATACCAACATGCTTGTTTGTGGAGAAGACCTGGGTATGGTGCCTCCGTGTGTGCCTGATGTAATGAACCAGCTTGGAATTCTTGGCCTTGAAATTGAAAGAATGCCTAAATCACAGGGAAATGAATTTTTCCATCCCAATGATGCTCCGTACCTGTCAGTAGTAATGCCTTCCACTCACGATATGAGCATGATTCGCGAATGGTGGGAAGAAGACAGAGAGAGAACACAAAGATTTTATAATTATATGCTTGGGCAATATGGAGAAGCTCCGCAAACCTGTGAGGATTGGATCAGTAAAAAAATAATTTTACAACATTTATATTCTCCGGCCATGTGGAGTATTTTTCAACTGGCAGATCTGTTGGGAATGAATGAAAAATTTCGCATTGAAGATCCCCGGGAGGAAAGGATCAATATTCCTTCTGAACCTAACCATTACTGGCATTACAGGATGCATTTAAACCTTGAAGATTTAATAAAGGAAAAAGAATTTAACGGGGAATTAAAAGATTACATAATAGATAGTGGCCGTTAAATCTAATGCTGTTTAAACATGAAAATTGAATATAAGAAATCAAATTTAAAATTTAAGCATCCGTTTACCATTTCAAAAGGAACCAAAACTCATCAACCAGCATTATTGGTTGAGCTGGATTTTTTTGGTATCAAAGGTTACGGTGAAGCCCCGGCAATTCCTTATTACAATATTTCGGTTGATCAAATGATAGCCGATATTGAGGAAAAAAAGAAAATGATCGAAAAATTTTCTTTTACGGAACCTGAAAGATACTGGCATTATTTGCATCATCTCATTCCCCGCGATCCTTTCCTGGTTTGTGCTTTAGACCTTGCTGCATGGGACATCTATGGAAAGATGAAACGCAAACAACTGTATGAATTGTGGGGGCTTGACATTTCAAACAATCCTCTTACTGATATTACCATTGGCATTGATAGCATCGATAAAATGGTAGCCAAAATAGAAGAAACGCCGTGGCCGATCTATAAAATAAAACTGGGAACAGATAAAGATATTGAGATTATGGAGGCATTGCGAAAAAATACAGATTCTGTTTTCAGGATAGATGCCAATGCGGCATGGAAAGCTGAAGAAGCTTTGGAAAAAATAAAAATTCTTGCAGGCCTGGGAGTTGAATTTATCGAACAACCTTTGGCAAAAGATGATTGGGAAGGAATGAAATTTTTGTATGAAAATTCTCCTCTACCGTTAATTGCTGATGAAAGTTGTGTTTCAGAACATGATGTTGAAAAATGCAAAGGTTATTTTCATGGCATCAATATCAAGCTTACCAAATGCAGTGGTATTACACCTGCCTTGCGAATGATCAAAAGTGCCCGGGAATTTGGAATGAAAGTGATGGTGGGTTGTATGAATGAAAGTTCAATAGGAACCGGGGCGATTGCGCAACTGTTACCCATGTTGGATTATGTGGATATGGATGGGCCTTTGCTGTTGGCTGAAGATGTGGCTAAAGGTGTTGAGTTTGACTATGGAAGAATTATTTATTCAGATGGATATGGCCTGGGAGTAACTTTAGATTCTTTTTAAAAATTTAATAAAAATAGTTTTGTTACTATAAATTTTCATGCTTTACTTTGCATTCTCAATGAAACAAAACATTCACATACATCATCATCATATTTTACCTCACGGGTAAGCTATTTTGGATTGTATGTTATAATCATATTTTAAAAAGGCTTACTGAAAAGTGAGCCTTTTTCATTTTTAAAAATAACAAATGCTAAAAATTGCGATTCAAAAATCAGGAAGATTGTATGAGCAGTCGGTGCAACTTTTAAAAGAATGTGGCATTGAATTAAATAATGGCAACCGGCAGTTGAAAGTGACAGCTTTCAATTTTCCGGCAGAAGCCTATTTTCTCCGTGATGATGATATTCCGCAATATGTTTCTGATAAGGTAGCGGATGTTGGTATTGTTGGCGAAAATGTCGTTTTTGAAAAAGAAAAAGATTTGAATGTAATAAGCAAATTGGGTTTTGGACGCTGCCGTTTAAGCATTGCCGTTCCAAAAAGTATGGAATATAAAGCAGTGAGTGATTTGAACGGCTTGAAAATTGCAACATCTTATACCGTGCTTTTGCAAAATTTTTTAGATGAAAATAATTTAAAAGCTGATATACACGAGATCAGCGGTTCGGTAGAAATAGCGCCAGGTATAGGTTTGGCTGATGCTATTTGTGATTTGGTTAGTAGTGGAAGCACATTATTTACCAATAATCTCAAAGAGGTAGAAGTGATTTTAAATTCGCAGGCAGTATTGGTTGCCAATAAAAATCTAAACGAAGAAAATAAGAAGATCCTTGATAATTTGTTGCTCCGGATCAATGCAGTTAAGGCCGCAAAAAATTATAAGTATATTATGATGAACGCGCCTGATCACCAGTTAAAAAACATTTGCGCATTATTGCCGGGGATGAAAAGCCCAACGGTGGTTCCTCTTGCAGAAAGCGGCTGGAGTAGTATACAGAGTGTAGTGAACGAAAATGATTTTTGGGAAGTGATCGAGAAACTAAAGCAATTTGAAGCTCAGGGAATTTTGGTGGTGCCCATTGAAAAAATGATCTCTTAAAGAAAAAGTTATGAACGCAATAATTGAAAATCCTTCAAGAATAGAATGGCCGGAACTTATGAAGAGGCCCCAGATCAATTCAGTAAACCTTGCTGAAACCATTTCTGAAATCATCAATACTGTAAAAGCGGAGGGAGACTTTGCGGTGAAAAACTATTCTTTAAAATTTCATGATTTTGCTCCGGCCAATCTTTGGGTTACAGAAGAAGAAATCGAACGGTCAGCGAAGCTCGTTCCGAAAACCCTTCGTAAATCTATTCTCCAGGCAAAAAAGAATATTGAAAAATTCCACAAGCAGCAGGTTGCAAAAATGAAAAAAGTGGAAACCGCTTCCGGCGTTTCCTGCTGGCGTAAAAGTGTTCCGATAGAAAAAGTCGGCTTGTACATTCCCGGCGGAAGTGCTCCTTTATTTTCTACTTTATTAATGCTTGCAATACCGGCAAAACTTGCAGGTTGCAAAAGTATTTTAGTCACAACACCGGCTAATAAAAATGGTGATGTGGATCCGGCGATTTTATATGTGGCTCATCTCCTCGGTATTGAAAATATTTATAAAGGTGGCGGCGCCCAGGCGATTGCTGCGATGGCTTATGGGACACAAACTGTTGAAAAAGTAGATAAAATTTTTGGGCCCGGCAACCAGTATGTTACCGCTGCAAAAAGATTAGTGAATATAGATGGCGTTGCGATCGACATGCTTGCGGGCCCAAGTGAACTGGCTGTTTTTGCAGATGAAAGTTGCGAGCCGGCTTACGTTGCTGCGGATTTGTTAAGCCAGGCTGAGCACGGCCCCGACAGCCAGGTAGTACTTGTGGCAGTAAACAAACAAATAATCGAAAAAGTTATTGAGCAAATTCATCTGCAACTACCATATCTGCCAAGAAAAGAAATCATTGAACAAAGCTTTTTGCACCGCAGATTTATTGTAATTAAGAAAGTAAAAGATGCATTTGATTTTTTAAACTAGTTATGCACCTGAGCACTTATCAGTAGCTTCTGAAAATGCGGAGGAACTGGCTGATAAAGTGATCAACGCAGGAAGTGTTTTTCTTGGTAATTATTCTCCTGAAAGTGCCGGAGATTATGCTTCGGGAACCAACCATTCTTTGCCAACCAATGGCACTGCAGTTACGCAAAGTGGTGTTTCTGTTGATAGCTTTGTGAAGAAGATTACTTTTCAAAATTTAAGTCATAAAGGTTTAAAAAATATTGGTCGTTCGATAGAAAACATGGCAAATGCAGAAGGACTTGATTGCTCATAAAAATGCCGTAAGTATCCGGTTAAAAAAATAAAAATGGAACGATTGAATATCGAAACTCTTGTAAGAGAAAATATAAAAAAATTAAAACCGTATTCATCTGCAAGAAGTGAATTCCGCGGAAATGCCGAAGTGTTCCTGGATGCGAACGAAAACAGTTACGGTTCACCGGTTCTTCTCTCTTCTCCGGGCGGAGAAGGGCCGGGGATGAGGCTTCATCGTTATCCCGATCCGTTGCAATGGAAACTGAAACAGGAAATTTCAAAGATAAAAGGTGTGCCGCCGCAGAATATTTTTGTGGGAAACGGAAGTGATGAAGTAATTGATATTGCCTTTCGTATTTTTTGTGAACCGGGGAAAGATAATGTAATTATTTGCCCGCCTACTTATGGAATGTATAAAGTATGTGCCAATATAAATGCATGTGGAAGTAAAAGAAGTTTTGCTTACAAAAGATTTTCAATTAGATGTAGAAGGGATTTTAGCAGCTATAGATATCAAGACCAAATTACTTTTTATTTGTTCTCCAAACAATCCGACTGGCAATAATTTCAACCGTCTTGATATTGAAATGTTGCTGAACAATTTTCGGGGAATTGTTATGATTGATGAAGCGTATATTAATTTTTCAAGACAAAAACCATTTTTACAGGAACTGACAGAATATGAAAATCTTGTGGTGATGCATACGCTTTCAAAAGCGTGGGGATTGGCAGGATTAAGGCTGGGATTGGGTTTCGCTTCAGAAGTGATCATTGATCTTTTTAATAAAGTAAAGCCTCCTTATAACATCAATGAATCATCGCAGCAGTTGGGAATAGAAGCTTTGGAAAGAATTAAGGAAGTAAACGCCAATATAAAAAGCACGGTAGAACAGCGTGGCTTTTTACAAAGAGAATTGCAACAATTTGATTTTATCAAAAGTATTTATCCTTCCGATGCTAATTTTATTTTAGTAAAAGTAACTGATGCTGATAAGTTGTATCAATACCTGTTGATGCGCCGTATCATTGTTCGTAACAGGAGCAATGAACCCTTGTGCGAGAATTGCATACGGATAACGGTTGGAACGCAAATAGAAAATGAAAAACTATTAAACGCTTTAAAAAAATATGAGTAAGAAAGATTTTGTTTATTGATCGCGACGGAACTATCATCATGGAGCCACCGGTTACCAACCAGTTGGACGCGTTTTCAAAACTCGAATTTTATCCGCATGTGTTTGAATATCTTTCGAAGATTGTAAAAGAATTGGATTATGATCTTGTGATGGTAACCAACCAGGATGGTCTGGGTACAGATGCTTTTCCTGAAGAAGCTTTCTGGCCGATTCAAAATTTTGTGGTAAAAACTTTTGAAGAACAGGGAATTGCTTTTTCTGAAATCTTTATTGATAAAACATTTGCTCACGAAAATAAACCGACAAGAAAACCGGGAACTGGCATGCTTACTCATTATTTTGAAAAGGAAAAATATGATCTTCAACAATTCTTTTGTAATAGGCGACAGGCTTACAGATGTGGAACTGGCAAAGAATCTTGGTGCAAAGGCTTTTTTTATTAATAATTTCCAGGAATTAGGAACCTCAGAAGTTACAGTTTCTTATGAGGATCTTAAAGAAGTGATCGTGCTTGAAACCCAGAAATGGGAAGACATTTATAATTATTTGAAACGACCGCCGCGTAAGGTTTCGCACACAAGAAGTACGAATGAAACAAAGATTGAAGTAAAAATAAATTTAGATGGAAGTGGAAAAGGCGACATAACAACAGGTCTTGGTTTTTTTGACCATATGGTCGACCAGGTAGCACGTCATTCAGGAATGGATCTTTCGATTCAATGCAACGGAGATCTTCACATTGATGAACACCACACGATTGAAGATGTGGCGCTGGCCTTTGGTGAAGCGCTGTTGAAGGCTTTAGGCGATAAAAGAGGTATAGAAAGATACGGGTTTTTATTGCCAATGGATGACTCTCTGGCCCAGGTGGCTATTGACTTTGGAGGCCGTAACTGGCTGGTTTGGGATGCAGAATTTAAAAGGGAGAAAATAGGAGAGATGCCGACAGAAATGTTCTATCATTTTTTCAAATCATTTACGGATGCCTCCAAATCAAATCTGAATATTAAAGCAGAAGGAGACAATGAACATCATAAAATTGAAGCGATCTTTAAGGCGTTTGCCAAATCGATAAAAATGGCGATTCGGCAGCGATCCTTTAAATGATTCACTTCCATCTACAAAAGGTGTATTATGAAAGTTGCCATTATAAAATACAACGCAGGAAATGTGCAGAGTGTTTTATATGCTTTGCAACGGTTAGGTATAGACGCATCTGTTACTGATGATCATGAAGAAATAAAATCAGCAGATAAGGTTATTTTCCCCGGAGTGGGTCATGCAACTTCTGCCATGGAATATTTAAAAGAAAAAAAATTGGATCAATTGATTATTTCTTTACAACAACCGGTTCTGGGGATTTGCCTTGGACTTCAGTTGCTTTGCAATTTTAGCGAAGAAGGAAATACTAAATGTCTGGGTGTTTTTGACGCGGAAGTCAAAAAGTTTGATGATGCTGTTTTTCAAAATAAGAATTTGGTGCCTGTCAAAATTCCACACATGGGATGGAATACAATAACCGCTCTTTCTTCCACTTTATTGGAAGGAATTGCAGAAGACTCTTATGTTTATTTTGTGCACAGTTATTATGCGGAGCTTTCGAAGCAAACGGTTGCCACCACTGATTATATCCATCCTTTCAGCTCGGCAATGCATAAGGACAATTTTTATGGCGTGCAATTTCATTCGGAAAAATCTGCAGAAGCGGGAGAGAAAATTCTTTCAAATTTTTTAAAGCTGAATTAATGGAAATTATTCCTGCGATAGATATTATTGATGGCAAATGCGTACGATTGGCCAAAGGCGATTTTGAAAAAAAAATCATTTACAATGATGATCCCGTGGAGGTCGCTAAAAGTTTTGAAGCGATTGGTATCAGTCGTCTTCACATTGTAGATCTTGACGGTGCAAAAGGGCAGCCGCTCCAAAATATAAAAACCCTTGAAAAAGTTTCAAAAAATACTTCCCTGGTTATTGATTTTGGAGGTGGAATAAAAAAGACAGAGGATTTAAAGCAGGTTTTTAATGCAGGTGCTGCTATGGTTAGTGTGGGAAGTGTAACGGTAAAAGACCCGGAATTGTTTACACAATGGATTGCTGATTTTGGCGCCGATAAATTTCTACCGGGTGCAGATGTATTGGATAAAAAAATTAAAATTCATGGATGGAAAGAAGATACAGGAATTGATATTTTTGATTTTATTTCTTCAATAATTGCTAAAGGAATCGATCGTGTTTTTTGTACCGATATTTCAAAAGATGGAATGCTGCAAGGGCCGGCAACAGGGCTTTATAAAGAAATTATTATCTGCATTTCCCTTATTAAAACTTAATTGCCAGCGGGGGAATTTCATGCTATGAAGATCTTATTGAACTTGAAGGAAACCGGTTGCGAATGGTGCCATTGTGGGAAAGGCGATTTATGAAGAAAAAATAAGTTTGAAACAACTTGAAGATTTTATAAAAAATAAATAATGCTTGCAAAAAGAATTATTCCATGCCTTGATATTAAAGATGGCAGAACCGTAAAAGGAGTGAATTTTGAAAACATTCGTGATGCGGGCGATGCGGTGGAGCTGGCAATGTATTACTCACGGGAAGGCGCAGACGAATTGGTTTTTTTAGACATTACGGCAACGATTGAAAAGAGAAAAACTTTTGCTGAACTCGTAAAAAAGATTGCCGCCAATATCAATATTCCTTTTACAGTAGGCGGCGGAATTTCTTCTGTTGAAAATGCCCATGAATTGTTACAAAACGGCGCTGATAAGGTTTCTGTAAATACAGCTGCTTTTAAAAACCCTCAACTGATCAGTTTAATGGCGAAAGAATTTGGCAGCCAGTGTGTAGTTTTGGCAATAGATACTAAAAAAGAAAGTGATAATAAATGGTATGTTTACCTGAATGGGGGAAGAACGAAAACCGATATGCTGGCCTTTGATTGGGCAAAAAAAGGGATAGAATTGGGTGCCGGTGAAATATTGCTGACCTCCATGAACAATGATGGAACCAAACATGGTTTTGCGCATGACATTACTGCTTTATTTTGTGATAAACTTCCTGTCCCGGTGATTGCTTCCGGAGGAGCAGGCACGATGAACATTTTGCGGATGTTTTTTTGAATGACAATGCAGATGCAGCTTTGGCGGCAAGTGTTTTTCACTTTGCAGAAATAAAAATTCCGGAACTTAAAAAATATTTATCGGAACAAAATATTAATGTAAGGCTTTAATTATTATAAAATCAAAACAGGAATTTGCATTTATTGTTGGTTTACTGTTATGCGTGATAAAAATTATCAGAGAATAAAAAGTAACATATGAAAAGAGATTATACAGACTTGGTAAGAAGCGTGGATTTTACCAAATCCTCAAGCGGAACCGTTCCTGCCGTAATCCAGGACGCTTCTACCAATGTAATGCTGATGTTGGGTTACATGAATAAAGATGCTTTACTGGAAACCATTGATTCCGGGCTTGTGACTTTTTTTAGTCGAAGCAAAGGGCGTTTGTGGGTTAAAGGAGAAACCAGTAAAAATTATTTGCATGTTGTTGAAATAAAAACGGACTGCGATTTTGATACTTTGCTCATAAAAGCAAAACCAGACGGAGTGGTTTGCCACACCGGTGCCGAAACTTGTTTCAATGAAGAAAATTCAGGGACAGATTTTCTGAGAAGCTTAGAAAAAATTATTGAAGGAAGAAAAAAACATCCCGTTTCTGGTTCGTATACTTCTACTTTATTTAAAACCGGCATCAATAAAATGGCGCAAAAAGTAGGAGAGGAAGCTATGGAAATGGTGATTGAATCAAAAGATAATAACAACAAGCTTTTCCTGAATGAGGCCGCAGACCTGATGTTCCATTACCTCGTTTTGTTGCAGGCAAAAAACAAAACACTTGATGATGTAATCAAGATTTTAGAAAAGAGGCATAAACAAGATAAATGATTTATGAAAAAGATTTTGTTTAAGGTCAAAGACGCTGAAACGCGGATAAGCAAGCAAAATCAAATTAATATATGGCAAAGCCACCTGTAAATACTCTTCCCAAACCAACGCTAAAGGAAAAGTTTGCTGCGCTCGGAAACCTACCGCGATTTTTTAAATTAGTTTGGGAGACTAATCACTGGTACACTATATTAAATATTCTTTTACGTTTAATTCGTTCAACCATCCCCGTTAGTATCCTGTATATTGGGAAACTAATAATCGACGAAGTTATATTTTTAAGCAAAACGCATAATTCCGATCTAAGTTATTTATGGAAATTAGTAGCAGCAGAATTTTTATTAGCAATCATTTCCGATGGTTTAGCGCGTGCTACCTCTTTAGTGGATAGCTTATTGGGCGACCGTTTCTCGCTTCATACTTCAGTAAAAATTATGGAACATGCAGCCAAATTAGATCTCGACCAATTTGAAGATTCAGAATTCTATGACAAGTTAGAACGGGCAAGGCAGCAAACTACCGGGCGTACTATACTTCTTTCACAGATATTAGCCCAGGTTCAGGATATTATCACAATGGCTTTTCTGCTGGTGGGATTAATGGCTTTCAATGCGTGGTTAATATTACTCCTGCTTATCGCTATAGTTCCGGCTTTCCTTGGTGAATCGTATTTTAATGATCGTACTTATGCGCTGACACGCGGCCAAACACCTGAACGGCGCGAACTTGATTATATGCGATTTCTTGGAGCAAGTGATGCCACCGCCAAAGAGGTGAAACTTTTTAATCTCTCCGGTTTTTTAATTGATCGCTTTAAAAAACTCAGTGATAAATTTTATGATGACAATAAAAAGCTTTCGATAAAGCGGGCATCATGGGGTACTTTTTTTGCTTTGCTTGGAAGTCTCGGTTATTATACCGCTTATGTGGTGATGATCCTAAAAACTGTATCAGGTGCTATTACCATTGGTTCGCTTACGTTTCTTGCCGGATCTTTTAAACAGTTAAGAAACCTGCTGGAAAATATTCTATCACGGTTCACCAGCGTATCACAAAGCGCAATTTATCTTCGTGATTTTTTTGATTTTTTTGAGATAGAACCAAAGATCGTTGTTTCCCCAAATGCACTTCCTTTTCCAAATCCGATCAGGCAGGGAATTACTTTTGAAAATGTAGGTTTCAAATATCATAATACAGATAACTGGGCTAACCGGCATTTAAGTTTCACGTTGCATACGGGAGAAAAACTTGCGCTTGTTGGTGAAAATGGCGCCGGAAAAACAACACTTGTAAAATTACTCTCGCGGCTTTATGATCCCGTTGAAGGGCGTATTTTGCTGGACGGCATTGATTTGCGTGAGTATGATATTATGGATTTGCGAAAAAATATCGGGATTATTTTCCAGGATTATTTGCGTTACCAGATGAGCTTTGCTCAAAACATAGCCGCCGGCAATATTGATGAACAACATAACCTGCCCTTAATTCAGCAATCCGCTGAAAAAAGTATGGCCCACCTGCTGGCCGATAAATTACCTGATAAATATAACCAGGCACTTGGCCGGCGATTTAATAATGGGATTGAACTTAGCGGGGGTGAATGGCAAAAAATTGCACTTGCCAGGGCATATATGAAAGAGGCCCAATTATTAATTTTAGACGAGCCCACCAGCGCCCTGGATGCAAGGGCAGAATATTCCGTTTTCCAGCGCTTTGCGGAACTTACCAAAGGGAAAACAGCCGTGCTTATATCTCATCGTTTTTCTACTGTTCGTATGGCAGACCGCATTCTTGTTTTGGATAAAGGACAAATTATAGAAATAGGAAGCCATGAAGAGTTAATAAACAAAAACGGGCATTACGCGGAATTGTTTTTATTGCAGGCTAAGGGTTATAAATAATTAAAGCAGCAATTATAAGGCGTGGCCAATTTCAAATAAAATATATTTACTTTAAAAAAAATCCGAAGCGCTCATTTTAGAAAAAATATTCTAATTTCAATAAGAAAATTTATTCCTTTAAAATTCTTCTCAGGTCATTCCAAATTTTTCTATCTCGTATCGTCATTTTAGAGATATCAAAAAAGCTTGAACTTGTAAACAGTGAACTGACAAATAATGAAGATTTTTATTTTATTTCCGGTTTTTTATTTTATAAAAATTATTTTTAATAGAAATATTTATTTTCCAATCTAAATGAAATTAAATGAGCAAAGGAAGATTAGAAGCTTTTAGCGATGGGGTTTTTGCAATCCTGATCACTATTATGGTTTTAGAACTACATGCTCCTGAAGGCGCCACTTTTGAAGCATTAAAGCCGCTTTTGCCAAAGTTTATTAGTTACATCCTTAGTTTTACTTACGTGGCTATTTATTGGAACAATCATCATCATCTGCTTCAATCTGTGAACCACGTAAACGGAAAAGTATTATGGTCTAATATGCTTTTGTTGTTTTGTATTTCATTAATTCCTTTTGTAACGGCATGGATGGGCGAAAACCATTTCAGCGCCTCGCCGGTTGCTTTATACGGAATTGTTTTATTGATGGCTGCTCTTTCCTATCCGCTTCTTTTAAATTCGCTGATCCGGCTTCATGGGAAGGATTCCTTATTGGCAAAATCAATAGGGAGTGATGCTAAAGGAAAAATTTCAATTTCGATTTATGCCGTGGGCATTTTGATCTCTTTCTTTAATTCATGGATTGGTTTTGCCTCCTATTGCCTTGTGGCGTGCATTTGGTTTATTCCTGACAAGAGGATTGAAAAGAGATTTGGAAAGAATTCAGTTTCGTAGAAACAGACCCCCCGATTATGCGGGCAAAAGATTTTTATAATTTTTTATTTTGTCTGAAAGGCTCATTCGTGCAAATCTTGGAGAAGGTGAAGGCAAACATTTTCCATTTACGGTACCGGGAAATAATTTTAAAAAACATTTTTCTACAAATTTACTCGTGAAGAAAATTGTTTGAATATTTTTATTTTTTAATATTTTTTTAATCGCTTTGTCGTTGTACTCTATAATTTCCAGGTTACTGTCGGTGTTATTGTTGCCTTTTCTTTTTACGCTCAAGAAAATGTCAACAATTCCAATTCCATGTTCTTCGAATAGCTTTTGTTTCTCTGCTTTTGTATTTAATTCGATTTTATAAACGTTGGAGATAATTTTCCAAAATTGATTTCTTTTTGTTCCATAAAACCAATCATCTCCCGAAAGTGTTGCATGAGTAATATCTTTCCCTGGGAAGCTGCCAACAATTATGACGGTTGCATTTGCAGGAACAAATGCTTCAAAAGGATGCGTTTCAATCTCCTCCATTTCAACTATTTTTTTGAGAGATCCTTAATATCTTTTAATTCCAGAACATTTTTTGGATAGCCGGTAATAACTGCGTTAATCATTGCCCTGCCTACCTCCCGGAGGCTTAATACATTTTTGGGTGAAATGAATTTCACAATCCTTACCAGCATTTTTACGATTGGTTTCCAGTTTTTCTGGCCAGGAAAAGGCTGCATAATTCCGGGGCGAAAATTGTACTCTGCTTTAAAGCCGAGTCGGGCAAGATCATTTTCTGTTTTTCCCTTCACGCGGGCCCACATCATTTTTCCTCTTTCGCTGCTGTCTGTTTTTGCACCTGACACATACGTAAAAACTATTCCGGGATTGAGCGCAAGAATTGTATTTGCAAATGCAAGCGTTACGTCATAAGTAAGATGCCGGAAGCTTTCTTCATTTTTGCCAACAGAAGAAACGCCGGCACAAAAAAAACATCCATCATATCCTTTTAGCTTTTCAGTAAACTGATCTAAATGGAAGAAATCTGGAACAAGTAATTCTTTTAATTTTGGATGCTGCAATTCGTAATGCCGGCGCGATACAATAAGTACCTCAGATACTTTTTCGTTTTGCAGGCATTCAAACAAGACACCTTCTCCTACCATACCCGTGGCGCCTGTAATAATCACTTTTATTGGTGACATTTTTTAATCAATTAGATCGGTGAAGTTCGGAAGAAAATAAGAAGTGACTGATTAAAAAATTTGAATAGTAAACGAAGAAATAATAAAGATTTTTATTTACATTTTCGTCTTTGCACATTTTCCGGGCAACAGATTATTCCGTTCTTAAACTTTTAACGGGATTAGCTACCGCTGCCTTTATTGCCTGGAAACTGATTGTCATCAACGAAATTAAAACTGCGATTATTCCTGCCATCGCAAATACCCACCAATAAATATCGGTTCTGTATGCAAAGCCCTGTAACCATTTATGCATAAAAAACCACGACACAGGGGCAGCAATCAAAAATGAAACGGCTACCAGTTTCAAAAATTCCCCCGATAATAAATTCAGGATATTAATGACAGATGCGCCCATCACTTTGCGAATACCTATTTCCTTGGTACGCTGCGAAGTACTGTAGGACGCAAGGCCGAGTAAGCCAAGGCTCGAAATAAAAATGGCCAGGATGGCAAAATTTAAAAATAAACTTCCAAAGCGATCTTCGCTGTGATATTGCTTATCAAAAAAATTATCCAGGAAATAATAACTAAAAGGACGGTTTGGAATTAATGTTTTCCACTCTTTTCCAATTGCCGCAATAGTTGCTTTAAGGTTTTGCGGCTTTATATACGCAGAAACGAGGTTACAGCCGCCGGGCTCAATCCGGATACTTAACGGTTTAATAACTTCCTGCAAAGAACGAAAATGAAAATCCTTAACCACGCCTATAACCATGCCTTTTCTTCCCCATTGATCAAATTTTTTACCGATTATCTGTTCCGGGGATTTATATCCAAACAATTTCATCGCGGCTTCATTTACCACCATCGCTTGCGTGGTATCTGTAGGGAAATCTCTTGAAAAGGCACGTCCTGCAAGCATTTTCATCTGGTATTGAGGGATGTAATCAAAATCAACAAAATACAAGTCAAGGTTGGCTATTTGCATATCTCCATGCACATTTTCAATTTGGGAATAGGCGCCGGGGTTTCCTCCCCCGGGAACACTGCCTGCCATAGAGGTAGAAATTACACCAGGTAATGATAATATTTTCTGCTTAAAAACAAGTTTGGAAGAATCGCCGTGTGTGTCAATAATCAATTTTTGATTTTTATTAAATCCGAGGTCCTGGCTGCGCATATAATTCATTTGATTATATACTATGATTGTGGAAATAATAAGGGCAATAGAAATTGTAAACTGTGCAATTACCAGCCCTTTTCGAAGAATTATCCCTTTGGCGCCGGTAACAAAACGGCCTTTAAGCACAGCAACAGGGCGAAAGGAAGACAAAACAAGCGCCGGGTAAATACCTGCCAAAATTCCGATACCAACTGAAATGAGAAAAAGGATTAAAAGATTTTGAGGTTGCGAAAAAATATTGTGGCTGATAATTTTTCCTGCCAGATCATTGAATAAGGGAAGCAATAAAGTTAGAAATAACAGCGACAAGAGAAAAGCTATCAAACAAATGATTACGCTTTCTCCTATAAACTGCCGTGCCAGTTGCGTTTTGGCAGCGCCAACTACTTTTCTTATGCCTACTTCTTTTGCCCTTTCTGCAGAACGTGCGGTAGTCAGATTTACAAAGTTGAAACAGGCAATCAGTAAAATAAACAAGGCAACAATTGAAAAAATATATACATTATTAATATTTCCTGTTTTGCTCCCGTCGCGCGTGGAATAAAGATATACATCTCTTAAAGGCTCTAAAAATAAAGTCGGGTACATTTGCAATTGCTTCATTTCATCGCCATTTCTTTTTTCCAAAAATGCAGGAAACTTCGCCTGTAAAGCTTTTGCATTGGCGCCGGGTTTTAGTAACAGAAATGCCTGGTCGCTATAATTTCCCCATTGGTCATTGAGGCCTTTATTAAATTCTTCAGTGAGCGTATTCATACTCACCAACATATCCGCTCTTATCTGCGAATTTTCCGGCATATCCTGCATAACGCCCGTCACGGTTGCAAGTTTATTGTTATCAGTAATTGTCAGTGTTTTCCCGATAGGATCTTCTTTGCCAAAGTATTTTTTGGCCGCAGTTTCTGTAAGAACTATGCTGAATTTATTTTTAAGCGCTGTATTTGGATTTCCTTTAAGCAATTTAAAGCTGAATACATTAAAAAAGGCGGAGTCTGCGAACATCGCATTGTCTTCCTGGAATTTTATATTTTCCCTGCGCACAAGCAGGCTTGTTTTATCTAGCCTTACAGCTGATTCAATTTCCGGAAATGCCTCCTGAAGATGTGGAGCCACGGCCCAGGCTGGTCCACTGGCGTTGATAGTTTCTGTAGGTGTTTTTATATCACAAACAATACGGTAAATCCTGTCGGCTTTTGTATTAAAAGAATCATAGCTTAATTCAAATTTTACATATAAAAATATAAGGAAGAAGGCCGTCATGCCAACAGTTAGCCCCATTATATTAATAAACGAAAAAATCTTGTGGCGCCAAAGATTGCGAAAGGCGATTTTAAAATAATTTTTTATCATTTTGTGATTGATTTTTTATAAAAACTTCCCAAAAAAAGGTACAGGTAGGATTAGAGGATTTTAGTAAAATATTTGATAAACATTATTTGCCCGCCAACAGTAAACCAACAAATATTCGATATTTTTATTTTATCAGGCTTTGGCCAATCACCATCGGAATTATCTTATTCTGTTCTCAAACTTTCTACGGGGTTGGCAACGGCTGCTTTTACTGCTTTGAAACTAATAGTTATCCATGCAATCAATAATGCTAAAATTCCGGCAGTTGCAAATACCCACCATGAAATAGTTATGCGATATGCAAATGCTTCCAGCCATTTATTCATTGCCCACCATGCAACAGGCGTAGCGATAACAATGGCGATGATTACTAATTTTAAAAAATCTTTGCTTAAAAATTTTATTATTCCCACAACGCTTGCTCCCAAAACTTTTCTAATACCTATTTCTTTTGTTTTTACCTGTGCGGTATAAGTTGCCAAACCGTATAAACCCAGGCAGGAAATGAAAATAGCAATACCGGCAAAAACATTGAACAACATACCCGAACGTTGATCTGTCTTGTATTGCGCCTCAAAGCTTTTGTCTAAAAATTGATAACTGAATGGGCTATCTCCTGCATATTTTTTATAGTTCTCTTCTACTGAAGCAATCGCTTCTTGGGCGTGGTTGCCGGTTGTTCTTACGTACAGAATATTTTTGTTATTGTATTTGTAATTGTAAAAAATTAACGGCGCAATTTTTTCTTTTAAAGATTGAAAATTAAAATCCTTAACAACGCCAAGAATAGTTCCTTTGTTACTATGGAAAGAAATTGGCTGTCCGGTATAAGGAGGCTTTAATCCCATTTGCTGTACGGCCGTTTCATTTAAAATATAATAAGAACTGTCTGCAGGTGTACCTGTGAAATTGTGGCCTTCCAGGAATCGAATTTTCATTGTAGGAATAAAATCTTTATCTGCAGCTATCTGTGTTATCATCAGGCTGGCGTCAGGTGGTTTTGTTTTCCAGTCAAGGTCACCCGTTGAGCCCGAAACGTCTGAAAAATTATAAGCATCTGAAGCGCTTACATTCAAAATAGAAGATTGCTTTTTCAATTCTGTTTTTACCGCGCTTAAGTGATCTACTACTTGCTGAGGTAATGGCACAGAAAAAACATAACTTTTGTCATAACCCAGGTTTTTATTTTTTATAAATCTCATCTGTTTGCTCATGATAATGGTACATACAATCAGAACAACAGAAATGGTAAATTGAAATACGACCAATGCCTTTCTGAATGAAACCATACCGATACCTGAAGTAATTTTTCCTTTTAAAGATTCTAAAGGTTTGAATGACGATAATAAGATTGCGGGATAAATGCTTGATGCGATTAAAGTTCCCAAAACCGCAATGCCTGTTACTTCCCACACTTTTCTATCTGTTACATCAAAAGAAAGCGTTTCTCCTGAAATGCTGTTGTAGAGCGGCATCAAAAGGAATATTAAAATCATAGCAAGAACGGTGGCAATACAAAAAAGCACAAAGGTTTCCACAATAAACTGAAAAAATAGCTGCAGTTTTTGTGCGCCTACTATTTTGCGTATGCTTACTTCTTTTGCCCTGATCAATGAGCGTGCCGTTGAAAGATTTACATAATTGATGCCGGCAATAGCCAGCAATAAGATGATCACTAATATAAAAACCTGCACCATCCTAAGCGCTGAATTATTTCCATCTGCACTTATTAAATGTATCGTGGCAAGATTTTGTAATTGAAAGGCTGCATCGCTATCACCATTACGTGCCTTTTTATAGGTGGCAGAAAATTCCTTTCCTGTTTTCACCGGGCTTGCACCAGGATTCAATTTTACAAAAGTGGTGAAATTGAAATCGCCTAAATCTTCGTCAATTGTTTTCCAATCGCCATTACCACCGCTTTCTTTAAACTCTGCTGCCAGTAAAGACATAGGAACTATCGCATCATATTTAATGGAAGAATTTTTTGGAAAATCAGATACTACACCGGTTACTGTAAAATTTTCTTTATAAAAATTTACAACTTTCCCAATTGCATCATCAGTGTTAAATAACTTTTCCGCAATAGATTTTGTGATTACAATTGAATTTGAATTAGGAAAAAGATGGGCTTTACCACCCTTGATAAAATGAAAACTAAACATTTTGAAAAAGCCGCTATCTACTACTCCGATTTTGTTACCGTCAAAAATCTTGCTCCTGCCTTTATCTGAAAGAACCTGGTCAAATAAATTTTGTGTCCTTACTATTGAATGAACTTCCGGAATACGCTTGGCAAATATAGCCAGGGGGCCCGGAACGCCCGTCCAGGTGAGGATTTCACCATTTGATTTGAGTTGGGTGCTCAACCTGTAAATGTGAGTGTAATCTTTATGAAATTTATCATAGTTTAATTCATTCTCTACCCACATCAGCAACATAATTGCCGCAGCCAGCCCGACAGCCAGCCCGCTAATATTAATGGCAGAATAAAATCTATTTTTCAATAAACTACGCCAGGCAGTTTTGAAATAATTTTTAAACATTGACTTTATTTATTCTGATACCAGGTTTGAAAAATGCCTTTTTGCAGTAAATAAACAAATAGGAGTTATTTCTATTTTGGTTCTTCAACTACTTAGGTTTTTGTATTACACCAAAATATTCTCTGTTACCGTTTGCCCATCCAGCATTCTGATAATACGATGGCTGTAGCTTGCGTCATGCTCGCTATGAGTTACCATGATAATAGTTGTTCCCTGTTCATTTAATTCGATCAATAATTGCATTACTTCATTTCCGTTTGAAGAATCCAAATTTCCTGTAGGCTCATCCGCCAGAATTAATTTGGGTTTGTTTACCACAGCCCTGGCTACTGCCACACGCTGCTGCTGGCCTCCTGATAACTGTTGCGGATAATGATTTCTCCTGTGCATGATCTGAACTTTTTCCAAAACTGCTTCTACGCGTTGTTTTCTTTCCTCTGATTTTATTCCGAGATAAATAAGCGGCAATTCCACATTTTCAAAAACAGTAAGTTCGTCAATCAGGTTAAAACTCTGGAAAACGAAACCGATATTACGTTTGCGCAGATCAGCCCTTTTTCTTTCATTAAAATGAGCCACTTCAATTCCATTGAATAAAAAGCTTCCACTGTCAGGATCATCCAGTAAGCCAAGAATATTCAGCAAAGTTGATTTACCGCATCCTGAAGGCCCCATTACCGCTACAAATTCCTTGTCATTTACTACAAAAGAAAGTTTGTTTAAAGCAACTGTTTCTACTTCTTCAGTACGGTAGATTTTTTCGAGGTCTGTAATTTTTATCATGTTCTTAGTTTTGTTTTAATTGAATTTTAAATTTTTATAATCAGGTCATTATCCGGAAAAACATCGGAAGCAGATTTCTCGGAATCGTTATTATTTTTTTTACAGTTATTATTTTGATTAACACTTTGACAATAGGATTCTGTATTTGCAGTGCAGTTTTCAAGGCCTGTAGAGAAGACCAAAAGAGCCACAACTAATACCAGGTTTCTGAATTTTTTCATGTTTTTCTTTTTACAAGATTAATCTCATTATTGATTTTTCAAAACAAGTTCCTGCATGTCGCCATAATTTTCATAACTGCTGGTGATCACTTTATCTCCGGGATCTAAACCTTCCAATACTTCATAATAGTCCGGGTTCTGAAGCCCAAGCTGTATGTCGGTTTTATAAGCCGTTTTTCCATCCTTGCTTAATTTAAAAATCCAGTTGCCACCGGTTTTCTGGTAAAAACCTCCTTTGGGCAAAAGCAAAGCCTGTCTTTCTGCGCTCAGAGCAAGGCTTATTTGCAATGTTTGACCACGCCTTATTCCGTCCGGCACATCGCCAACAAATTCCATGTCCACCTGGAAATGACCATTCGTTACCTGGGTATAAACTTTCTTTATTTCTAAAGTGAATGTCTTATTATTGAAATCAAAACTGCCTCTTAGCCCGGTAAAAATTCTTGAGATGTAATGTTCATCAATATCCACACGTACCTTAAATCCATCTAACACATCAATCTGTCCCAGGCGTTCTCCCTTATTTTTTGATTCGCCAATTTCTGCATCGAGAGAAGTTAATTGTCCGTCTATAGGGGCGCGGACAATAAGATCACCCACTTTTTCCTGCATCACATTTAGCGCCTCCTGAGAACCCTGGTATAATTGTCTTGCCTGTTTCATTTGCTGATCAGTAGTTGTGGAATCCTGTTCTAATATTTTTGAAGTAAGCTGTTTCTTTTGCTGGTAATAATTATAATCATTTTTTGCTTTTTCATACTCCTGCGAACCAATTGCTTTTTTTTCGTATAAAGATTTATCCAGGTCATAAATTCTTTTCGCTTCTTTTAATTGGCTTTCCACGTCGGTCATCTGGTTTAGCTTGCTTACTGTATTCTGTTCGGCAGCATTTTTTGAAATCTGCATTTGGGTCAACAGGTTATAAACGTTTGTCTTCTGGGTTACAAGCGCTAACTGCAAATCAGTATTTGATAATTTTAAAATGGGTTGACCTTTTTTCATGATGGCTCCGTCATCAACATATTTTTCTTCCACACGGCCACCTTCAGCAGCATCCAGGTAGATGGTAGTAAGCGGGAGCACCACTCCATTTACCGGAATAGTTTCCTGGAAAGTTCCCTTTTTTATTTCGCTTATAGTAATGCGATCTATGTCCACATTAAGCTTGCTTTTTCCGGAAGTGAAATAATAACTCAACCCGATTAACGCTACGATGGCAACTATCCCCGCGATGGTGAGAATCCTTTTTAGTGACCATTTCTTTTTTGCAATGACTCTGTCCATATTTTTTTTATTTCCGGTGAGGAACTTTTGTTTATTGGTCCTTTTTTTATTTGTTAAATAACATAAACGGCATGCCATTATTTATGTTATTGCATTTCAACAAGTTAGAAAAAATAATTTTAAGGAAGTGTTCGGTTTTGATACAGTTGTCGTTCATTTTTGATACATGCTGTTTCCTTCAAAAAATGTTCCTTTATAACATAATTCTCTTTGTTGAAAAATTTCTTTTGCGGCGCTGAATATCCCAAAATTGTGCAGCGCTAAAAATCCTTTTCTTTTCCTGCTTAAATTCCCTGGCTATTGTTTCTTTTACCTGGGCTGTCAGGTTTCTTATTTCCCTGTTTGTCAGATTTTCCAGCAGGGTGTTTGATTGAAGTTTCATGATTTTTATTTTAATTGTTGATGTATGTTTTTTAAAATGCAAATCTTTTTGAATAAAAATTTCTTTTGCGACGCTGGATGTCCCAAAATTGAGCAGCGCTAAAAATTCTTTTCTTTTCGTTTTTAAATTCTTTGGCTACAGTTTCTTGTACCTGGAAGGTTAGATTTTTCAATTCATCTTTTGCAAGATTTTCCAGGAGGCTGTTTGATTGAAGTTTCATGATCTTAATTTTTAAAAGTTTGTGTTTAATTTTTTTATTACGGTTTTCAATTCTTTTTTGTTACATTTTTTTTGAAAACCTTTTTGTTGGTTGTTAATGATAGAGTACAAAGACGTGCCAAACCATAATCATTTGATTTTCAATAAAATTGATTTTCACTTCTGAAACCCGGTGTTCGCTTATGATACACCTGGTATCCGCTTTTGAAACAGGTAGTCATATTTTTTTAAATTATTTACTTCATCTAGTTCTGTTTAAAATTGCTAATCTTGCAAATACGGATGTTTTGATTTTCATAATTGTTTGGCATAAATTGGATTGAAAAACTGCAGCAGGCTAACAAATAATGAAGATTTCTATTTTATTTTTCATAAAAAACAATAAGGTGCAATGAACGTAAAAAACGCTACTGTATTGATTATTGATGATGATACCGATATTTTAACTGCGGTAAAATTGTTATTAAAAACAGAAGTAAAAGACATTATTACCGAAAAAAACCCGGAAAATATCCGGGCATTATTATCAAAATATCCTGTTGATCTTATACTGCTTGATATGAATTTCAACAGTTCTATCAATACAGGCAACGAAGGGCTTTTCTGGCTAAAAAAGATAAGAGAGTTTGGCTCAAACGCAGATGTGATAATGATTACAGCGTATGGAGATATTGATCTTGCGGTACGGTCGTTAAAAGAAAGCGCATCTGATTTTATGGTAAAGCCATGGCACAACGAAAAATTGATCGACTGTATCAAAAAAACTTTAAAGGCAAAAGGGAAACCGGCAGATGAAAAGGGAGTAAGTAGTTCCTCCGTGATTGGAAAAGAATTGCTGGGGGAATCTGAAGTTATGAAAGACATTTTCTTCAAGATTGAAAAGATCGCGCCTACGGATGCGAATATTTTGGTGC
This sequence comes from uncultured Chitinophagaceae bacterium, assembly GCA_963741705.1. Taxonomy (GTDB): domain Bacteria; phylum Bacteroidota; class Bacteroidia; order Chitinophagales; family Chitinophagaceae; genus Ginsengibacter. The sequence continues at coordinate 9,415 of CAVUJE010000017.1, read as the reverse complement.
TTGGAGAAAACGGAACAGGAAAGGATCTGATAGCAAAAGCGATTCATCAAAATTCGTTACGATCAAAAAAGCCTTTTATAAAAGTAGATGTGGGCGCCCTTACAGAATCGCTTTTTGAAAGTGAATTATTCGGGCATAAAAAAGGCGCTTTTACAGGGGCTGCAGAAGATAGAGAAGGCCGTTTTGAAACAGCCAATGGAGGCACTTTATTTTTAGATGAGATTGGAAATATCACTTTGCAGCAACAATCTAAATTGTTGAGCATATTGCAAAACAGGCAAGTAATACGATTGGGAAGCAATGTGCCTGTGGACATAGATATCCGTTTGATATGCGCCACCAATCTACCTTTGGTGGAATTGGCCAACGAAAACCGTTTTAGAAAAGATTTAATTTATCGCATCAATACCGTTGAAATAACTGTAGCGCCATTGCGCAAAAGAGGAGATGATATTCTTTTGCTCGCCCGGCATTTTGTAAATATTTATGTAAAAAAATACATGAAACCAAAGTTAGAGTTTGACACAAACGCCATCGCAAAATTGAAAAAATATCATTTTCCCGGAAATGTACGCGAACTTCAATACACCATGGAACGTGCTGTAATTATGTCTGAAGGAGAAATACTTTCTGCTGATGATCTCATTTTTTCGCCTATTGAAACGGTTCCTCAAAAAGAAGAAGAACCCAAAGATCTGAACCTGGGTACGGTTGAAAAAAATACGATCCTGAGAGTGATAGAAAAACACCAGGGAAATATCAGCAAAGCTGCGCGGGAACTGGGCCTTACAAGAACCGCTTTGTACAGAAGATTGAGTAAGTACGATATATAAAAATTGTTTTTGGAAAAAATACCAACTATGTTCCGACGGATTGAATTTAAAATATTTATCAGGATATTTTTGCTGTTTGTTTCATTAATTCTTGCTTCCTATTTAATAGTAAGTCAAAATTTTAATTATCTATTTTTAGTAGGCCCGGTTATTATATATCAACTCATTGAGCTTTACAGGTATCATTTCAAGGGTCAAAAAGAACTGGAACAATTTGTTGAATCTATCCAGTATCGTGATTTCTCCCGGCATTTTAGTGTAAAAAAGGCGCCAATTGAACTCCGCTCTTTGCGGGAAGGATTCAACCAGATCACAAATACTTTTAAAGAAATTTCAAAAGAAAAGGAAACCTCATTTCAATATTTGCAAAAGATATTGGAGCTGGTTGACACAGGAATTCTTTCTTTTAATCTTGAAAATGGCGAAATAATCTGGATGAATGAATCGCTAAAAAAAATGTTGAATCTTCCTTATTTAAAACACATTCAATCTTTGACCAACAGGGATAAAGAATTGTATGAAGAAGTGATTTCGCTCAAACCTGCAGAAAGTAAAATTGCAATTGTACATCTTGAAAACCGGTCGTTTAAAATTTTACTATCCGGAACCGCTTTTCAGACCGATGGAAACAAATTTATGTTGATCGCGTTTCAAAATATTAACGAAGCTCTCGATGAAACTGAATCGAAAGCCTGGCAGAAATTATTAAGCGTGATGACCCATGAAATAATGAACTCTGTAGCGCCAATCTCATCTCTTGCGGATACTTTAAAAAGCCGGCTTCAGCAGGCGATTCCCAACCTTAACGACACCGGCGGAACGGTTCATGATCTTGAAATAGGAATTGAAACGATCAAACGGCGCAGTGAAGGCTTGCTAAAGTTTGCAGAAACTTACCGGAATTTAAATAAGATCATCAAACCGAATGTGAAGAAAATTTTCGTGCGCGATCTTTTTGAAAACCTATACCAGTTGATGGAGCCTACCATTGAGAAAAAAAATATTGAGATGGATATTGTTTTGAAAGATACCGGGTTGGCAGTGGAAGTGGATCCAAGCCTTATAGAACAGGTGTTGATCAACCTGGTGGTAAATGCAATAGAAGCGTTGAAAGACAAGCCACAGGCGATGATTGTACTATCTGCGACAACAAATAACAACAGGGTAATTATAAAAGTTGCCGACAACGGGAGTGGCATTCCAAAGGATGTTTTAGAAAATATTTTTATCCCGTTTTTCAGCACAAAAAAAACGGGAAGTGGTATCGGTTTAAGTTTGTGCAAACAAATTATGATGCTGCACAAAGGCAATATTAACGTGCATTCTGTTCCCGGGGAAGGCACCGCTTTTTCTTTACAATTTTAGCAGTACTATCCGCAATTTGTTTTTTAATTGGATGTCTTATATCTGTAACAATCGCAATATTCTTCATCGCATAACAAAGGCCTTAATTTCTTATCTTTCAAAACATCTTCATAATCCATTGGTTTTTTATTTACATAAATGGTTCTGTAAACCAATCGTATTCCATGGCTGTAATCAACATACCAGTTTACATGGCCTGTGTACAATGGCTGTATTGGTTTGCCATCTAACTTTTGCCAGCCGTAAATAGCTACGCGGTTCGGTTTTGAACTGCGTGTAAGCATTCCCGTAATTACTACATCTTTTTTTATTCCGGCAATTAATCCTTTTCGTAATTTTCTCTGGCCTTCAATAATCAGGTTGTGTTGGTACATAGTAACAGCGCTATCGCGAAAAGCATACATCGGCACGGGTTCCAGCTTTACTTTTGCCTGCTTATAAATATCATTTACCATTTTTCTTGTCGGTAAAAAACAATGAAGGCTGTCTGCGATTTCTTGCGCAGTCATTGGCGTAAGCGGGATTCTTGCAAAATCATTATCAGAACCAATTGATAAATAATCGGGAAGAACAAAATAATAAGCATGAATTATTGTACCATTATCAGTGGTTATGGAGGTTTTTATTTTTACCATTTTTCTTAGAAAAGATGGAACATTCCCCTCCAATATTTCTTTTTTGGCAGCAACCTCTCTTTCAATGCGGTTTACCGCAAATACACTTTTATAAAATTCATTCCCGGTAACGGCAGCGCTGTTTCTTTTGGGTAAATTAAGGTGTTTGGAAGTAGTACATGAAAAAAGAAAAAATGAAGAAATTAAACCAAATGCAAGTAGTTTCATAACGCGAAAGTAATCCCAATTAATTTTTTGAAGTTATCTTCGCTAAAATTTTTTTCTATGAATTTACATGAATACCAGGCCAAAGAATTATTAAAAAAGTACAATGTTCCTGTCCAGGAAGGTATCGCTTGCAGCACGGTATCAGAAGCTGAAGAGGCTTACCGGTTTATTAACAGCCAGTATGGAAGCAAGTTTGCGGTGATTAAGGCACAGATACACGCGGGCGGAAGAGGCAAAGGAAAAATAAAAGGTAAGGAGCAAAAAGGAGTGGCAGTTGCAAAAAGTTTGGAAGATGTAAAAACAATTGCTCAGAATATTTTGGGTGGTACTTTGGTAACGGTACAAACAGGGGAAGCAGGAAAACTAGTAAGTAAAATATTGGTAGCGCAGGATGTGTATTATGACGGCGCAGAGCCGGTGAAAGAATTTTATTTGTCTATTTTAATGGATAGGGCCAAAGGCAAAAATGTGATAATGTATAGTACAGAAGGTGGGGTAAATATTGAAGACGTAGCTCATGATACTCCTGAAAAAATATTTAAAGAATGGGTTCATCCCGGTGGCGGATTGCTTCCGTTCCAGGCAAGAAAAATTGCCTTCAACCTTGGCCTGAGCGGTACTTCTTTTAAGAATTGTGTAAAGTTTGTAACTGCTTTATATAATGCGTATGTTGGCCTTGATTGTGGCATGCTTGAGATTAATCCCATGTTTAAAACAAGCGACGGAAAAATAATTGCGGTGGATTGTAAAATGAACGTGGATGATAATGCATTGTTGCGCCATCCTGATATAGCGGCTATGCGCGATGTAACTGAAGAAGATCCTACTGAAGTGGAAGCAGCTAAATTCAATTTGAATTTTGTAAAGCTGGATGGAAATGTAGGCTGCATGGTTAACGGAGCCGGCCTTGCGATGGCCACCATGGACATGATTAAATTAAGCGGCGGTGAACCGGCCAACTTTTTAGACGTGGGCGGCACAGCTAATGCCCAAACCGTTGAAGCAGGATTCAGGATTATCTTAAAAGATCCTAAAGTAAAAGCTATCCTTATTAATATTTTCGGAGGTATTGTCCGCTGCGATAGGGTAGCACAGGGAGTTATAGACGCTTACCAATCTATTGGAGATATAAAAATTCCTATCATTGTACGCCTGCAGGGTACTAACGCAGAAGTGGCTAAAGACCTTATTGATAAAAGCGGCCTGAAAGTAGAATCCGCAATTTTATTGAGCGAAGCAGCGGAATTGGTGAACAAAGCGGTGGCATAGAAGCCCGGTTTTACCGATATTCTTTCCCTTTTTAAAAGCCAGTGTTTTCATCTTCAAATTTGAAAAGAAGAAAATAAAAATCCTTGTTATTTGTTGCTTCACTGGAATACAAGCCTTCTTTGATAGAGATTGCTTCATGCATTATTTTGAACAACCTTAAGGTTAAAAATTAAGTTTTTAGTTTTACTTAATATAAATAACGCAGGCGGATATGGGAAAATATTTTTTACCGGCAATCTTTTTGTTGCAAAGTTTTGCAGCCATTGGCCAGTTAAAAGAAAATAGTATTTATTCTTTTCAAATGGCAAAGGACGTAACAATAACGCTCGATGTGCCTGCATTAAAACCTTCCCAAAAAACGATCCTCATTTTATACGCCTTGCCAAATGGCAATACTACCCAGGAAACGATGGGTAAGAAAATAAAAGCAGGTGACGACTGGCATTTTGATATTCAGCACATTCGCGCGCAAACTAAATTCATAAGAAACAAATTACACAATAATGCAATAGTAGTTGCCTATCTCGAAAATTCGTATAAAAGCTGGCCCTTATGGAAAACCAAACATGCCAATTATATTGCTATAACTCAGGATATTGTTGATACACTTTATCGTTTGGTTCAATCACCGGAAAAAAATATTTACCTGGATTCACACAGCGGCGGAGGCCGTTTTATTTTTGATTATCTCGATGGAGTAAACGTAATTCCTTCTTATGTAAAGCGGATTGGTTTTCTTGACAGCGACTATGGTTATGATTCTTCTTATCTTTTAAAAATAAAACAGTGGCTGAAGAAAGACAGGAGCCATTACCTGGATGTATTTGCCTATAACGACAATGTGGCCTTGTATAAAGGTAAAACTTTCGTTTCTGCAACCGGCGGCACATGGTACAGATCTCACCTGATGCTGCACCAGTTAATGCCATTTTTTAAATTCGATAAAACACAAGATGATAGCCTTATTGTTTTCAAAACAAAAGATAAGCGGATACAATTTTTTTTTAAGACCAATCCTCAAAAGATTATTTATCATACCAAACAGGTGGAATTAAATGGCTTTATTCATTCTGTTTTGGCAGGCACCAAATGCGATTCAAAAGGCTATCAATATTTTGGGAAAAGAGCTTATTCCGATTTAATTGAATAAAAGATTTTGTTAGCCAACCTTATAAGCTGATAGAAATTTTATGGATGCCTTTTGGTAAAACAATTACGTACATATAGCGGGTATGCCAACCAGTAAACCAACAAAAAATAATAATTCCTTTGCGGCAACTATAACAATATCGTTTTTATTGCAGGTTTTTCTCTCATTGTTTCAGGTACCGAAGCGCAATACACCCGGACTTAAAAATAGTTGACGCTACGAGTTTTAATTGTAATTTCTCCTGCAGGTTGATGCCTTCAAACAATTGCCTGCCTTCTCCTGTAACTATCGGGTGAACCACAAAATGATATTCATCAATCAGGCGGAGTTCTGCAAGTTGGGAAGGAATGTTTATACCACCGGTTAAAATATTTTTGCCTTGTTCCTGTTTCAATTTAAGTACTTCATCCTGCAGGCCTGTACGGAAAATTCTCGTTTTTCCTCCTTCGGCGCTGCCTAATGATTTTGAGAAAACAATAATCTTCTCGACAGCGTCATACGCCTTCGCAAATTCAATATCAACTTTTCTGTCATTCTCCCCTGGTGGTTTTTTTGCCATATCGGGCCAGTAAGGAACCATTAATTCATAAGTTTTACGCCCGTAAAAGAACGTGTCAGCATCCAGGGTAAGGCGTGTAAAATACTCCATCGTTTCTTCATCGGGATAGAATTGGGTATGGTCGCAGCGGCCATCCAGGCTGGTATTGATTGCGAAGATCAACTTTCTCATTTGACAGGATATTTTTTAATTTTTCTGATCTGTTTTAAAACTTAAAGATAAAAAATAAAATGCCGCATTCGTGTGGTGAGGGCTGCTTTCACCATCCGGCAATAATAAATGAATGTAGTCATATTTAAAGTTTAGCTTCACTAAAAAAAACTAATATGAGACAAATCAACAAGGTTTTATTAACCGGATTCATACTGCTTTCTATTTTTCTACAGCCGAACAATACTGTTGCCTCTTCAATTACTTTTCATGCGACGGCTACTGCCACAACATCTAAAAATTTACCTGCTCAATATCTGAAGGCCGGCGAATTTGTAAAATTATCAGCCAAAGATTTTGGTGAGCTTACGGGTAAAAAACTGAATTTCTTTCAAAGGCTATCTTTCGGAATTACGAAACTGCGGGTAAAACACGACCTTAAGAAAAACCCGGATCTTCAATTAACCGATTACAATAAGAGTTCTAAGGGGAGCTTTAATTTTTTATGGTTTATACTTGGCCTGGCCGGCCCGATAATCGGCCTGCTTACCGGAAGCCTTCTTCTTTTTATCCTTTTGGCAGTAGCCCCTGTTGCGATTGCTTATGCCACCAGGCAGGATAAAGTTAAAATCAAATCTGTATGGATAGGGTTTGGTATAAGCCTTTCGTTGATACTCATTTTGGGTATAATAGTGGTGGCTTCATTTATCGGTGCTTTTTAAGTTGCCGGTTTATTTGGTATTTACAAACGGCACGTCCCGTATGCTTAAAATTAAAATATTATGTATGTTAGGAAGCATAGCAGTAAACAAACTTTTTGTCGTGATTTGTATCTGCTTATTGCGTAGTATCCCTTTTTTCTAGGTAGTAGAAGGAATATTACTGAGCTAAAGGCTCACCAACGGCGGCCGCCATAACCGCATCCTGCAAACCTGCCCTGAAACGTTCCGGTAAGAAAGTAGCTGTTAATTGAAACAAAGATGCAAAAACAGGTGCAGGAGCCTTTTCTTTTACCTCTTTTAACCAGTTTCCTGGCTATTGACAGCCCGCATAAACCAGCCTGCTTCCATCGCCATCTCAGCAGGCGGAACGGTTGCTACAATCCGGTCGGTGATCTCTGTTATCTCTTTATCCGTAAAATGATCCCATAACAATTGGTTCAAGTCAATTCTTCCCGCTGCATGTGCTGCAGGTTGTAGATCATATAATCTATAAACGCTTTTGTAATAGCAGATCCTGCAATCAGCATTTCCGGGGCTGAGGCAGCCGCATGATAAATATTTTGAAGATGCTTCAGCTTATGTCCCATCCGGCGGTCTTCAATGTGTTCCTTTTCAAAAGAAGCAATGGTTTCTGGTTTAAATTTTTCTATCGAACGCATAAGCAGGGTGTCTTCGTGATGCCCGTGTTGTTCGAAAGCATTAATAACGTCATTTTAATTTTTAAAAGCTTCCGCAGCTTCACCTGCATTGGCGAAATAGGTTTGTTGCAGTGTAAGCGCACTATCGTATAGCGTGGCCCGGAGCGCTTTGTGAATCATGTTGAATGCATTGAAACGTAACATATTTTTTGTTTTTACTATTTACAATGAAGTATGTTATAAAAATGCATGTTGGCCATTGGGCTAACAACCGCCGTGTGTATGAATTGCAAAAAAAAAGGATAAACCGGTAATTTTTTTTAGAAAAGCTAACAGCGGCAGCAAAGGAGCAGCGTCAAACCGCCGGAATATAGAAAGAGATAACACGAATTCAAATGACGATTTAAAGACTCCAAACTTCAATAAAGATGGGCCCCAAAATGGATTTACAGAATTACAAAGAATAATTTTTTTATTGATTTAAAAAATCCGGGAGCGCGGGACTGAGTAGTATAAAGGCCAAAACCAAATTTTTATGCGTATGATGAGCATCATCCGCCGATATATCTATGCTCATAAACGGGAGCGTTGTAGTAATATATTTTTGCATAAAAAAATTTGAATATTTATTTATGAAAAACATAACTGCTGATCCGGATCCAATGGATGAATTCGAAACAATGCCGCGTATCTCACTTATAGTGCCTTATGAGCTTAAGATGAGTAGCAAAGCCGGGCTCTGTCATTTGCTTGAAAACCAGGCATACAAAACTGAAAAGGAATTATTAACTAAATTTCCTGAAGAAAGGGTAGCCTTGGTAATAGGCAAATTAAAGCATGTAATTAAGAGTGTTCACTGTCCCGCTGAGGGAAAAAGCCTCGGTATTTTTGTTTCGCCGATGGCCGAGAAAGTGTATTATTTCATGCCTTCGCATCTAGATGACTACAATTTTCATTTTTAAAAATACCCGAATGCTGCTATAAGCTTTTAGGATGAGCCAGGGTTGTGTTGATTTACTGAAAAGTTCACTGTGCCTGAAGGATCACCTTAAAATTGGGATACACAACAGTAAACCAACTTATATCCCTGATTTGTATTTTCTTAAAATATTTTATCCGCAGCTATTATTATTTGGGTATTTCATGTAAGGGCGGAGGTATCGTTTCATAAAAGTAAGAGCCATCATCATGGGTAGCTATTGAATCTTTAAATATCTTCACTACATCGTCATCGGTTGGCTGCCCGGCAGGGCCCTTAAATAAGTAAAACGTGAGTTCAATATCTTTCGCCTGCCCTGAATCAATAACCGTTAAAGGAAATACGTAATGAACAGGCTCGCCTGCTTTTACCAAATGCTGCACTTCGCCATCTGATGAAAAAATATTCTTCCCGTTTTCACCATCTTCTTTCCCCGTAGCAAGCGCCGCAAACCTTCCTGCAGAAGCAACTTCAAGGTCAACATGAATTTCCTTTGGGTTTTCGGCTGCCGGCACAAACCACCAGCGTTTTACCCGGATATCATTGAACATCAATTTACGGTGTTCCATTTTGGCATTGTAATTTTTTGCAGCATTATTTTTACCAATCTTATCGAAAAGAAAAAAACCAATACCAAGCGTCGCCAGGGAAAGAATGGCAACATACAAATGGATTTTAAATAAGGTAAAATGATGGGAGTAGATGACCGCCAAAGTACTGAGCGCAATATGCAGCGCGATAAAAACCACGTACGACCAGGTAAACAGTCCCCTGAGGTCAAGAGAGATCCAATTCCCTCCATTGCTTTTTAGCGCATTTGCATCTGCTATATAAACCGGGATGGCTAAAAGCACCAGCACAGAGCAAATAAGTATATGGCTGCGTAACATTATAAGGTAATATAGATA
>CAVUJE010000016.1:0-20160 GCA_963741705.1 uncultured Chitinophagaceae bacterium | reverse complement strand
CTCTGCGAATGAATAGTCTTCGAATTATTTTCCGTCTGTTTTTGCTTTTTCACAACAGGCTTTTTGTATTCACTAATTTTTGTTGTCTTTTCAATCGTATTCTTTTCATCAACATTATCTTCAGAGTGTTCATTCAAAACCGGCGATTCGTTTATCCTTTCATTTCTTTCTTCAGGCTGCGGCAACTGAATTTTAGTTGAATCATTCGTATTTTTTTCAGCTTCAGATATAATTTCTTTCATGATCTCTACGGTTTTTAAAGAGTCAGACCTGATCTCTGCTGCATCCCTGATCACAGCTACAACCTGGTTTTTAAACCGGATATCTAAAACTGAATATTTATTCCATCCAATGTTCGTTTCCACTTTTTGGTAAAAGGCAAGTAGCTTATTAAATTTTTGTTGATGATTTTCTGCATCACCAAAATGAATAATTTGGTTCCCCAATTTTGGGATCAAATCAAAATCGCCTGAAGAAGAAATATCCACCTGGTCAATCTGTGCCATCCAAAAAGGATGTGCATTAATATATTCACTCAAAATTTTTATTCCACTCAAAAGTGCGCTATCCTTCTTTTTTAATATTTTAACTTCTGTTGGAAAGCTTGTAAACACCGGAAGGCGCGCAGAAAACTTGTCGCTCAGTGGCAATCTGCGCAAAGAACTGTCTATGTAAAATGAAGCGCCGGAAATAGTAAAGATTCGCGCAATAGGTTCCCGTTCCGTCACCTTTACCTGTAACACTTTATTATTATCAAAAAATAATTCGGCCTTTTTTATCCAATCATTTTTGACCAACTGATTTTCCATTTTTGTAAGATCAAGTGATTTAACAGTAGCTTGATCCAGTTTTTTTCCATTTACTTTTTCAAGAATTGTAAGCACTTCATTTTTATCAATAAAATAATTGTTTTGAATCCCGGAAATTTTTATCTCAACGCCATTTATTTTTTCAGCCTTCTTTTTACTCATGGCAGCCACCAGCAACACAACAACTCCTGAAGCCAGTATGAACCATACCGAAACAGTAAGTATTTTTTTGAACGTGTATTTTTTATTAGCTGCCATTTATTTTTAACTATTCAATATTATTCTTTTGATGGGTTCAATTAGTTTATCAATATCTCCAGCGCCCGCTGTCACTAACACTTCACCGAATGGGCTTTCATCAACCAGTTTCAAATAATCATCCTGCAGGTAATCCATTAATTCCTCTTTTGAAATAACTGTCACATTTTCATTTTCCATTTGGTCTAATATCATTTTGCTTGAAACACCTTCAACAGGCAATTCCCTTGCCGGATAAATCGGAAGAAGCAAAACCCTGTCAGCCAGGTCAAGATTTTTTGCAAATTCTTTTGCCAAATCTTTAGTCCTGGAAAAAAGATGAGGTTGAAAAATAATGGTGCATTTTTTAAAGCTGAATAAACTTTTTACACTTTTTATCAGTGCTCCTACTTCTTCAGGATGATGCGCATAATCATCAATAAACACCACGTTATTCTTTAACTTCGAAGCTTCCGCTACAGGAATAATATATTCAAATCTTCTTTTGACACCTTTAAATGTCCCGATTGCATTTTTTATTTTTATTGGGTTAATTTGCAGGTGGGCAGCAATTGCTACAGCAACCACGGCATTCTCTACATTGTGCATTCCGCCCATGTTTAACCTGATGTCATTCAATTCCCATTTCTTAGAAATCACATCAAAAACATATCCACCATCACGCATTGTAATGTTAGCGCCATATACCTCTGCCATATCATTTTGAAGGCTATAACGCTGATGGTTAGACGCTGTAAAACTTTTATCAGGCAAACCATATTTTGTAAATAAAACTCCGCCTGGTTTTAACTGGTTCGCAAATTCAACAAAAGCATCTTCCATGTTTTCTTTCGTCCCATAAATATCAAGGTGATCGGCATCCATCGAAGAAATGACCGCTACATCCGGAGAAAGCTTTAGAAAACTTCTATCATATTCATCCGCTTCCACCACGCTCACCTTATTTTCGCTACTCCAGAAATTGGTTTGATAATTAACTGAAATGCCACCCAGGAAAGCATTACAACCGTATCCACTGTGGCGCAAAACATGAGCAATCATGGTGCTGATGGTAGTTTTTCCATGCGTGCCTGCGATACAAATATTGAAAGAAGAGCGGGTGATTTCCTGCAACACATCGCTTCTTTTTGCTAAATCATATCCATTGTCCTTATAAAAATTAAACTCTTTTTGATCCTTGGGAATGGCTGGTGTATAAATTACCAGGTCTGCATTTTTATCCAACAAATCAATACTATCCTCATAGTGAATGTTGATCCCTTCGTTTTCCATTTGCCGCGTAAGTGAAGTAGATGTTTTATCATAGCCGCCAACAGTAATTTTCTTACTCAAAAAATATCTTGCAAGCGCACTCATACCAATGCCTCCTATTCCTAAAAAATAAACCCGTGATATGTTTTTAAAATCTTTCATTCTTTTTTTTAAAAATCAATTCCTAATTCTTATTTATTGTTTTCAAAATTTCTGTAGCAATGACTTTATCTGCATTTGTATTGCCCAATTTTGAAATATTTTCTTTTAATTCATTCATTCGTTTTTCATCATTTACCAATTGCAGTAAACAAGGAAATAAGTCCAATTTTACTTTTGCATCCGGCACCATTAACGCCGCTTTTTTCTTTACCAAAACCGATGCATTCACTGTTTGATGGTCTTCCGCAGCATACGGATATGGAACAAAAATTGCCGGCTTAGCCACCACACATAATTCAGCAACAGCCATGGCCCCTGATCTTGAAATCACCACATCTGCGGCTGAGTAAGCATTTTCCATTTTATCAATAAAAGCATTTGACCAAATGTTGTTTCTTTCTTCCTCCGCTTTGGCAGCCTGCGGTGCAAAACTTTTTCCGGTTTGCCAAATAAGCTGAAGCTTATTTTTTTTAAAAAGATCAATGTTCTCTTCAATCGTTTCATTAATGCTTTTAGCACCAAGGCTTCCTCCTACTACTAACACCGTTTTCATCCCAGGCTGTAATCCAAAAAATTTCAGCGCTTCTTCTCTCGCCACTTTTTCTAAAAATATTTTTCGTACAGGGTTGCCCGTTATCTTTATTTTTTCAGCCGGAAAATATTTTTCCATCCCTTCACCTGGAACAAAAATTCCGGTAGCCCTTTTCCCCAGCATAATGTTGCTTTTGCCGGGGAAAGAATTGCTTTCATGGATAAATGTTGGAATTTTAAGGTTTTGCGCTGACCTCAAAACAGGAAAACTTGAATAGCCTCCCACACCAACCACTGCATCCGGCTTAAAAGTTTTTAAAATTTTTCTTACCTGCAAAAAACTCGTTACCAGCTTAAATGGCAGCGAAATATTTTTAATCAAAGAACTTCTGTTATAGCCCGCGATATCTAATCCAACAATTTCATAACCAGCAGCAGGAATTTTTTCCATTTCCATCTTTCCTTTTGCTCCAACAAATAAAACTTCAATTGCAGGATCTATTTCTTTCAAGGCATTGGCAATAGCCAATGCCGGAAAAATATGTCCCCCGGTTCCGCCTCCTGCAATAATTATTTTTTTACTTGCCATTTATTTTTCTCTTTTTTCATTTACTTGTTTAAATAGTAAACAAACAAATAATTAAGATTTTTATTTTGATCTATTCTTCTTCATCCACTTCTTCTTCTGTTTGCTGGGTTGCCAGGGCAACATTTTTTCCTTCAGCTTGTTCCACATTTCGCGCTACACTTAAAATAATTCCTATCGAAAAACAGGTAAATAACAAACTGCTTCCCCCCATGCTGACAAGGGGCAGCGTAACTCCCGTGGTGGGAAATAAGTTTACATTCACCGCCATGTTTACCAGTGCCTGGATCACCAAAGTGAAACTTAGCGCCACGGCCAGAAACGCACCGAAAGCATAAGGACATCGTTGAAATAATTTGATACTTCGAAACAAAAAAAGAAGATAGATGAGCAGGATGACCGTGCCTCCCACCAATCCATATTCTTCTATAATGATTGCATAAATAAAATCGCTGTAAGGATGTGGCAGAAAATTTCTTTCTTCACTTTTGCCAGGGCCTTTGCCAAAAATACCGCCGGTTGCTATCGCTATTTTTGCCTGTTGAATTTGGTAAGAAGCATCCTCCTTATCAGCATACATAAAATCCTGCACCCGCTTAATCCACGTAGGCATTCTTCCGAAAGACAACACAGCCGGCAAATCTTTACTGACATGGTCTTCCTTGTTATAATAATGAGTAGCGACTGTAACCAAAAAAACAAGCGGAATGCAGGCAGTGCCAACCACCAGCATTATATGTTTTATACTAACTCTTCCGATAAACATGAGAAGCAAAGCGATTCCACCAATCAGCAAGGCTGTTGAAAGATTCGCCGGCGCAATCAATACACAAATAATTCCAACAGGAATAATCAGAGGAAGAAAACCTTTTTTGAAATCTTTAATTACATTTTGCCTTCTGCTTAACAAGCGGCTCATATACATGAATAAAGCAAGCTTCGCAAGATCTGATGTTTGAAAAGTAAGGTTGATAACCGGCAGCCTGATCCAACGGCTTGCTTCATTAATATGACTTCCATATTTCAATGTATAAAGCAGTAGCGGAACTGATATAACAAATAAAATGGACGACATGCGGGAATAAATTGTATAGTTAACCCGGTGAGCAAAATAAATAATTATCACGCCCAAAATGATATATCCTATTTGCCTGAATAAATAGCTTTCGGTAGATTTATTCATCCGGTAAGCAAGAGAACCAACACTGCTATAAACCACAAGAATACTCACCATTGTAAGCAAAATCACAATAGCCCATATTACTTTATCTCCTTTAGTGCGGTTCAAAAGATTGCCCGTAACTCCCTGTGGAGAAGATAAAGTGTTGGACGCTATGTGTTTTATTTCATTCATTTATTTGTTACTTCTCTTTTTTAATATTTACAAATCTTTTACTGCTTCAATAAATTGATTACCCCGGTCTTCATAATTTTTAAATAAATCAAAACTGGCGCAAGCCGGCGAAAGCAAAACCACATCGCCTTTATCAGCAAAATGGAATGCAGCCTGAACAGCATCTTTCGCGCTTTCCGTATTAATCATCAATTGCACTTCGTTTCCCAAAGCCTCATGAATTTTAGAATTATCAACACCAAGGCAAACAATACCTTTTACTTTTTCTTTGACCAGTTCTTTGATAAATGAATAATCATTTCCTTTATCCACGCCACCCAAAATGAGAATCACGGGTTTCTTCATTGACTCCAGCGCAAACCATGTGCTATTCACATTCGTGGCTTTGCTATCGTTAATAAATTCAACCCCCCGGATAGTAGCCACGCTAAACATTCTGTGTTCAAGGCCTTCAAAAGTTTGAATAGCCTCTCTTATTTTTTCTTTCCTAATGCCCATAACTGCAGAGGAAATGCCTGCTGCCATTGTGTTGTATTGATTATGCTTCCCCTTTACCGCAAAATCTTCTACATTCATCTGCATCTCTTCATTCTTCCATTTCAAATGCATTTCTTCGTTTAGGATATAAGCTCCTTCGGGTAATTCGTGGTTCATACTTATTGGTAATGGGTTAGTATTGTTTATAAATTTGTTTAAATATTTTTTTGTGATTTCATCATCATCGTTATAAATAAAAAAGTCTTTTTCAGTTTGATTTTCTATTATTCTGAATTTGCTGTTGATATAATTTTCAAACTTATATTCATACCGGTCCAGATGATCTTCAGTGATGTTCGTCAATACTGCCACATCGGGACGAAAAGTTTTTATGTCATCCAATTGAAAAGAACTTATCTCCACCACATATAATTCTTTCGGCTCCCTAGCCACCTGCCTCGCAAATGAAAACCCTATATTTCCTACCAGTGCACAATCTGCTCCACCATTTTTACAGATATGATATATCAGCGCTGTAGTCGTTGTTTTGCCATTGCTTCCCGTAATTCCAACTATTTTGCTTTTTCCTTTATAGCGATAAGCAAATTCTATTTCACTTATCAACTCAATTCCTTTTAGCCTTATCTCTCTAACCATTTCATTCTTCTCAGGTATGCCCGGGCTCTTCACAACGATGGAAGCATTTAGTAATTTTTCTCTGGAATGCTTTCCTTCTTCAAAGTCAATTTCAGCCGAGGCCAACTCGTTTTTAAAAGCCGGTTTAATAATACCGGCATCGCTCACAAAAACATCCCATCCTTCTTTTTTGGCAAGCAATGCAGCGCCAACGCCACTTTCACCTGCTCCCAATATTACTATCCTGCTCATTCCGGCATTTTAATCGGTTTTATAACAATTAAAAAAAGGTTTTTCAAAAGCATGAACTTAACGGGTCAGAAAAGTTTATCACAGGAATGGCATGATATAATCTTTTCTAATTCGCAAAAAAATTGTTTTCATAAAGACAAAATCTTCATATTCTTGCTGGTCCCTTTTTTTCTTAATTTTTTATTCAAAATTCATTTATTATCCATTTTTTATCTCAGTTTTAAAGTAACTACTGCAAGCACCATCGTAAGAATAGTAACTACCCAAAAGCGGACAGCTATTTTACTTTCATGGTATCCCAGCTTTTGATAATGATGATGCAAAGGGCTCATTAAAAAAACACGCCTTCCTTCTCCATATTTTCTTTTTGTATATTTAAAATAAGTTACCTGGATCATCACACTTACATTTTCTATAAGAAATACAAAGCAAAAAATAGGGATCAATAATTCTTTTCTTACAATGATTGCGAGGGAAGCAATGATGCCGCCGAGAGCAAGGCTTCCGGTATCGCCCATGAAAACCTGTGCCGGATAGGCATTGTACCATAAAAATCCAACGCATGCACCCACAAAAGCGGCAATAAAAATGGACAACTCGCTAAGGTTAGGAATGTACATGATGTTCAGATATTCGGCAATGCGCACATCGCCGCTTACAAAAACAAATACGCCCAATCCTAAACCGATGATCGCACTTACCCCGGTAGCCAAGCCATCCAAACCGTCCGTGATGTTGGCTCCATTAGAAACTGCAGTCACAATAAAAATCACAATGAGAATATAGAGTATATAAGTATAATCTTCAAGGCTTGCAGGCAAAAGCCGCGCATAATTAAATTCATGATTTTTTACAAATGGAATCGTTGTAATAGGAGTCTTTACTGTAACAAACCGATGCATTTGCCCATTGGAGATCAGCGTATCCTCCCCTACTTTATGTTCACCACGTTGTGGTACAAAAGTGCTGCTACTGCTTCCTAATATTTCCCTTTTCACCACCACACTTGGATTAAAATAAAGCGAAGCTCCAATGATGATCCCGAGGATCACCTGTCCAAAAATTTTAAATTTTCCGGCGAGGCCATCCGCGTTTGTTTTCTTATACTTAATTCCTTTTTCTTTGGAAATTTTGCGTGCGCGGATTTTTAAATAATCGTCTATAAAACCAATCACCCCCAGCCAAACCGTACAAAGCAACATTAATATCACATACACTTTTTCCAGGTTGGCCAATAATAATGTCGGAATTAAAATTGCCAATAAAATAATAATTCCCCCCATTGTCGGAGTTCCACCTTTCATTTGTTCGCCAGCCAGTCCCAGTTCCCTCACCGATTCGCCTATTTGTTTTTTCTTTAAAATTTGTATCAGTTTTTTACCATAGATCATTGTGATCACAAGCGACAATAAAACAGCTACCAACACCCGGAAGGTGATAAAATGGACCAGCCCGCTTCCGGGAAATTTTATTCCATTTTTTGCAAACCATTCAAATAGCTGATATAGCATTCTTTATTTTTTACTAATTTTTATTTTTCCATTAAATGAAACATTTCGGCCAAAACTTCTTTATCGTCAAAATGTTTTTTTACTCCTTTTGTATCCTGGTATTTTTCATGGCCTTTTCCAGCCACCAAAATGATATCTTCTTTTTGAGCAAGCGAAACTGCTGTTTTTATTGCTTCTTTTCTGTCAGTGATTGACAGGCATTTTTTTCTGGCAGTTATAGGAATTCCTTTTTCCATTTCCTTTATGATCGCTTCCGGCTCTTCACTTCGCGGGTTGTCTGAGGTGAAAATTATCTTATCACTATACTCGCATGCAACTGCCGCCATCTCCGGCCTTTTTGTGCGATCGCGGTCGCCGCCACAACCCACTACAGTTATTATATTTTCCTGACCCCGGCGAAGATTTTTTATAGTAGCAAGAACATTCAATAAAGCATCCGGAGTATGCGCATAATCTACAATCCCAACTATTTTTTCATTAGGAGAAACGATATAATCAAATCTTCCTTCTGCCCCTGAAATGTTACTCAAGATTTGTAACACTTTGGATTTCTCTTCTCCCATGCAAATGGCCGCGCCGTAAGCTGCGAGTAAATTATAAGCATTAAAAGTGCCTATCAACCTGAAATGAACTTCTACATCATCAATCAACAATTCAAGGCCGAGCAACGAATCTTCAATTATTTTTCCTTTGAAATCAGCCATAGTTTTAAGGCTGTACAAATATTTTTTTGCTTTTGTATTTTGAAGCATTACACTTCCACGTTTATCATCCGCATTGCTGAGTGCAAAAGATGTGGAAGGCAGTGAATCAAAAAATGTTTTTTTCACTTTAATGTATTCATCAAAAGTTTTATGATAATCCAAATGATCGTGTGTGATATTAGTGAAAATGCCACCCTTAAAATGCAAACCATCCACCCGGTGTTGGTGAATAGCATGAGAACTCACTTCCATAAATACATGTGTGCATCCTGAAGAATACATTTTACCCAATAAAGCATTAAGACTAACCGGATCTGGAGTAGTGTGTGTAGAAGGAAGAACTTCATCCCCAACCTGGTTTTGCACGGTGCTGATCAGGCCACATTTATTTCCAAGAGAAGTGTATAACTTAAACAATAGAGTAGCCACTGTAGTTTTTCCGTTCGTACCGGTTACTCCTACCAATGATATTTTTTCCGTGATGCGGCCATAAAAATTATGAGCCATAATCGCAGCTGCTGCGGCAGTGTTTTTTACTACCACGTAGTGAATTTTCTCATTAAGAATAAGAGGTGGTTTTTCACAAACAACTACTGTTGCTCCATTATCTATCGCCGTTTGAATATATTCATGTCCATCAGTAACTGTTCCGGTTACTGCAATAAAACAGCTTCCCGGCTTCACCTTGCGTGAATCGATCTGTAAACTTATTATTTGAATTGCAGTATCGCCAACTACTGTTTCGAGATTTACTTTGTATAATATTTCCTGTAATGAAGCCATTAATTTAATTGGAGTTTTATTGTTTCACCTTTATTAAATGCTGAATTTTCTCCAGGTGATTGATATATCACTTTTCCTCTTCCGGAAGCATACACTTTTAAGCCCATGTTTTCTAAAACATATACAGCGTCTTTTAAACCCATGCCTTTTACGTCCGGAATTGTTTTCTGATTTTCTAAAACATTGTCAGTAATAAGCTTTGCGCTGTTATCCTGCAAAAACCCCATTGACCATTTACCAGCAGCAGAATCCGTTTCATTATATTTGAACTGTTCGAGAATATTATTCATATCCTTTTTCATTCCATAAAATTTATACAAGTCATAATCTGCAGGAACTTCCCTGGAATCAAAATATTTTTTGCCAACCAAACTTGAATATAACCTGTCGGCCACTTCTTTAAATACCGGCCCGGATACAGAGGCTCCATAAACATGTTTAGACTCACTGCTGTTTTGAATTACCACACCAATGCTGTAGACAGGATCTTCGGCAGGAAAATAGCCCATAAAGGCTGATTGATAAAT
Source organism: uncultured Chitinophagaceae bacterium (assembly GCA_963741705.1). GTDB lineage: Bacteria > Bacteroidota > Bacteroidia > Chitinophagales > Chitinophagaceae > Ginsengibacter. Next base: position 10,319 of record CAVUJE010000016.1, on the reverse strand, counting down.
TTTAGAACCTTTATTATATCCACGGTTATCTTGTGCCGAAACTGCAGTTCCGGTTTTACCTGCAATTGTGTAAATATTACTTTGCAGAGCATGACCAGTGCCATGGTCATCTTCTATTACCGCTCTTAAACATCCTTTTAATTTACCCAGCGTTTCATCGCTGCAAATTTTATCTACCAAAACCTGGGGTTCAAAAGTTTCAATTTCTCCGCTCATATCATTGATTGAATTCACCAGGTAAGGTTTCATCATTTTGCCATTGTTCGCCACTGCGTTATAAAGCATCAAAAGATTTAAAGGAGTTTCCAGTTCTTCATAGCCGTGTGCCATAAAAGGAATGGTTGTCTTCGCCCAATATTTACTGGATGGCTTTTTAATGTAAGGGCGTGGAGCGCCAACTATATCAATTCCTGAATTGCGGTCAAGCCTTAAATTATGAAGATGATTGTAAAATTTAGCAGGTTGATTGTGATAATATTCATCTGCGAGCTTTGCAAAAGCCACATTAGATGATATAGCAAAAGCTTCTTTCACGGTAATTTTTCCAGTCCCCAAATGAGAATCCGTAATGTTCAAACCATAAAAGTTTTTACGTCCACCTTCGCAATCCACAATACTTCCTGTGTCCACATATTTATCTTCCAACAATGCTGTTAATGTAGCCAGTTTAAAAACAGAGCCAGGTTCAGTCCTCATCCCGAATCCATAATTATAATCTTCCCAATAAGTTCCATCGGGCCTTTTTCCAAGATTAGCAATTGCTTTTATTTTTCCGGTTTTCACTTCCATCACAATACAACTGCCATGGATGGAACTGTTTTGGTCCATCATTTTTAATAAAGCATTTTCTGCTACATCCTGGATATAAGTATTGATTGTTGTAATTACATCTTTGCCATTTTTAGGTTGAATTTCTGCACCATCAACGGGCACATAAGTTCCTGCAGAGTATCGCATTAATTTTTGCCCCGTCTGGCCTTTCAGCACACTGTCATAAGATCTTTCCAAACCCACGTTTCTGCTGGTATCGCCACGGGAAAGGCCGATGGTTCTATTAGCAAGCAAAACATAAGGATTGATCCTGTTGTCTTTTACTTCTACAATGAAACCACTTTTATTTCTGCCTTCTCTCACAAGCGGAAAATCCCTTAGAGACTGGTATTCTTCAAAAGAAATTCTTTTTTTCAGGGGATAATACCGGAGCTTCTTTTTATATTTTGAAAGCAACAATTTTTTATAAGATGAAGCACTACGGTCTTGAAAAAGTTTGGAAAGTGAAATACTCAATGAATCCAGGTTTTTATAAAACCTTTTTCCATCTCTGTCGCGAAGCCCATCGGCAGCAAAGTCAATATAAATGTCAAACACAGGAATGGAAGTGCTGAGCATATTTCCATCCTCACTGAAAATACTTCCTCTTTCAGCATCAATATCCATATATTTCAAATGTTGTTTGTTGCTCATACTTTTCCAATATTCACCCTGAACTCTTTGTATATAAACAGCACGGCCCAACACTACCATTCCCAACAAAATCATGAAGAGAAAGGAAAGATGGACGCGCCACAATATGTCTTTTTTTATATCCAATTTTGACTCACTAATTTTTGGTTATGAGATATTAAAAACCAATTCCTGTTAAATAAGAATATTGATTATTTATTGCTTCACTCCCGATTCACCATTCGCCGTTCACATTCATCTCCTCCAGTGTGTCAATAATTCTCAAAGGCGGAGCCATCAATGGTTTAAGCCCCAAAGGTTCTACTGCCTTTGCCAGTTCACTTTCCTTGCTTCTAAAAATCACTTCCTGCTTCACTGTCTTAAACTCGTATTCTTTTTCTTTCAAATCCTTTTCTGTATTATTTATTTGCCTCATGGTTTTATCTGCATAATGGCCGTTCGCTATATAGATAACCGCAATTGCCGCTATAAAAAAATAAAACGGAATGTTCTTTACAATCCACCGGTTATACATCCATTGCCAATGTTTTTTTTGGGATGAATGCTTTGTTTTTTTTTCTTCCTTTATAGTATTTTCATTTATCATTTTAGCGTGATAAAGATTTAATCATTTAATTTTTAATTCTTATAAAACTTATATTTTTTCCGCGATGCGCAATTTGGAACTTCTCGAACGTGGATTTGATTTCAGTTCTTCCTTGGAGGGTATAATGGGTTTTTTGGTAATCACCCTGAGTTTGCTCTTTACAGGATTACCAAAAAGATCCTTTTGCTGTTCCGATTCAAAATTTCCATTTTTGAAAAAATTCTTAACTAACCTGTCTTCCAGTGAATGGAAAGTAATGACCGCAATCCGTCCTCCTTCTGCCAAAGCTTCTGCCGATTGCAACAGTACTTCTTTCAAAACATTTAATTCATCATTTACCTCTATACGTAATGCCTGGAAAACCTGCGCAAAATATTTTTCAGGGTTGCCTTTAACAACAGGGTAAATCGCATTTTTAAATTCTTTTATAGTTTCTATTGATTGCGATTTTCTTAGTTCCACAATTTTTTGCGCCAATGTTTTTGAATTCGTAACCTCGCCATATTGTTCAAAAATTTTGTGCAGCTTTTCTTCTGAATAAGTTTTAACTACGTCCGCCGCAGTCTTTGTATCTTTCCGGTTCATCCGCATATCCATAGCAGCGTCAAACCGGGTAGAAAAACCTCTTTCAGCTTCATTTATCTGGTGGCTGGAAACTCCAAGGTCAGCCAATATGCCATTTACTTTTGGAATTTTGTAAAAACGGAGAAAGCGTTGCAAGTGTCGAAAATTGTGAGGAACAAAAATGATCCGTGAATCATCCGGAACATTTTTTTTAGCATCTTCATCCTGGTCGAACACAATCAATTTGGCATCCTTATCTAATTGTTCAAGAATTCTTTTGCTGTGGCCGCCACCGCCATAAGTGCAATCAACATAAACTCCTGAAGGAATGATTTGCAAGCCCATTACTACTTCATCCAGTAATACCGGCACATGGTATGCCTCTTGCATAAATCAGGATTTGATGGTTTTATCACCTGCCATTACTTCTTTTGCCAAATCACTAAAGGCTTCTGGTGAAAAAGTTTCAAAGAACTGTTGATATTTGGTTTTATCCCAAATCTCTATTTTGTCAATAGCAGAAACAAGCACAATATCTTTTTCCAACCCTGCATATTCCATAAGATTTTTAGGAATTAAAAGCCGCCCTGCACTGTCGGGGCTTACTTGTGTAGCGCCGTTCAAAAAATACCGTTTGAATTGCCTTACTTTTGGATCAAAATCATTCAACTTGCTTAATTCAGAAAATATAGGTTGCCAGCTTTCATCGGTGTACATGCTTAGGCATTTTTCAAAACCACGGTTAATTACGAAAACATCAACTCCACTTTCCGGCAATTGCTTTTTAAAACCTGCCGGAAGGAGAAATCGACCCTTTGCGTCTAAGGTAGCTTCGTATTCACCTATAAAGCCTGTCATTTATCCCGTATTTATTGAAAAAAACCGTTATCCTCCACAAAATAACACTTTTTCCCACTTTTCCAACCAAATTAAGAATAACTTTTTTATCCACAAAGCTGAAATAGAGTAGCAGATTGAGTTTACAGGTAAAATATTAAGGTTTTCTTAAAAATAAATGTGAATTGGCTGTTGATAAGCAGTGGATAAACTTTTAGATCGAATTTTCATTTTGAAATAGAAGCTAAAAGAAGGATTAAATCAAATTATTTTAGGAAGTAAAAACCGGATTATTATACCGGCTTTTTCATTACAGAAAAGTCAAGCGTAAAGCAGCTTCCTTTTCCGGGGGTACTTTCCGCTTTTATTTTGCCATGATGGGCGTCAACAATAGATTTGACATAGCTTAAGCCCAGGCCAAACCCTTTAATATTATGTAAGTTGCCGGTATGAGCGCGGTAGAATTTTTCGAAAACCCGGTTCAACGTTTCTTTATTCATGCCTATGCCGTTATCTTCAATTTTTATCCTTAGATGACTATTGAAATTGCAAGTGGTCAATTTTATTTTAAGGTCATCTTTTGAATACTTTACGGCATTATCCAGCAGGTTATTAATGATATTGGTAAAGTGAACATCATCAGCCAGGATCAAATCATTGGTAGCTCTTAAATCAGTTTCTAATATTCCATTTTTTTCTTTTACAGGTAACCCAATATTATTAATCGCCGAACGGATCAATTCGTGAGCATGCAATGGAACCAGGTTTAAGCGGACTTCCTGCTTATCCATCAAAGCTGCTTCCAGGATCGTTTCTACCTGCTTATTCATACGTTTATTTTCGTCTTTGATAATGCCCGAAAAATATTCCATTTTGGATTTATCATTAATAACCTTTTCATTTTTTAAAGCATCTACCGCCAGGGAAATTGTAGCAATCGGTGTTTTAAATTCATGGGTCATATTATTGATAAAATCTGTTTTTATTTCACTTAATTTCTTTTGCCTGAGCAATGCCCTGATTGTAATGAAAAATGCTGCGAAAATCACGAAAGTGAAAACCACTGCACCTATCAACATCCAAACCATTTGTTTCCAAACTAAATTTTTGACATGAGGAACCACTATTACCAAAAGCTCCTGTGGCGATAAGCCGGTGGCAAAACTCGTATTGGTGGGAGCCAGCGGTGTGACAAAAAAATTGTTATTGATCGTATCACTATAAGCTGCATAAAAATTTTTTGACTGCAGGTCATCGCCAATCATGGAAGTGGTAGTAACAGCAAATTCAAAATCAAGATCTTTTATGTTGCTTTTTTCAAATTCCTTATTAACGATATCTCTTACTTCGTGCCTTGAAAAAATATGCGCATAGGTGGTAGGAAAAACCTGCAGCGGAAAAAGAAGATCTGCATTTTTACGGTTATCAAACCGTGAAATTTTTGATCGCTCTTCTTCGAGGTCTTTTGCAGACTGTATGGTGACCATATTTATCGTTTCTTCAAACTGAAGTTCTTTATCCTGCAATGCCTGTTTGATCCAAACTATTTGAAAAAAAACAATACCCAATAAGGAAATAAAAACAAGAACTGTAATTATTGGGAAAATTTTTCTCATACGCACAAATTTAAACTTCACGCACCGCAAAATCGTTTCGGAAGCTAACTATATTTACTTTTTTAACTAACTCTTATCTTTTATTTTAGCAATAAAGAAAGGTATTTTATTTTTTTATAAGAAAATAAAATTAAATTAGAATTATGAAGTCACCAGATAAAGGAAGCTTATTAATAGCCAACCCATTTTTAAAAGATCCGAATTTTAGCCGAACGGTTATCTTTCTATGTGAAAATGTGAAGGAAGGAACTTTTGGTTTTGTATTAAACAAGCAATTTGGCCAAACATTAGATGAATTAATTCCCGACCTCGAATTGCCCGCTTTCCCGGTTTATACAGGAGGCCCGGTTCAATTGGATTCTTTACATTTTTTACATCAATATCCGGAATTGATCAGTGGCGGAATTGAAATTTTTGATGGCGTGTATTGGGGAGGCAATTTTGAAAGCCTCCAAATTCATTTAAAAAATGATGATATAAGCAAAAATAAGATCCGTTTTTTTGTAGGTTATAGCGGCTGGACTGAAGGCCAATTAGACATGGAAATGAAGGAAGGCAGTTGGATAACTGCCATGGCTACGCGAAAACTAATTTTTGAAACCAGCGCAGTTGATGCGTGGAAAGAGTCATTGAATGTTTTGGGTGGCGATTATAAAATGATGGCTAATTATCCCACCGATCCGCAATTAAATTAATTATGGCAAACTTCTTGGTATAGCAAAATAAATTTTATTTTATGAAAAAATTGTTGCTTTTGCTGGCCTTAATGACTGCGGGAATTTGGTGGATGCTTTCTGATACTGACAAAAAAGAAATTAAAGAAAGGGGCCATCTGCAAAGAAAAAAATTGAAAAAAACTCATTTCCCTAAAAAAGAAGTATTTACCGGTTAAAGCATCGTTTTGATTTCCTATTTTTATCAAAAAACGATTGCTGTATAAAATCTTATTTTATCCTTCAAAGCTCGCAATGCATTTTTATTGCCGCAAAATTGTTATTAACAATAAAAAGTGGTTGCGCGAAAGCGGCCCTTTGCTCATTGCGGCCAATCATCCCAATTCTTTCCTGGACGCTATTATAGTAAGTACGCTTATTAAAAAACCAATTTATTCTTTGGCTCGGGGAGACGCATTTGCAGGAAAATTTTTTACCAGCATTCTTACCTCGCTGAACATGCTACCGGTTTACAGGATGAGCGAAGGCGCTGAAAATTTGGGCCTTAATTATTCCACCTTTGAAGCCTGCCAAAAATTATTTGAAGAGAAAAAAATCGTTTTAATTTTTAGTGAAGGAAGATGCGAAAATGAATGGCATCTTCGGCCTTTAAAAAAAGGAACAGCGAGACTCGCTATAGATACATGGCAAAAAAATATTCCTTTAAAAGTTTTGCCACTCGGAATCAATTACAGCTCTTTTCGCTTTTTCGGGAAAAATATGGTTCTGAATTTTGGATCTGCTATTTCAAAAAGAGATTTTATTACAAATTCTAACGGGAAATCAATTAATGAATTCAATGAAAAATTAAAGAATGAATTAAGAAAATTGGTTTATGAAATTGATAAAGATGATTCTGCAAAATTGAATGAGTATTTTTTCATCAAAAATTCTTTCATAAAAAAACTTGTTCTGTTTATACCAGCGGTGATAGGTTTTTTTGCCAATGCGCCTATATATCTCCTCTTTCATTTGATGATAAAAAATCGTGCAATGGACCATTATGATTCTATATTAACCGTATTATTGTTTCTTTTTTATCCTTTATATGTTTTGGCAATTACGGTGATAGTTTTTTTAATTTTTAAAAGCTGGTATTCATTGCTGATACTGTTTTTGCTTCCGTTTACAGCGTGGAGTTATCTGCAATTAAAAAGACAGATACCAAAATAAAAATATGGATTATTTGTGGGTTTACTACCGATTCGCAATCCAGGGTTTGTAAAACAGGATGGTAGTAAAAAGGATTATCTTTCTTTCGAAAGAAATACTGAAAGCATATGAATCTCATCAGTTCCGATTAAATCAACACCCAGTTTCATTTGTGTCCGCCATGAATTTTCATTATCCGGCGCAGCCCAAAAACGTATCTTTTTACCGGCATGATGTACACTGTCAATAACACGCAAGAGCACATTCGTATCACTATCAGGAAGATTGCCTTCGCCATTCCAATGAGAATACCTTTCAAAGGACAGGCTTACCAGGCCAACTCTTTTCCATTCTGCGGGAGTATGCGCTAACCTAAGATCGTCATCGAAAAAAATATAACGCGGATAGTTTTTATATTCTGAGGGAGGAGGCCTTTCACCGCTAATCAAAATAGTTACCGGTTTAGTGCTATTAAGATCAGACGACAAATATTTTTTTAATGGCTCTAATTCCTGCAATAGAATTTGCAAAGCTGATTTATAATTCTCTTTTATGTCTATCAACAAGTTTACTTTACGCTCAGGATTCTTTTGCAGTTCTTTTAAAAGAGGCTTTAAATATAAACTGTCTAAAGTGCGCTGAGGGTTTAGTGCTTTTTTGCTATGAGACACCAGCAAAATTCCATTCACCGGAAATACGTCCGCTTCTATCGAACCAAACCCGGCATTGAATGCTGTATGAAATGGCACAGGATGCATATAATCATTGTGGGCATGAGCATCAGCGACTGTATATTTTTTTTGCTGGGCAATACTACTTGTTGAAAGAAAACCCGCGAAACAAATTAAAAAAAGAATTTTTTTTATCATAAAATTTAAGAATTGATGTAAAGATAAGCTGCTTAAATATTTTATCGATTCACGATTCAATTATTTTTTACCGGAAGATAAAATGCGAAAATCACTTTTGAAAAACTACACTCTTCCCATTACCGGATCGGTATAACTTGCTTTCCCGGTTTCTACATGGCCCGCAAAACGTCTTTCAAAATCGGGATAGCCTTTTATAAAAACGCTAAAATCATACCATCCAAAACTTTTATTTAAATTTAGAATTATCGAATGTTCATCACCGTTAGTCAATTCATTTTTGCCTAATACTTTTTTTAATGATTTATTTTTATAGGCATTATCCCTAATCTCTATTTGCAAGGAATTGGGGCTTACTATTTTTAATTCAATATTTCCGCTCAGTTTTTTAACCAACTTTTCTGGTCTTTCGTATTCGCAAATAATTGACAAATCAGGATCTTCAGCAGTTCCTGAAATTTCCCTGTAATAACCATTCGGTCCATAAACCTGCAAATGATATTTTCCATTTTCAAACGAATTAACCGGGAACGATTCAGCCAATGTATTCCCAACTTTTACGGCATAGGAACGACTTCCCACATTTTCAAAAGATCCATTGTCAGCCGCATACTTTACAGGGATTAGAACATTGAAAGGAGAACCAGAAGATTGTGCGCCAAATATTTCATTTTTTGCTGCAAAAATTAATTCCACATTTTTTTTATCAGCACTTAATTTCCCTTCCGCATAAAGTTGATAAGGCAACGCACAGGATTGTTTTATGCCCGGTTCCTGATGTGGTAAAACTTTGGAAGAATATGGACTTTTATTTGCAAGGTCTATTTCTTCTTTTGATAATTGTTTGAAATCTAATGAATCTTTTTTAAACTTCGCGTTGTAAATTTTCTCGATAAAAGGTTTCCTGTCAAGATAAGAAATCTCATCTGTTTTCTCGTCTTTATAAGAATTAAATGCTGCTGTAAGATTACCTGTTACAGTCCGCCGCCAGTCGCTGATATTTTCTTCTCTAACGTCTTTACCAAATTTCTTTTTCATAAAATCTTCCAGGAACTGTAAAGTAGAGGTGTGATCAAACACCTGGGAACATACTTGTCCGCCCCTGCTCCACGGAGAAGCAATAATCAACGGAACCCGAAAACCAAGCCCGATCGGGCCTCCTCTTGCTTCTCTTTTCGGAATGCCTTCTTTTAATTCATTTTGCAACTGAACATATTCCAGATCAGTATTGATTCCCGGAGAACATTTGCCAGTCTCAGGTTTAAGCGGATTGGGCGCTACGAAAGGAAGCACATGGTCGAAGTAACCATCATTCTCATCAAAATTTACAATGAAAATCGTCTTCTTCCATACATCAGGATTTTTTGTAAGAATGTTTAATATTTCTGAAACATACAAAGAACCATACCATGGCGCGCTCGGATGATCCGAAAGATTTTGTGCAGAAGCCAACCAGGAAACAGTTGGCAAGTTTCCGGATTCAACATCTTTACGAAATTGATATAAAACATCTCCTTTAGGAATTTTCAGTTCGCGTTTTTCGCCATTATCATGGTAAGATAAATCAGTGAGATCATGATAATCAGGGTCATTTGTGTTTTCACTAAAAGCTCTTTCGAATAAGTTTTTTTCTTTCGGGCTTAGTTGGTTGTAAATTTCCTGCGTGTATTCCGACAAATCTTTTTGAGCGCTATCAAGCACTTCTTTCTTTTTTGCAATTGCTGTCTGTGCTTTGGTAAGTGCATTTCCTGAAAGAGACTTTATTTTTTCTTCTAAATCTTTTATGTCGCCGGGAAGAGTTAGCACCTGATTTTGCAAACTTTCAATATAGCGTTTAGAAAATTTTACATTGTAATTCGCAAACCATTCCAATGGATTACAACCAAAATTAGCCAACCACGCTCTTTCATCGCCTGTAAAACCTCCGCCACAATCAATGGCATTTTGATAAAATTTCCAGGAAATGCCGTTAGCTTCCAGCCGCTCAGGAAAGGTGTCAAATTTCAAAACGCCCCATCTGTCGCCGCTCAAATTTCTCATAATGGCTGGGGCATCTTTTGTTTGCTCTTCTTTTACAGTACCTGCCCAGGAAAATAAACGATTAGGATTGGTGCTCGTCATTGCGGAGCAAAAGTTTTGGTCGCAAACTGTAAAAGCGTCCGCCATTGCATAATAGAAAGGAATATCCTCGCGGGTATAATAGCCCAGAGTCAAAGGGATATTTGCATAGTTTTTATCTCTAACACGTTTCGACGGAAGCCAGTTATCATATTTCCCATCGTTCCACGCATCTACCTGGCTTCCGCGCGAATGAGGCGTAGAGCCCATCCACGTAGCCTTTGTATTACGAATATCGAAACGAAAAGGAGCGTAGGTTTCACCAGCTTCATTGGTCTGCATCCACACTAAATTTTTATTGGGCAACCTGATGGCTCTTGGATCATTAAAACCACGAACGCCTTTCAATGTTCCAAAACAATGATCAAAGGACCGGTTTTCCTGCATCAGGATAACGACG
>CAVUJE010000015.1:0-16794 GCA_963741705.1 uncultured Chitinophagaceae bacterium | reverse complement strand
TATCTAAGATGAAACATAATTTTTAAATATTATTAAAAAACTTTATCGAACTTCATCTAATTTTTTTTCGTAGATGTCGAAAAATTTTCAATCGTTTTGTAAAATGAAAACCGTTGCAAAAAAACATCCGCTGGCAATCAGATGGTTTCATTGGATCAACTTTCCTTTGATAGGAGTAATGATCTGGAGTGGAATGCTAATCTATTGGGCAAATGACATTTACAGGATCGGTTGGGGCAAGACCACTATCTTAAAATTTTTCCCGGATTCTTTTTATAAAGCACTGAATATTCCTTTCCGGCTTGCAGAAGGAATGAGAATACATTTCGTATTCATGTGGCTGTTTGCCATAAATGGATTTATTTATTTTTTATATCTTATCATTACTGGAGAATGGAAATATATTTTTCCGAATAAAAGATCCATTAAAGATGCCTGGTTAGTTGTTCTGAATGATTTCCACATAATTAAAAAAAGGCCTGCTGAAAATAAATATAATGCAGCTCAAAAAATAGCGTACACTGGTGTAATTATAATGGGAATAGGTTCAGTATTGACAGGGCTTTCGATCTATAAGCCTGTTCAATTCGGGACACTTACTAATTTGATCGGTGGGTATGAATGGGCGCGGATTGAACATTTCACGCTTACTATACTCTTTACTTTATTTTTTATTATTCATATAATACAGGTAATTCTCGCTGGATGGAACAATTTTCAAAGTATGGTAACTGGTTTATTTGTGGTAAAGAAAAAGGAAATCCTTCCGGCGATGGTTCCTGCTAAAGAAGAAATTCCCGAAGAAGAAATTGTCATTCCGCAAATGCCATCTCCACTAAAAGATGAAAATGTTGAAAATGATACTCTTAGCCCAAATGAAAATAAAGAAGATGAAACTATTTAAATATAAACATCATGGATGACCAGGAAGAAATAACAGTCTCTTCATCAAAATTTCGCAACAAAAGTATCATTGCGTTTATGATATTTATAGCAGCTATCATTATCGCGATCTTCGCCTGGAAATGGGTACAAAGACAGCCAAAGATAGCTGGCGCACAAAAACCACTGAGAACAGGTTTATCCATTAATGAAAAAGTTTTTTCAAAATCCTTAAGCAACAATCATCTTGCAAAAACCTATCCTGTTTCTGCCGCTGCAAAAAATGTAAGGCTGAATGGAAACCTTGGTTTAAAAAGCGAATTAGATAGTACATGGAAATTAAAAGTTATCCGGGGCCCCGGCGACACTTTGTTCATTAGCCTTGATGAAATAAAAGCGCTTCCTAAAACAGAGATCGTTTTTGATTTTAAATGCATAGAAGGATGGAGCCAGATAAGCCATTGGGGCGGCGTAAAATTCAGCGATTTTACAAAAAAATATAACCTTGGCCTGCAAGCCCAGATGAGCTTTGTGGGCCTGGCTACGCCTGATAAAAAATATTATGTAGGGATAGATATGGCAAGCATGATGCATCCTCAAACGTTGTTGTGTTATGAAATGAATGGCAAACCACTTCCCTTGTTGCATGGATATCCTTTACGTTTAATGATACCTGTTAAGTATGGAATAAAAAGTCTGAAAAGAATAGGAACCCTATTTTTCAGCAACTCGCCCCCACCCGATTATTGGTATGAAAGAGGTTATGATTATTATTCCGGGTTATAAAAAAAAGCTTTAATTCTATTTTAGGTAAATCCGCCCAAAATAAAAATCTCATTAATTTGTCCGTTTACTACTGAATTCATTCTGGCTTTCCCGGCTGATAAATTTCTAACATTTATCTTGCAGAAAAATTACTTTACATGAAAAAAGTTGGAATACTTGGCGGAGGCCAGTTAGGAAGAATGTTATTGCAGGCTGCTGCCAATTATCCTGTAGAAACTTTTGTACTTGAAAAAGATAATGAATGCCCCGCTGCGCATTTGTGCAATCATTTTACAAAAGGCGACATCACCAATTTTGATGATGTTTATAATTTTGGAAAAAACCTGGATGCTATTACCATTGAAATTGAGTCGGTAAATATTGAAGCTTTGAAAAAGCTGGAAGCAGAGGGCATTGCGGTTTTTCCGCGACCTCATGCATTGGAAATTATTAAAAATAAAATTGAACAAAAAAATTTCTACAAAGAAAATGAAATACCTACTTCCCCTTTTGTGGTTACTACCAAAAAGGAGGAGCTAAAAGAGCATTTGGATTTTTTACCTGCCGCACATAAACTCGCTATGGGAGGATATGACGGCAGAGGAGTGCAGCTTTTAAAAAATGAAGAAGATTTGGATAAAGCTTTTGATGAAGATGCTGTATTAGAAAAATTAGTAAGTATTAAAAAAGAGATTGCCATCATTGTTGCCATGGGCAAAGATGGGAAAACTGCAATTTATCCACCGGTAGAAATGATTTTTAACCAGGATCTAAATTTGCTCGAATATCAACTGTGCCCGGCCAATATTGGTGAAAAAATTGTATGGAAGGCAGAAGCCATAGCATTAACGGTGGTGAAAAATCTTCAAAGTGCCGGTATCTTTGCCGTTGAATTATTTGTGGACATTGATGACAACGTATTGGTAAACGAAACAGCGCCCCGTGTTCATAACAGTGGCCATCATACAATTGAGGCAGCTTATTCTTCTCAATTTGATATGCTCTGGAGAATAATATTGGATTATCCTCTTGGATTTACAAAACAAATAATGCATTCTTCAATGGTAAATTTAATTGGGGAAGAAAATTATAGAGGAGAAGCTATCTATCAAAATCTAAAAGAAACGCTGAAGATTGAAAATGTATTCGTTCATATTTATGGAAAAAAGGAAACGAGGCCGGGAAGAAAGATGGGGCATGTTACAGTACTTAGTAATGAAAGACAGGAACTGATACATGTGGCTAACAAAGTAAAACAACTTTTAAAAGTGATTTCATAAATATTTGACGAGGGATTTTACCAATTTAAACGTCATATAATCTTAGCAGACAAATCAGCTTATAAATGAAATTGAAGTACAGCAGCATTTTATCAGCAATAATTATATTTTTTCTATGTTCCTGCGGAAATGATTCCCAAAAAATTGAACCTCCAAAAAGTGGTTCCAAACCGGCGGATCCTCCTGCATTGGCCGTCCAGGGATATATTATTCATCCTTCTGTTTTGCATTCCAGTATTGAAGTAGCAGGAACTTTATTGCCTTTTGAAGAAACAGAAATTCATCCGGAAGTATCAGGAAAAGTAACCTATTTATCAATAAACGAAGGCGCCCATGTACGAAAAGGCACCTTATTGGCGAGACTTTTTGACGGAGACCTTCAGGCACAACTTCAGAAATTAAAAGTGCAGTTACAAGTGGCTCAAAAAACTGAAGAAAGACAATCAGAGCTTTTAAAAATTGGAGGAATCAGCCAGCAGGATTACGATTTAAGTTCCCTCGACGTCAGCAGCATTAAAGCAGATATACAAGTAATGCAGGCATCTATTGATAAAACCATCATTCGTGCTCCTTTTGACGGAAAAATTGGTTTTAAAAATATTAGCATTGGTGCTTTTATCACTCCTTCTACCATAATAACCACTATTAGGCAGGATTCTAAATTAAAACTTGAATTCAGTGTGCCTGAAAAATTTACACCAAAAGTACGATTAGGAAATGTGATCAATTTTACTACTGAAGCAGTTTCGAAGCAATACGAAGCAAAAATTTACGCAACAGAATCAGGCATCACACAGGAAAACAGGAGCCTAAAAGTGCATGCTGTAGTGGAAAATACGGATAAAAATATTACAGCAGGCTCTTTTGCTAAAGTTGCATTTGATATGGGCGATAATAATGATGCAATAATGATTCCTACGCAAGCCGTTATTCCCGAGGCAAGAGATAAAAAAGTGATTATTTTTAATGGTGGTAATGCTGATTTTAAAATTATTACTACAGGAACAAGAGATTCTGCAAAAGTGGAAATACTGAGTGGCCTTTCCATCGGCGATACGGTAATTACAACTGGTTTGCTTTCCATTAAACCGGGAAGTAAGATTAAACTTTCATCTATAAATTAACAGATCAGACGCGTGAATATTTCTGAAATAAGTTTACGAAGGCCGGTTCTTGCCATTGTTCTAAACCTGGCTATAGTTTTATTTGGCATCATCGGTTTCAAATTTTTGGGGGTAAGGGATTATCCTGCGATTGATCCTCCTAATATTTCTGTAAGAACTTCGTATGCCGGTGCCAATTCTGATATTATAGAATCCCAAATAACCGAACCCCTTGAAAAAGCAATCAATGGAATTCCGGGAGTAAAAAATATCAGTTCCTCCAGCAACCAGGGAAGCAGCAGGATTAATGTTGAATTTGAATTGAGCGTTAATCTTGAAACTGCTGCCAATGACGTACGTGATAAAGTTTCACAGGCCACAAGAAGCTTACCCCAGGATATTGATGCGCCTCCCGTGGTTTCAAAAGCTGACGCTAACGCTCAGCCTATAATTGCTGTTACTGTCCAAAGCAACACAAAAAATTTATTGCAGGTAACAGAATACGCGGAGAATAATATTGTAGAGCGATTGCAAACAATTCCGGGTGTAAGTTCTATTTCTGTTTGGGGAGAAAAAAGATATGCGATGCGCATCTGGTTTCAGCCGGATAAAATGCAGGCGTATGGAATATCTATGACGGATGTACAAGCCGCATTATTAACCCAAAGTGTTGAATTGCCGGCAGGAAAAATTTCGGGAAACACCACAGAATTGTCTGTCCGTACTTTTGGCAAATTAAATACAGAAGAACAATTTAATAATCTCATAGTCAAAAATATTGGTGGCGTAAATATTAAATTGAAAGATGTAGCCGATGTGGTTCTGGGCCCGGAAAACGAGGAATCAGGTTTGAAAGAAAGTGGTGTACCGATGATCATGCTCGCCATTGTGCCCCAACCAGGTGTAAATTACGTAGCAATCGCCAATGAATTTTATAAAAGATTAAATGAGATAAAAAAAGAAGTACCACAAGATTTAAAAATGGATGTTGCCTTTGACCAGACAAGATTTATTAAAAAGTCTATTTCGGAAGTTGAAGAAACTTTGTTAATCGCCCTGGGTCTTGTTATCCTGATCATTTATTTGTTTTTCCGTGATTGGATACTTGCCTTACGTCCTTTGTTTGATATCCCGGTTTCTTTGATCGGCGCTTTTTTTATCATGTATGTTTTTGGCTTCACTATTAATGTACTCACCCTTCTGGCAATTGTACTGGCCACCGGGCTTGTCGTTGACGATGGAATTGTCGTCACGGAAAATATTTTTAAGAAGATCGAAGCCGGAATGAATAAATACAAGGCCGCCAAAGAAGGCGCCAAAGAAATATATTTTGCGGTTATTTCTACCTCCATCACTTTGGCCATTGTTTTTTTACCAATTGTTTTTCTGCAAGGGTTTGTAGGAAGGCTTTTCCGGGAATTCGGTATTGTGGTTGCGGGAGCCGTTTTAATCTCTGCATTTGTATCTCTTACCTTAACTGTGGTTCTGAATGTAAAGCTCACCCATAAAAAAATTGGCCATTCCTGGTTTTACAAAAAAACTGAACCATTTTTTCTGGCAATGGAAAATGGCTATAAAAAAAGCCTGGCTTCTTTTATGAAATTCAAATGGGTGGCCTTAGCGTTGGTAGCAATCTGCATTGGAATAATTTATTTTATTTTTACCTTAATTCCTTCTGAACTGGCGCCTATGGAAGATCGCAGCCAGTTCAGGCTCAGCGTTACTGCCCCGGAAGGCACTTCGTATGATTACATGGATGCTTACATGGATTCGCTAAATACTTTTTTAATAGATTCTGTTCCGGAAAAGAAAATGATGATAAGCCTTACGGCCCCGGGATTTGGAGGAGGATCTGTCAATTCCGGATTTTTTAGTGTAGTGCTGGCAGACCCAAAAGACCGTGTAAGATCACAACAGGATATAGTGGACATGGTAAACCAAAACATTAAAAAATTTCAACAGGGAAGAGCTTTTGCCAGCCAGGATCAAACCATTTCTACCAGCAGGCATGGAGGGCAACCGATTGAGTTTGTAATACAAAATAATGATTTTGACAAAATCCGAAAAGTACTTCCTGAATTTTTAGATGAAGCCAAAAAAAGTCCAATTCTGCAGGGAGTAGATGCAGATTTGAAATTCAATAAACCCGAGTTACGAATAAATATTGACAGGCTTCGTGCAAGTGAATTAGGCGTAAGCGTAGATAACATCAACCAGGCCCTGGAATTAGCTTACAGCGACAGAAGGCTTGGTTATTTTTTAAAATCAGGAAAGCAATACCAGGTTTTGGGCCAGGTTGAACGCAACGACCGTGATGATCCCAATGACCTGAGTAAAATATCAGTTAAAAATGATAAGGGAGAAAATATCGGCCTCGATAACCTGGTCAACATATCTGAAGCTTCAGCGCCACCTACGATCTATCACTTCAACAGGTATAAATCTGCCACCATTTCAGCAGGGCTGGCACCTGGAAAAACTATAGGCGAAGGCATTAACGAAATGCAGCGGATTTCAAAAAAACTATTGAATGATACATTTACTACGGCTTTGAGCGGAACCTCAAGGGACTATTCAGAAAGTTCTGGAAATACTGCTTTTGCGTTTATGCTTGCATTGATTTTAATCTATCTCGTTTTAGCTGCTCAATTTGAAAGTTTTGTGGATCCTTTTATCATAATGATCACCGTTCCTCTTGCTTTGGCTGGTGCGCTATTGTCATTATGGGTCTTTGGCCAGACTTTCAATATCTTCTCACAGATTGGAATGATCATGCTGATTGGGCTGGTTACAAAAAACGGAATTCTTATCGTGGAATTTGCCAACCAAAAAAGAGAAGCAGGAATGGATAAAATTGATGCCGTAGTGGAATCTGCCTATTTACGGCTACGCCCAATTTTAATGACTAGCCTTGCTATGTCTTTAGGCGCTTTGCCTTTGGCACTTTCTATCGGCGATGCTTCCACAAGCCGTATCCCATTGGGAATTGTAATTGTGGGTGGAATACTTTTTTCATTGATCCTGACTTTGTATGTGGTTCCGGCGATGTACGCTTTTCTTTCACGCAAAAACAAACCACTGGATGAAGCTCTTTTATAAAATATATTTCTTTTCTTTTTGCCTTGCAGCATTTTGTATTTCATCACTCCATGCCCAGGATACCTTGATGACGGCGCAAGAGGCCATAAAAATTGCTATTGAAAATAACTATGGAATAATTATCAGTAAAAATGAGATTGAAATAGGATCTATAAATAATAGTTGGGCTAACACAGACCTTCTTCCCTCTGTCAGTGCGACAGCTACCAAACAAGTCGGCGTCAATAACCTGCAACAAAAACTAAGTAATGGTACCGTCACCACTAAAAAAGGAAACAGTTCGCAAAGCCTGAATGCAGGCCTTGCAGTAAACTGGAGAATTTTTGATGGCTTCAAAATGTTTGCTACCAAAAAAAGATTGGAAGAACTGGAAAGAAACGGAGAATATAATTTTCGAAAAAATCTGAATGCAACCGTTTATAATGTGATTAGTTCTTATTATAATATCGTAACACTCATTGAGCAAAAAAAGGCTACCCTCGAACAGATCAGTTTATACAAAGATCGCCTTACACTTTCGCAGCGCAGATTAGAAATAGGAACCGGCGCAAAATATGAGGTGTTGCAGGCACAGGTAGATTTGAATGAGCAACGTTCTAATTTATTATCACTTCAAAATTCGATTGCCACAGCAAAAAGCTCTTTATTAAATCAGTTAGGCAAAAAACCCGACACCTCTTTTAACATTGCAGATACAATTCTTCTTTTGCCATTGCCTGTCTACGCGGATGTTCAGGATAAAATTTCAAAGGAAAATCCGGATGTACTTTTAGCAAACAGCCAGCTCTATATTTTACAACAGGAAAAAAAAGAGATCAATGCGGAGCGGCTTCCTTCGGTTAATCTCAATGGTTATTACAATTTTGCCAGGAGCAGCAGTGGTGCGGGTTTCAATCTATTTAATCAAACTTATGGACCTTCGGGATCAATTGGAATCTCCCTTCCGCTTTTCAGTGGCATCGTTGTAAAAAAACAATTGCAGATAAGTGATATCCAAATAAAAGACCAGCAAATCATAATTGATCAAACTAAAAATAATTTGCAGACAGAACTTAACAATGCATATATCAATTATAACAACGCACTAAAATCTATAGACCTCGAAAAGAACAACCTCGTGCTTGCCAAAGAAAATATCATGATTGCTACGGAAAGATACAAAAGGCTAAACATCACATCAGTGGAACTCCGGCAAATTCAGATCAGTTATAACGATGCAAGAAACCGGTTGTACAGTGCCCTCTACCAGGCAAAAATGGCTGAAGCCGCAGTGGCTTTATTATCGGGAGACATCGCCAATTTGTAAAATTTTTTACATTACAAGTAGCGCAAATAAATATTTCATCATGCCACATTTTATAATCGAATGCTCAGAGAATATTATCTCTCAAAAAGCACCTGCGGAAATTATGGAAGCCGTTTATGAAGCAGCCGAGGCAAGCGGGCTTTTTGCCGAAAATGATATTAAGGTGCGAATAAATCCTTATAAGTATTATAAGCTGGGAAAAGGGAAAAACGGCTTCCTGCACATATTTGGAAATATCATGGAAGGCAGAAGTATAGAACAAAGAGAAAATCTTTCAAGAAAAATTATTGAAAGGCTACATCAAATGTTTCCGGAAATTTCAGTTTTGTCTATTAATATCCGTGAATTTGAAAAAGCAACTTATAGTAACAAATCGCTGATCAATCCTCTTAATACAAAGGGCGACAGGCATTTTCAAATCGACATTTAACTTTGAGCTAAAGCCTTCAGCTTTATGCCTTGGGCTTTTACATTACCTTTATTCTCCAAAATAAAAAAAATGGCAAAATCAGTTCAACCCGTTGTCGGAATTATTATGGGAAGCGATAGCGATCTAAAAATTATGCAGGCTGCCGCTGATATTTTAAAACATTTTGAGGTTCCTTATGAAATAAGTATTGTGTCTGCTCATCGCACGCCAATGCGGATGGTTGAGTATGCTTCGTCAGCGGTTGATCGCGGATTAAAAGTGATTATCGCCGGCGCGGGAGGCGCCGCACACCTTCCTGGAATGATAGCATCATTAACAACGCTTCCTGTAATCGGCGTTCCAATAAAATCTTCCAATTCTATTGATGGATGGGATTCTGTGCTTTCTATTTTACAAATGCCCAACGGCGTGCCTGTAGCAACAGTAGCGCTCAATGCTGCAAAAAACGCCGGAATATTAGCGGCGGAAATTCTGGGAATTTCAGATAATAATTTATCAAAAAAATTAACCGCTTTTAAAGAAGAAATGAAAGAAGAAGTGGAGAAGAAAGCTGAAAAAATGGTACAATAAAGATTAGCCAGATCGCAGACTTTTCATCTTTGAAATTATGTTGTAATAAAAGCATACAACAATGGAATCAGTTTAACAAACACTCCCCTCAACTTTCGCGCAAATGGTAGATAAATTGCGTGATAAAAGTGAAGAAGAACTAAAAATGCTCTACCTCAGATTTTTTTCTGACGACTTAACTAACGAATGGAAAAATATTACCTCAGATGCTGATTTCAAAGATGCAGATGAAGCTGAAATTGTAAAAGCAATTCAGAAGAACCGTTATAAAAATCAGCATGTATAAAATAATTATTGACGCAAATGTTTGGAAATATGCACGCATAAAAGACATCGCTCCCTTATTAAATAGATTTGTGGTCTATAATTTTCTCCCGCTTGTAAATAATTATCTATTATCAGAAGTTTTTACAGCCCTTTTGGAAAACGACTGGATGAAAGAAAGAGCTGCAAGTAATATAATAGAATTTATTAGAAAAATATCTGTCAGTGTAAGGCAGAAAGCTGTTTATGGAATAAGGCCCGATCCGAAAGACAATTATCTGTTTGACCTTGCTATTCAAAATGGATGTGTATTTATCATCACGGACGATTCCCAATTATTGCAGTTTGCTTTAAAACCAATTGCGGTTCATTCTTCAGTATGGTTTCTCAAGAATTTTCCAATTAATATAAACCAGTAAAGCAACAAATAACCGTAATTTTTATTTTCATTCTTCCTCAATATTTTCCAGGATGGAAAATTCCTGTTCCAAAGTCAGAGAGGTTTCATATAATACTTTAAAAAACTCCTTTCCCCAGCGGGAATAATAAAGCATAAAATTTTCGGTTCGTTCCTGCAAACCGTCAGCAGGAAATAAACCGGCAAAAATTTTATTCAATTGATTTTTCTGATCGGAAAACTTTCTTTTTTCTGCCCGAAACATTTTCTTTTCCAGAGCCGAAAGCTTGTTCATCTGCTTAGTCTCTAAAGCTTCTGTGTGTTCTTCCAATGTAGTATCGATGGCACTTACAAGGGATTTTATTTCAGCATAAATTTTATCAATCTCTTTCTTTTGCTTCTCTAAATTTAAAATCAGTGAAGATTCTTTGTTTACTATCTCCTTCAACAAAACTTCTTTTCCTTTAAAAAGGTCTATAGATTTTAAATCTAACTTCTGCAGTAATCTTCCATATTTTTCATCCACAATAAGAAAAGAATTTCGTAGCATCAAAACGGGAAAAGGAACTCGATAATTCTTAAATAATTCTTTCAATTGTAACCAATACGCCAATTCGCCGCCACCGCCTATCCACGCCACATCAGGCAAAATTATTTCCTGGAATAAACCACGTAAGATTACATTGGGGCTGAACCGTTCAGGATGATCGCGCAACTCTTTTTTTATCTCTTCTTTTGAAAAAACAATCTCAGTATCATGAATTACAAAATTATTATTTACCGGAACGATTCGGTTTCTTAAATTATCTTTTAAATAAAACAGATTGATCTCGCGTGGATACGCCTGGGCTTTGTAATGTTTAGATAACTTTTCAGAGGTATTCTCCACAATTTCTGAAGAAGTGTGATTATTAATATCGTCCTCAAAAATTGAAAGCATTTCATTTTTGTAGCTTGCATTATCAGGCAACAGAATTAGTAATCCGTATTCTTTAAAAAGATAGTGAACAAACAAAAAAGTGGAATTTTCAATCGTTGAATTTTTGGTGTAACATTTTCTTAATAATTCTAATAGTTCACTTCCATACTTTTCTATAGATAATCTTCCGGCTATTTTTTCAATCAATTTCAAAAGATTGTCATCTACTTTCATTCTTCCAACAGCTCCTGTTTGCCCGGTTTCCCACTGATACTTTTCGCCATCAATTACGATATGATTTAATTCTTCCAAATCTGCATCTTCACTTCCCATAAAAAAAACCGGAATAAAATTATATCCCGGCAATTCCTTTTTTAAAGAATCAGCCAACTTTATGGTATGCAAAATTTTATAAATAAAATAAAGATGGCCGGTAAAAATATTAGGCTGATGCGCCGTACATATTGTAAAAGTATTTTCGCCAGAGAGTGCATGAATATTAGCTTTTACTATGCCACAATCATTAAAATCTTTGTATTGATTATTAAATTGATCAACCAATAGTTGCCGATTTGTATTGAATTTTTTTCGGTTCTCAATCGCAGATTTTATGCCTTCCAGGTTCACAGGATGTTGATAAAATTCTTTTAATCCAGCCGCTCCCTCTATATAATCCAAAACTATTTTAGTGAATTTTCCAGTTTGAGAATAAGGAATATATTCTGATTGAAATTTTTTATCCAAGGCTCTGAATTTTTAGCTGCAAAGATAGAAGGAAAAGGAGTAAGGATTTTCCCGCTGAAAATAAAAAGAGCTTTTTATTTAGCCACCAAAATGTCAATGCATTTTTTCAAACTTTCTTTCCAGGATAGGAATTTCCAGTTGCAACAAGTTTTCTATTTTAGAAGTATCTAAAACCGAATACAGTGGCCTTTTAGCAGGAGTTGGATAAGAAGAAGTTGGAATAGGATTAATTTTACAATCACTCCTCACCAACAATTTTATTTCTTTTGCAAATTCATACCAATTAGTTATGCCAGCATTGGAATAATTTACAATTCCTGAAAACGTTTCACCTTGCCGATTTTTTTCAATAAACTTCATAATTACAGAAGCCAGATCAGCCGCGTAAGTTGGCGAACCAATTTGATCATTGATAACATTTATTTCCTGTTTTTCCCGGAACAAACGCAACATTGTTTTTACAAAATTATTGCCAAAGGAAGAGTAAACCCATGAAGTACGAATGATCAAAACGGAAGGATTATTACTAAGCGCCAATTCTTCGCCTTTCAATTTTGATGCTCCATAAACATTTACCGGGCCTACAGCATTTTCTTCTTTTAAAGGAATATGAACACTTCCATCATACACATAATCTGTAGAAATATGAATCAGCTTTGTTTGATATTTGGAACAAACATTGGCCAGGTTTTCGACAGCGTCAGCATTAATTGCGAAAGCTTTTTCATTTTCTGATTCTGCTTTGTCAACTGCTGTGTAAGCTGCACAGTTAATACAATAATCAATTTTATTTTTTTCAAAAAAAGTTTGCAAAGCTTCACGACTTTGGATTGCAAGTTCTTCCCTTGTGGTAAACAAAAAATTGTAAGTGGGAAAGCTTTTGGAGAGCACTTTTATTTCACTTCCTAATTGTCCATTGGAACCGGTTACTAAAATTGTGGGCGAAAACTTTTGAGAAGCCATTTTATATTTTTCAACCTTTAAAAACAAAATTATGATTGCAATCTTTCAAA
The DNA here is from genome assembly GCA_963741705.1 of uncultured Chitinophagaceae bacterium. Lineage (GTDB taxonomy): Bacteria > Bacteroidota > Bacteroidia > Chitinophagales > Chitinophagaceae > Ginsengibacter. The sequence goes on along the minus strand of CAVUJE010000015.1, from coordinate 4,022 downwards.
AAAGGAAGTTGAATGTCCTTTTCAGAAACGATTGCTTTATCTGTGGGAATTCTCCAGTCAATCTGCAAAGCAGGATCATTCCATAAAATGCCACCTTCGTTTTCTTTGTGATAAAATTCATCGCATTTATAAAACACTTCCGCAGTTTCACTGATAACAGAATATCCATGTGCAAATCCTTTGGGAACCAAAAGCTGTTTTTTATTTTCTGCAGAAAGTAAAATCGTATATGCCTTACCGTAAGTAGGCGAATTTTTTCTCATGTCAACAACCGCATCTATAATTTCGCCAGACAAGACACGAAGAAGTTTTGTTTGTGCATGTGGTTCCTTTTGAAAATGTAAACCACGGATAACGCCAAACGAAGACCTGGCCTGGTTATCCTGAACAAAATTAATATCAACACCTTCCTCTGAAAAAGTATTTTTATTATAACTTTCATAGAAGTAACCACGGCTATCTTCAAAAACTTTTGGCTCAAAAACAAGCAGGCCGGGAAATTCGGTTTTAATAAATGGCATTAAAGAAAATTAAAACTGTGCTTAAAATTATTTTTGTGAATATAAATCTTTAAAATACTCAATTGTTTTCACGAGACCTGTTTCAAATTTTGTAGTGGGTTGATAGCCCAATAAATTTTTTGCAAGAGAAATATCTGCTAGAGAATTTCTTATGTCACCATCACGAGGCTCGCGATGTATTGGGTCAATATCACTTTCCAAATATTCTTTGATGGAATTGTAAAGAAAATTAACAGAATAGTTTTCACCTATCGCTACGTTATACACTTTATTTTTAGCTTCTTCATTTTCAGAAAGCATTCCTTTAACATTGATCTGGACCGCATTTTCAACAAAAGTAAAATCCCTTGTTTGTTCGCCATCTCCATTAATAAAAGCTGAAGTATGGTTCATAATTGCTTTTACAAACAAAGGAATGACCGCCGCATAAGGCCCATCGGGGTCCTGGCGCGGACCGAAAATATTAAAATACCTAAATCCTAAAACCGGTATTCCATAAGCTTTTGCGAAGACTTCAGCATACAATTCATCTGCCCTTTTACTAACTGCATAAGGAGACAAACAATTACCTATTCTATCTTCTCTTTTTGGTAATGTCGGTTCATCACCATATACAGACGAAGAAGATGCATAAACAAATTGCTTCACATTATTGTCAACAGCAGCTTTAAGGATATTTACGAAGCCGCCAACATTTACATCATTGGTAGTTGAAGGAACTTTAATAGACCGGGGAACCGAACCTAACGCCGCCTGGTGACTAACATAATTAATGCCTTCGCACGCTTTATGACAGAAGTCTGCATTTCTAATATCGCCTTCAATGAATTCAAAGTTGTTATAATTTCTAAGAATATCAAGATTAGATTGAAATCCGTTAGCAAAATTATCGATGACTCTGACTTTGCCTGCACCATTTTTCAATAAATATTCGGCAATATGCCCTCCAATAAATCCTGCACCGCCGGTAACTAAAAATGAAGAAGTACTTAAATCTTTGTTGTGAAATTTGTTTTCCAATTTTTATTTTTTATAAGCTCCAATAAGAACGGCTTGAAATTTTCCCACGATAAATCCCTTTCAAGTCTGCTATCATCGCTTCTGGTTTTGTAATATTTGAAAATGAGCTATCATCCATTGTTACATAATCATTATGTGGTACGGTAACGATCACTGCCGCATAATCATTCCCTATTTCAGAAGTCAATTCAAAACCATACTCGTGGTTTAATTCTTCGCTGCTGGCGTGCGGATCAGTAACGTGAACCTGTAGAGAATACGACTTTAATTCTTTAATAATATCTGACACTTTTGAATTCCTGATATCACTTACATTTTCTTTAAAAGTGGCGCCCATAACAAGGACTTTCGCATTTTTAACATCACTTGTATTCTGAATAATATGTTGCAAAACTTTCCTGGCAACATGCGCAGCCATTCCATCATTGATAACCCGCCCCGCAAGGATTACCTGTGAATCATAACCCAACTTTTGAGATTTATAAGTAAGGTAATATGGATCAACGCCAATACAATGGCCACCTACAAGGCCAGGCTGAAATTTTAAAAAATTCCATTTGGTTCCGGCCGCGGCTAATACTTCGAAAGTATTAATATTCATTTTATCAAAAATAATTGAAAGCTCATTCATCAAAGCGATGTTTAAATCCCGCTGTGTATTTTCAATAATTTTTGCAGCCTCAGCCACTTTGATAGAGGATGCACGATGAACACCGGCGGTAACTACCAACTCATAAATTTTAGAAATAGTTTCCAAACTTTCTTCGTCGCAACCACTAACCACTTTTATGATACTCGCCAGGGTATGTTCTTTATCTCCCGGATTAATTCGTTCAGGCGAATAACCCAATTTAAAATCATCACACACTTTTAAACCAGATAATTCTTCTATTACAGGAAGGCAATCTTCTTCTGTACAACCCGGATAAACAGTACTTTCAAACACCACATAATCTCCTTTTTTTAACACTTTTCCCATTGTTTCACTTGCCTTAATTACAGGAGTAAGATTGGGAACATTGTGCTTGTCAACAGGTGTAGGAACTGCTACAATATAGAAATTGGCTTCACGAAGTTTATCAAGGCTATTGGTAAATTCAATATCACAATTTTCAAAGGCAGACGATTCGAGTTCTTTACTCGGGTCAATGGAATTCTGCATTAATTTTATCCTGTCTGCATTGATATCAAATCCTATCACGGAAATTTTCTTTGCAAATTCCAATGCAATGGGCAAACCCACATAGCCTAAACCAATTACGGCGAGCTTTTTCTTTTTTTCTATTAATTCCTGGTACATTTATTTTTGATGTTATTTTTTAAGGAGAATTCTTAAATTTTTATAAACGTTTAATTTCAACTTCTATCTTTTGCTTTCAAACTCTTTAGGCAGTTTATACCAATCCTGTTCGGGCAAAGATTTAAAATAATCATAAGTTATTCTCAACCCTTCTGCCCGGTTTATTTTTGGTTCCCAATTCAAAAGTTGTCTTTGCCTTGGTAATGTCTGGTTGTCTTTGTTTCGGGTCGTCCTGTGGAAGCGGTTTATATACAACTTTTTGCTTCGTTCCTGTGAGCTTAATTACTTCCTCCGCAAAATCTTTTAGCGTAATCTGATCCGGGATTTCCAATATTCACCGGCTTTGAATAATCGCTCATGAGCAGCCTGTAAATACCTTCTACCAAATCATCTACATAACAAAAACTTCTCGTCTGGCTGCCATCGCCAAAAACCGTAAGATCCTCTCCCCGCAAAGCCTGGCCAATAAATGCCGGTAATGCTCTTCCGTCATTCAATCTCATTCGCGGACCATAAGTATTGAAAATTCTTACAATTCTTGTTTCCAGTCCATGAAAGGTGTGATAAGCTGTTGTGATGGCTTCCTGGAAACGTTTGGCTTCGTCGTACACGCCACGTGGACCGATTGGGTTTACGTTTCCCCAATAATCTTCCGTTTGAGGATGCACAAGTGGATCGCCATAAACTTCACTTGTTGAAGCCACCAATATTCTTGCTTTTTTTGATAAAGCTAATCCAAGACAATTATGAGTTCCCAGTGAACCAACTTTTAAGGTCTGAATTGGAATTTTTAAATAATCGATCGGGCTGGCAGGAGAAGCAAAATGAAGGATGTAATCTAATCTGCCGGAAACATGAATAAATTTTGAAACATCACAATGATAAAATTCAAAATTTTCTAACTTAAACAAGATGTTGAATGTTTTTCAGATCGCCGGTAATCAGATTATCCATTCCAACCACATCCATTCCTTCTTTTATAAACCTGTCGCACAGATGCGAGCCTAAAAATCCGGCAGCGCCGGTTATTAAAACTCTTTGTTTGCCCGAAGTGGATTTTTCTGTTGCCATTTAATTCAACGATAAATATTTCTTTAAATTAATTTCTAAACTCTTTAAACCTATAAAATAAAAATTCAGGTTATTTGTTCGTTTACTGTATATCCTAAACATTCTAAACC
>CAVUJE010000014.1:0-74498 GCA_963741705.1 uncultured Chitinophagaceae bacterium | reverse complement strand
AAAAATGGATGCAACATTTACAGGGACTTTGCTCATGCGCCAAGCAAAGTGAAAGCAAGTATTGATGCGGTGAAAGAACAATTTCCCGAAAAAAAATTAATCGCGGTTTTGGAACTTCATACTTTTAGCAGCCTCAACAAAAATTTTATGCACGAGTATGAAGGTGCTATGGACAAGGCGGATGAAGCTATAGTTTTTTACAGCAGCATGCGCTTGAATTGAAAAGAATGAATTTTTTAGAGCCGGAACTTGTAAGAGAGGGTTTTAAAAAAGACAACTTGAATGTGATAACTGAAATAGAAAAATTAGAAGAAAAATTAAAAAGCTATGACTTTAAAAATACAAATTACCTGTTTATGAGCAGCGGAAATTACGATGGAATGAATATATTGTCCACTCTAAATATTAAATTTGAATTATGATCCAAAATGGCATTACAATTAACACGACCTCTTGTTTTTATTGATCTTGAAACCACCGGAACCAATATCGCTATCGACCGTATTATTGAAATTGCAATAATTAAAATCCTGCCGGATAGAAGCCGCCATGTAAAGCATAAACTGGTAAATCCCCAAATGCCAATACCAAAAGCCAGTACGGATATTCATGGAATCACAGATGAAAAAATAAGGGATGCACCGGCTTTTAAAGAAGTTGCCAATGAACTCAAACAGTTTATTGATAACGCTGATCTGTCGGGATATAATTCAAACCGGTTTGATATTCCCTTGTTGATGGAAGAATTCCTGAGAGCAGGAATTTCTATTGACATGACAAACAGAAGAATGCTTGATGTTCAGACGATTTTTCACATGATGGAAAAAAGAACCCTGGCAGCAGCCTATAAATTTTATTGTGAAAAAGAATTAGAGGATGCTCATTCTGCAGAGGCCGATGCGACTGCAACCTGGGAAGTACTGGAAGCGCAATTGGAAAGATACCAGCATTTAGGCCAGACGCTGGACACGGTTCTTCAATTTACAGGTGAAGAAAAGTATGTTGACTTTGCCCGCCGGTTTATTATGGATAATGATGTGGAAGTTTTTAATTTTGGCAAACACAAGGGGCGCAGTGTAGCCCAGGTATTAAAAGCGGAACCTCAGTATTATGACTGGATGATGAAGGGAGATTTCCCCTTACATACCAAACAAAAACTGACAGAAATTTTTAACAGAAGTCTGCTTAAGAAATAAAAACGTCAAACGCTTTTGAAAAACAATAACAAATAATGTAGTAATTTCATCCGAAATACAGTAGTCTTTGGAAAAGCTTTTAATTATACCCACTTATAATGAAAGGGAAAATGTTACACATTTACTAAAAACTGTATTTGACTTACAACAAGGTTTTCACGTTCTTATTATAGATGATGGTTCCCCGGATGGCACTGCAAAAATTGTCAAAGACCTTTTTGCCACTTATCCCGGGAGATTATTTTTGGAAGAAAGAAGAGGAAAGTTAGGCCTGGGAACGGCTTATCTCCATGGCTTCCGTTGGGCGCTAGACAGGGGGTACCAGTTTATTTTTGAAATGGATTGCGATTTTTCCCATAATCCAAAAGATCTGGATAATTTATACAAAGCCTGCAAATATGATGGTGCCGATCTTGCCGTTGGTTCAAGGTATGTTAAAGGCGGTAAAGTAGAGAATTGGCCTGCCATAAGAATATTCATTTCCAAGGGCGCTTCTATTTATACCAGGATGTTCACTTTTATGCCTGTCAAAGATCCTACCGCAGGCTTTGTTTGTTACCGTAGCTATGTATTGGAAGCCATCAACTTTGAGAAAATAAGTTTTGTGGGTTATGCTTTCCAGATAGAAATGAAATTTGCCGCCTGGAAACTGGGCTTTAAAATAAAGGAAGTTCCCATCACTTTTATAGATCGCCAATACGGAGTTTCAAAAATGAATAAGGGTATTGTTAAAGAAGGAATATTTGGTGTGTTAAAATTAAAATGGATGAGCATGTTCAAAAACTACCGCCGCAGGGTGAAAAATTATGGTAGTATTTTAAAAAATGAACCTGAGTTATCGCCGGTTGAGCAAAATGAAAGTTCACGCTAACATTCTGCTTAGCTAATTCCCTTTGAACGCCGGATGAAATTGCTGCAGCGTATCTCTTAAATATTCCCGGTCAAGATGTGTGTATATTTCAGTAGTGGTTATGCTTTCGTGACCTAGCATTTCCTGTACTGCACGTAAGTCGGCGCCTCCTTCTACAAGGTGAGTAGCAAAAGAATGCCTGAAAGTATGAGGCGAAATATTTTTAGTAATCCCCGCAATTTTTGCGCCTCTTTTATGATCATAAAAATCATCACTCTCGAAAGCATTTTTCCTCTCCTGTTTAAAAAAACAACATCTTCATTTCCCGGTACAACGTCCAGGTGTACACGAATATTTTCAAGATAAATCGTTATAAACTTAATAGCTGAACTTCCTATTGGAACAAGTCTTTCCTTATCTCCTTTTCCCGTAATACGAACATAACCTACATCAAAAAAAAGACAGGATAATTTTAAATTCACCAGTTCTGACACCCGCAATCCACAACTATAAAGTGTTTCGATTATTGCTTTGTTCCTCATCCCTTCAGGAGTGCTTACATCCAGCGAGGAAATTATCTTTTCTATTTCATTATAGCTTAACGTATCAGGAAGATGCTTGCCCAATTTTGGCGCTTCCAGCAACTCTGTAGGATTTGTCATAGAAATCTGCTCCTGCAAACAATATTTATAAAAACTTTTCACACCGGATATGATCCTTGCCTGGGATGCCGGCGTCATTCCCAATTCATTAATCCATTTCAAAAAATTATCCAGGTCAGAAAGTTCGATTTCTTTAGGCGCTTTTTCAATTTGTGATATAGAAAGAAATTGAGTGAATTTTTCAATGTCATGAATATAAGCATCCACTGAATTTTCTGATAAAGATTTCTCCAGTTGTAAGAAAGCTTTAAATCCTTTTTTATAAGGTTCCCACATTAAAATTGCTGATTGAAAATTTTAATTATTTGTTGGTTTACTGCTTCGGAATGCTGCAGAAACAGGTAATTGTTTTGCGTGAAATTAAAATAAAATTACGCTACATTTATACTTTAAAAAAACTCCCCCTTTAGCTTCTACCTTTGTCCTATGGAAACAATTCATTTAAAAAGATTAAAAAAGAACTTTGACCGAAACCGAAAATCTTTCAGGTATTTTATTACAAGGATAGAAAATAATCCTCCCGGAAACCTGGATAATTTAATGGAGAATGTTGAAAAAGAAGTTTGGCAGGAAGTGAATTGCCTGAATTGCGCTAATTGTTGCAAAGTAATGAGCCCGACTTACACTTTTGATGATATAAAAAGAATTTCAGCGCACCTTGGGATGCGTCCAAAAGATTTTAAAGAAAAATGGTTGTATCGTGAAAAAAAGAATAATGACTGGATGAATCTTTCGCAACCATGCCAGTTCCTCGATCTTAGAACCAATATGTGCAGCATCTATGAAGTAAGGCCTGCTGATTGTGCCGATTTTCCACATTTTCATCGAAGGCCATCAACCGATTATTTTTATATCCATAAACAAAACATTGAATACTGCCCCGCAACGATGTTATTGGTTGAAAAACTAAAAGAAAAAATAAATGGTCAATCCTTTTCAGCTAATTTTTTTAACCCAGCAAATGAAATATCAAGCAATTCAAAGGAAGAAGAACCCGGAAGATAAAAGCGTTACCACTCAGTACTTAATTGTTTAAATCCATATTTCGTCATAACAGTTTAAGTAAATGTCATCTTTAACTTTCTCCCACATTTTTTCAGTTACTGAGTAAGGCCTGTAAGCATCCAATATCTTCAGATTCAAATTTTCGCTTTTTAGTTCGTTTACTACTCTTTCTTAAGATTCTCTGCTGCCTGGCAATCTTTAAAAAAGTGGTAGTTACTTTAGGATACAATTTTTGATGCATAAAATTTTGATCCGTTGCATATTTCAAATCGAGTATTATACCCGGAATAAAGCTTTTAATATCCATCATTTTCTTTTCCGGATGCTCGTTAATTTCTTTTTGCAAAATTTTGGTGGATTTAATAATAATCAATCCATACTTATTAGTTATTTTTGTTTGAGCCGTAGCCATCTGAAACCCCATTAAATTGGATAAATATCATTAGCCCCACTATTTTTATGCAATATTTTATTTTATAAACTCCGTTCATTTTTTAAAAAAGTTTAAAAGATTAAGCTCTTTATGCCATCTAAATTGAATTTTATAAATATACTTTTTCTTTCATTATTTATTTTCTTTTCGGCCTGCAACAATCATAAGACGATAAGGCAAAAGGAAATAGTGCAAACTCCGGAAAAAATGGATGACCAGGTTTCTGATAATATCAAATCAGTTCTCGATTTTGCAAACACTTATAATGGGAAGATCAATGATTCCGTTCAACTTGCTCAATTCAAAATAGTTAATACATTTTACTAATGAAAATAATTTTAAAGGAGTTTGGAGCAAAACTGAAAAATGGAATCCTGTTGCCGATTCTATGTTTGAATTTATAAAAAATTCAATGTATTACGGCCTGTATCCCGAAGATTACCATTTTTCAGAATTGCAAAAGATCCGGTCAAAAATTGCAACCGATTCTTTGACCAGAATGGATGCTGTAGCCTGGACAAAGGCTGATCTGATGCTTACGGATGCTTTTATGAAATCGCTTAAAGATTTGAAAGAAGGGAGATTGGTGGATGACAGCATATCAATTGTTTCCAGGGAAAACGCTGTTGATTCTTTCTTTATACCTGAATTCCAAAAAGCGCTTTCTTCCAATTCCGTTACGCCTATATTTGAAAGTGCCGAACCTAAAAATATTTATTATACCTCCTTAAAGGAAAAACTGCCGGATTTTGTAAATAATATGGATAAACGAAAATATACTTATATCAATTTTCCATACATCGATACCCTGCAATTTTATAAAGAGCTTCATAAAAGATTGCTCGAATCCGGCATTCAAACAGATTCTGCAGCTTCTCCTGATTCCTTAACTGTAAGCAATGAAGTAAAAAGTTACCAGGCCAAACATAAACTTAAAGTTGATGGTAAACCGGGTGAAGAGACCATTGGCAGATTAAATTCTTACGATTATGAAAAATTCAGAAGAATTGCGGTTACGCTTGACCGTTATAAAGAGCTTTCCTGAATTCCCGGAAACATTCTTATTGGTAAACATACCGGCTTTTGCGTTAAAAGTCTGGGACAATGATTCAGTTGTCCTTACATCCAAAGTGATTGTCGGGAAGCCCACAACTCCTACGCCCCTTCTTCACTCAGCCATTTCAAATATGGTTACTTATCCCAACTGGACCATACCACAAAGTATCATAAAGAAAGACATTTTGCCTGCATTAAAAGTTAACCCGGGATACCTGGCCAGCAAAGGATTCAGCCTTGTTGATTATCATGGCGAAACAGTGGACCCGTATTCGGTTAAGTGGTCTAAATATAATGATGGTATCCCATGGAAAATTGTACAGGGAAGTGGTGATGATAATGCACTTGGGATTTTTAAATTTAATTTCAGTAATCCATACAGCGTGTATTTACATGATACCAACCAGCGCTATTTATTTGGAAATTCAAACAGGGCTTTAAGCCATGGATGTGTTCGTGTTCAAAAATGGGAGGCGCTTGCTTTTTACATTGCAAAAAATGATAGCATTGCTGCAAAAGGCCATAGAATTTCTTACAATGAAGATTCAATAAAAACCTGGATAGCCAATGAAGACCGCAAGTCAATAATGGTAAGAAAAGGCTGCCTCTTTTTATTGAATATTTTACCTGTGAAGCCACAAAAGACAAAATTGCTTTTTATAAAGACATTTATAATAAAGACCAGGAATTGGAGGAAAAATATTTTGGAGATAAATCTTTTTAAATTATCATGAGCTTAAAAATGGAAGGAAATATTGTAGATGTAGAATCAAAAAAAATATTTTTCGGAGAAATTAAAGTTGAAGACCATAAAATATTTTCAATAAAAAAAATTGCAGAGCAAAGAAATGATGCTCCGTTTATTCTACCCGGATTTATTGATTCGCATGTACATATAGAAAGCTCCATGCTTATACCTTCTGAATTTGCAAAGCTGGCAGTGGTTCATGGAACAGTAGCCACAGTTAGCGATCCTCATGAAATTGCTAACGTTTGCGGAATAGAAGGTGTTGAATACATGATTGAAAATGGGAAGACGGTTCCTTTCAAATTTAATTTTGGAGCGCCCAGTTGCGTACCGGCTACAGTTTTTGAAACGGCCGGCGCTTCTCTTGATGCTGTTGCCGTTGAAAATCTTTTGACGAAAGATGAAATTCTATATTTGAGCGAGATGATGAACTTTCCCGGGGTACTTCAACATGATGAAGAAGTTTTCTCAAAAATTAATGCTGCCAAAAAATACAATAAACCTATTGATGGCCATGCACCGGGATTGATGGGCGAAGATGCGAAAAAATATATTGATGCGGGCATCAGTACCGATCATGAATGCTTTACAGAAGAGGAAGCATTGAATAAACTAAATCATGGAATGAAAATTCTGATCCGTGAAGGAAGCGCTGCTAAAAATTTTGAAGCGCTGATTAACCTTCTTAATGATCATGAAGATGAGATCATGTTTTGCAGCGATGATAAGCATCCGGATAATTTGGTTAAGGGCCACATTAATGAACTTTGCAGGCGTGCAGTAGATAAAGGAATTGATGTTTTTAAAGTATTGAAAGCGGCTTGCCTGAATCCCGTGAAGCATTACAAATTAAAAGTGGGATTATTAAAACCCGGAGATCCCGCCGATTTTATCGTGGTAGAAAATTTAAAAGATTTTAAAGTTGTTGCTACTTATATCAATGGAAAAATGGTTGCAGAAAAAGGTGTTTCAAAAATAGAAACCAAAAAAGCGCCGGTGATTAATAATTTTCATTGTTCAAAAAAAAACCGGGAAGATTTTAGAATTGCCGTCAAAGATTTTAAAGGTGAAGTGATAGAAGCATTCGACGGACAATTGATCACCGGCAAATTAACTGCTTCGCCCAAGAAATCAAATGGTTTTGTGGAGAGTGACGTTGAAAAAGATATTTTAAAAATTGCTGTAATAAACAGGTATCATGATGCGCCGGTTTCCATTGGCTTTATTAAAAATTTTGGTTTGAATAGAGGCGCTATAGCTTCATCGGTAGCGCATGACAGCCATAATATCATTGCAGTAGGTGTGGATGATGAAAGCCTTTGTGAAGCGGTGAATATGATCATTGAAAAGAAAGGAGGCGTTAGTGTTGCAGATGCTGCGAACCCTTCCTTTAATCAAATTTTACCTTTGCCCGTTGCAGGATTAATGAGCAACGAAGACGGATATAAGGTGGCTGAAAAATATACAAAAATTGATGCGGCAGCAAAGAAACTCGGTTCCGGCCTGTCTGCGCCATTTATGACGTTATCTTTTATGGCATTACTGGTAATTCCTCATTTAAAGCTAAGTGATAAAGGATTATTTGATGGAGATAAATTTCAATTGCTGAATACTTTATCGCAGTAAACGAACAAATTCATTCGATTTTTATTTCGCTGAAAAGGAAAATGATTTTCTACTCCATTTCTGTTGCCCAATTGTCCCTGTCATCCGGGCTGAATTTCCACGGCGCAAAATTATTTTCAATATTACTAAACATCGCATTCCATTCAGCCGGCGCATTGCTCTCTTCCATAATTAATGCGCGCCGCAAAGAAAAAATAATATCCAACGGATTTATACCGACAGGGCATTCTTCCACGCAGGCGTTGCATGAGGTGCAGGCCCGAAGTTCTTCTGGTGTAATGTAATTATGAAGCAAAGTTTTACCATCATCTTTAAAGCCGCTATTGGCCTTAATGTTTTGCCTGACATCATGCATCCGGTCACGCGTATCCATCATTATTTTCCTGGGGCTCAATAATTTGCCGGTTTGGTTAGCGGGGCACGCTGCCGTACATCTTCCGCATTCTGTACAGGTATATGCATCCATCAAATTTTTCCATCTCAGATCAAAAATATCTTTAGCGCCAAAAGATTGAGTTTGCATTTGTGCCTCACCGTTAGCAGGAGCCAGTTCAGGCTTGAACATATACTGAACTTCCTGCTCCACATTTTTCATGTTTATCATTTCGCCTTTGGGAATCAGGCGTTGGTAGTAAGTATTCGGGAACGCCAGCAAAATATGAAAATGCTTGCTGTAAGGAAGATAATTTAAAAAAGCAAAAATGCCTGTAATGTGCAGCCACCAGCAGGTTCGCTCAATAGCAACAAGAGTTGCCGGTTTTAAATGTTGCATAGATAACGCCAGCCAGCCGGAGAAAATATAACTTCCATGATCAAGGTAATGCGGGTTTCCCTGCAATTGTAACGCCCTGTCAGCCGAATTCATCGTAAGAAACAAACTCATTAAAATGATCTCTGTTATCAAAATAAGATTGGCATCCGTCCGGGGCCAGCCATCAAGTTCATGATTGACGAACCTGCGTATTTTCAATAAATTTCTCCTGATAAGAAAACCCACACATGCCAGCAAAACTGCTATAGCGAGTATTTCAAAAAAGTCTATGACGAAAGTGTAAAATCCCCCTAACGTATCGGCAAACAAACGATGGGTGCCGAGGAGGCCATCCAGAATAATCTCAAAAATTTCAATATTTATAATGATAAACCCAGCATAAATCACAAAATGAAGAATGGCGACCATTGGGTAACGAAACATTTTTTTTTGGCCCAAGGCAAGCAGCAGCATGTTTTTCCAACGTTCACTTTTGTGGTCAGAAAAATCTTCTTCCTGTCCTAAATTAATGTCTGCCCTTATTTCTTTAATTTTTAATCCAAAAAGAATAATAGCGAAAGCAACAAGAATAATAAATGCTATTTGCTGAAAGAGTTGCATAAAAAAAGATTAATGCTAAGATAAAGAAATTAAGAGGAGTAAAACTTTACAGTAAATAAAACATAATTCCCCCGGCTGAACTTATTGAAACAAATAAATTGTCAATTTTATAAATTGTAAATTGCTTTTTTAAATCAATTATTATGGCTGCGCATCTTATTCTTTCAAAAGAAATTGCATACAGAAAACTTCAAAGGATGGCTTATGAAATCGTGGAGCAAAACGTAGATGAAGAGCAAATAATTTTGGCCGGCATTAAAGAAAATGGTAAAATTCTATCAAAGATTCTTTACTCTTATTTGAAAGAAATTTTCAAAGGTGAAGTGCAACTTATAGAAATAGCCCTGGACAAAAGGGATCCCAAATTTATTTCTCTATCCGAAAAAATAAATTTTGATGAAAAAGTGATTATTGTGACTGATGATGTAGCCAACAGTGGCAGGACTTTGTTGTACGCAATAAAACCTTTTCTTGAATTTTATCCCAGGAAAATTCAAACGCTTGTTTTGGTTGAAAGAAGTTATAAAGAATTCCCTATTGCCGCAGATTATGTTGGCCTTTCAGTTTCCACCGCCTTTACCGAAAAAATAATTGTTGAGACAAAAAACAATGAAATAGAAGGAGCCAGCCTGATTACAAGCTAAAGGAAAATTAATTATTTTAAAAATTTCGACACAAGAATAAAAGCAATTAAAATAAAAATAATTATTAGCGTAATCGCCACATAAAGCCAGCGAAATTCTTTAAAACGCCTTTTACTTTTTGAAAATTTCTTTTTTTGTAACTGCTGTTTTAATTTAAGGTTTAGCTCCTCTGCAAGGGCAACAGGATCTTTTTTATTTTTGAATTGATTGAGCCCTTCAACAGCATCGCTTTCCATTTCCGAATCCAAAAGTGTTTTCTCAAATTCATGTTTCTCTGCAGCGGATAATTTATCGCTGAGATAATCCATCAACTTTTGATTGTCGATATCTTTGTTACTGTTTGATAATATGTTTAATAAATCATCATCCATTTTCAAGCCCGGTTATGAATTATTTTCTATTAATAATTTCAAATTCCTTTTCCCATTCTGAAGATAACTTTTGACCTGCATCATTGAAAATCCCGTAATATCAGCCACTTCAGAATAAGATTTTTTTTGAAGGTAGAATAATTTAACACACAGTTTTTGTTCAGTATTTAATTTATTTAACGCCGCCTCCATCCTTTGCAAAAGTTTATCTTTCTCAATATGTATTTTTTTATCTGTTTCCGCATTTGCCGCTACTGCCTCATGCTCATTTAATTCCAGGGTCATATTTTTATGATTGCGCAATTTCATCAAACAATGATTTCGTGCGATCATATAAATCCAGCTCTTAAAATATTCCACTTCGTACTTTCTTAATTCCTTAATAACTTTTAAAAAAATCTGTTGCACACAATCACGCGCATCTTCTTCATTTTTTAAATATTTCATACAAACTCCAAGCAATAGCAATGTATAGCGGGGAAGCAGTATGCCCAACCATTTATTATCATGATCTTTGTAAAAGTTTTGCAGAAGTTCCGCGTCAGTAATATGGTCGTACTTTCCAGGCAGCAAAAGTTTTTTCTTTTTTAGTAAGATGTAAACTTAATAAATTTCCATAAGTTACATTTGCAAAAAACCCCCTGAGACTTATGGAATATATGGTGTGTTGTGTTGGCGTAAGCCCAATGAGATATGAACCTTCGCATAGATCTGAAATGGTGTCGCAGCAACTTTTTGGAGAGAAATCTTTTGTTATTGAAACAACGGCAGACTGGATAAAAATTCAATTGCGCTATGATGGCTACCAGGGATGGATACAGCGAAGCCATGTAGTTCAGATTGATGAGGACCTTTATAATAAAAGTGACAAAGGGCTTACTTCAGAATGGATAAACGAAGTTGACTATAACGGCCATATCATGTATGTGCCCATGGGAAGTTCGATAAGCGCTTTTAAAAACGGTATGGCTTTCTGGAGAAAAAATTCGGTGCACTTCAAAGGAAAAATCTGGGAACCGGAAGAAATAAAGATCAATCCGAAACTCATCAAACAGCTTGCTTTCAAATTTTTAAACACTTCTTATTTGTGGGGAGGAAAGTCCGTATTTGGAATAGACTGTAGCGGTTATGCACAGATGGTTTTTAAATTTCTGAATATTTATTTACCAAGAGATGCCTGGCAGCAAGCAGAACAAGGAGATGTTGTAAATTTTTTACAGGAAGCCGTCTGTGGCGATCTTGCATTTTTTGATAATGAAGAAGGCCGGATCACACATGTTGGCATTTTATTAAATGAAAAAGAGATCATCCATTCAGCCGGGAAAGTCCGTATTGATAAAATAGATACTGAAGGCATTTTAAACCTCGAGACAAAACAACGGACTCATAAACTGCGAATCATTAAAAGATATTTCTAACCAACTGAGATTTTGTAACTGACTAACCAATTTAATTAATCATATTCTACCATTATTTCGTCTTCATAACACCACAACCATTTTTCACCGGGCTGTGCCGAAATCACAACAGGATGATGAGTATGATGAAAATGTTTGGTCATGTGCTGATTCGGAGAAGAATCACAACACAGCGTGGCGCCGCATGTTTGGCAGGTTCTTAAATGAACCCATTGATCCCCCGTTTTTATACATTCTTCACAAACAAGGTCTTTAGGCTGTTTGAGCTCTTTAATTTTTTGTATGTGATCACAAACCTGGTTTTCATGCATAAAATAAATCTTTAAAAATTATTTCGAATTATCGTGTATTCAAAATTACCTACTTTTCTTATTCCAAAAATTGATATCATATTTTAATCCAAAAGAAAATATGGCGCGGTAATTTTTTTTATCAAAACAAAAAACAGAAGGGCGGTAAGTAACACCAACAGCAATAGATTTGGCTGGAACAAACTCTGCGCCGACACTTAGTCCTAACGTTTCATCCTTTTTATCGACTTCGGGAAATGATGGTAAGTCAGTATATAAGTGGTAATGATAAGTTGCATAATTTATTCCTCCGATCAATGCTAACTGTGATAAAATTGTATGATGAATAGTTGCTTCAAATATATTAACATTCATATTTTGGTTACCTCCTTTCGGTGGAAATAGTGATTTATTTGTAGAAGGATTTTCGTATCCAACAGAAAATTTATTGAGGCTGTTTTTATAAAAAAAAGCAAAGCCTGAACCAAGATATCCTGTGTGATTCTCCTTTTCACCAGTACCATCAGTGTTGTAGCTGTAAAAACTGGCATTATTGATAAAAGGCAGGTCAATGGTAATCCCTACAGAAGCAGTTTGTTCATCCTTCTGCGCATAAATGATTGAAAAAAATAAAAGAGAGGTTAGTAGAAATAATAGTTTTTTCATAAAATAAACTTGAGCTAAAAAGTAAAGTTAACAGTCAACGAACAAATAAAACAGATTCCTGTTTTGGCTACTGGAAAATTTTACATGATTTATACTTCTTTTTACTGACAAAATATTTGAGGAATAGAATTTGAGACGAAGAAGAAGAATTATAAAACCATTAATAAATATTCTGATGAGATAACAAGAAAAAATCGATCATCAGCTAATTTTAAAAAATTAAAATAAATGAATTCAGTGAAAAAAGTAGTGATAGTGGGTGGAGGTTTTGGCGGAATTAATTTGGTGAAAAAGTTATGGAAAGATCCCCGCTTCCAGGTTACGATGGTTGATCCGGATAATTATCATTTTTTCCCTCCCTTGCTTTACCAGGTGGCAACTGCATTTATCGAACCTTCTAACATAAGTTATCCCTTCCGAAGAATGTTTGAAGGAAAAACCAATATGCGTTTTCATTACGGCGCCCTTACCAAAGTTATTCCGGATAAAAATATTATTGAAACTACCACCGGAACAGTTGAATATGATTTTCTCGTTATTGCCATCGGAACAGAAACCAATTTTTTTGGTATGGAGAATGTAAAAAAAAATGCATTATCCATGAAGACCATTGAAGATGCCATCAATATGCGCAATCATTTATTGTTGAATCTGGAAAGGGCATCTATCACCGACGACATCAAAGAAAAGCAAAGGCTTTTGAATATAGTGATAGCGGGCGGCGGCCCTTCAGGAGTTGAAATTGCAGGAATGCTTGGCGAGATGGGGCGAAGGATCATCAGAAAAGAATACCCCGAAATTAAAAGTGGTATTTCAAAAATCCATTTGATAGATGCAGCGCCTGTCTTGCTTGGACCGATGAGCAAAACGGCACAAAAAGAATCCGAAAAAGTTTTGAAGAATCTGGGTGTGAAAATTACGCTCAACACTATTGTAAAAGATTACGTAGATGGCGATGTAGTGACGGCTAACGGCGAAAGGATTCCGACCAATTCACTTATCTGGACCTCAGGAGTAATCGCACGTGAAGTTCCGGGAATTTCGCCTGAACAATTGGGTCATGGAAGAAGGATCCTGGTAAATGAATTTAACAGGGTGAAAGATTCTGAAAACATTTTTGCTATTGGCGATGTATGCTTGCAAACGACAGATACCAATTATCCGAAAGGCCATCCCCAGCTCGCCCAGGTGGCGATTCAGCAGGGAACGCTTTTGGGGGAAAACTTTGGAAAAATGGAATCGGGGAAAGCATTAAAATCTTTTAGGTACAATAACAAAGGAAGTATGGCAATCATTTCCAAATATGAAGCTGTGGCTGATCTTCCGAAGGTTTCTTTCACCGGATTTTTTGCATGGCTTATCTGGCTATTTGTACACATCATTCCACTCGTTGGTTTCAGGAATAAAGTAAAACTGGCTTTTAGCTGGTTCTGGTCTTTTATCACCAACAACCCGACTTTAAGGCTGATTATAAGGCCTAAAAAGCGTGCGGATCCCAATTAATTATTTAAACAAAAAATAAAATGAAAGCAGTAATTATTAACCAATTTGGACCACCCGAAGTTTTAGAAATGATCGAGATGGAAAAGCCGGTTCCAAAAGACAACGAAGTTTTAATAAAAATAAAGTTTGCGGGAATAAACCCTGTGGATACTAAGGTAAGAGCCGGCAAAAGTGGCATGTCTAAAAACCTGGAATTCCCTGCGATATTAGGCTGGGACATAAGTGGTGTAATCGAAAATGCGGGAAAAAATGTTTCTGATTTTACTAAAGGCGATGAGGTTTTTGGATGTATTGGTTTTCCGGGATTAGGGAAAACTTATGCAGAGTTTGCGGTGGCTGATCCAAAATTATTAACCAGAAAACCTTACGAACGTTTCTTTTGAAGAATGCTGCTGCGGTTCCCCTGGCTGGCTTAACTGCTATCCAGGCTATAAATGAACATCTGAAAATTACAAAAGGACAAAAAATTTTAATACAGGCTGCTGCCGGTGGTGTTGGCCACCTGGCAGTCCAGTTTGCAAAATTAAATGGCGCATTTGTAGCCGGAACGGCTTCAGGAAAGAATGAGGATTTTTTAAACTCGCTTGGCGTTGACCAGTTTATTGATTATAAAAAACAGAAGTTTGAAGATGTTTTTACAAACGGCGATGCGGTTTTGGATGCGATGGGCAATGATATTTTGTATCGTTCATTTTTGTGTGTAAAAAACGGGGGTAGGATTGTTTGCCTTCCTTCTTCAACCAAAAACGATCCTAAAGCAATTGAACTTGCCACTCAAAAAAATGTTGAACTGATTTGGCCAATGATGCATCCTGATGGAGATCAAATGAATACTATTGCCCGTTTAATGGAACAAAAAAAGCTTGTTGTAAAAATTGATGCCATTTTTAATTTAGACGATATTACTAAAGCCCACACGATGATTGAATCTCACAGTGTTGATGGAAAAGTAATTTTAAAAATCGAATAAAATAAACGTATATTTCGGGCCGATGAATACGATTGATAAAATTAAATTGATTTTTGCTTTTAATAATCGTATCTAATAAATTTGTATCCCTTCATAGTTCAGTACGAAATTTAATGACCTTATTATCCATACGAAAGTTTTTAAAACGGAGTTTCGATAGAATAAATAATGAACGCTTCAAACATAATATTCTCCAGGCCATTCCTTTCTGGATCGCATCGTTGGTTGCAGGATTATTAGCGGTTGCTTATTCGGTAGCGTTCACTTTTTTTGAAGGCCAATCCTTTTATATTCTCCAATATCATAGTTGGGGAATTTTTATTTTAGCGCCGGTTTGTTTTTTAATAGCATGGTGGCTTGTATCAAAATATGGCCCTTATGCGCGCACCAGTGGAATTCCACAGGTTCGCGCTGCTATAGAATTAGACACCACTCATTATGATAAAAAAATTAAAAAACTTTTAAGTTTAAAACTTCTGTTGATAAAAGTAGTTTCCGGACTTTTTATGATCCTGGGTGGTGGTGCTGTCGGGAAAGAAGGCCCGGTAATTCAGATGTCCGGAATCGTTTTTAAAAAATTCAATGACTGGCTGCCTTCCTGGTGGCCGCCGATTTCAAAACGAAATATGATCACGGCAGGTGCCGCAGCAGGGCTGGCAGCCGCTTTCAATACGCCCTTGGGGGGAATTGTTTTTGCTATTGAAGAACTGACCCAAACTCATTTCAGCTATTTTAAAACAGCACTTTTTACTGCGGTTATTATTGGCGGTTTAACTGCCCAGGGAATCTTAGGACCTTATTTGTATTTAGGTTTTCCGGATGTAACTCATATTAAAAACTCAATCATTTTTGCTCTAATTATTGTGTCCATTGTTTCGGGCCTACTTGGAAGTTACATGTCTAAAATTATACTCGCCCTATTCAGGTGGAAAAAATCCTTCAAATTCACTTACCAGCATGTATTATATGTAGTAACCTGTGCGCTGATAATGGCTGCCATCGCATTTTTCTTTCGACCCAAAAATTCTTGGTTCAGGAAAAAATATAATGCTTACCACTTTATTTAGCGATGATAAATATGTTCATGGATACACTGCGCTCTTTAGAATTGTGGGCCCGATACTTAGCTTTGGAACCGGCGCCTCCGCAGGTATTTTTGCTCCTTCTATTGCAGCCGGAGCAAGTATTGGTTCTTTTATGTCGGGGTTGTTCAACGAATCAGCAACTAATGCTAACCTGCTGATTTTGTGCGGGATGGTTGGTTTTTTAACCGGTGTTACCCGCACACCTTTTACCTCTGCCATTCTCGTTTTGGAAATGACCGACCGGCATAGCGTTATTTTTTATTTACTGATAGCAGGAATGCTTGCAGGGCTTGTTTCTCTTTTTGTTGATAAACATTCATTATACGATCATTTAAAAGTGCAAACGCTACACGATCTTACCCACGAAAATGAAAAACCTGAACTTGAAACCTAAAAATCAAATATTTCAGAAGCAGAATTTGTAGCTTTTTTTCAAAACAATTGATTACTTTTGCACCCCTTTTAGCATTTTATGTTTTGGCTAAAAGCGGATTTCTTATAAACATATTGCCCACATGGCTCCATAAGTTCCCGTCTGTTCGGGGCGCCGGCGAGGGTGTAAAAATAAAATATTGTAAAATGCCAAAGGTTAAAACCAATTCCAGCGCCAAGAAGCGCTTTAAAGTAACCGGTACAGGTGAAATTTCTTATCAAAAATCTTTCAAGCGTCACATTCTGACTAAAAAATCAACCAAACGCAAACGCGCCTTACGCAAAAAAGGTATTGTTAGTGATGCCAACAGGCCATTCGTGTTAAGATTACTCAGAATGAAATAAATAACCTGGAAGAAACAAAAAAGATAACAATTTCAAAAAATTAAAATATTAAACTATGCCACGTTCATCAAATGCAGTAGCATCAAGGGCAAGAAGAAAAAGAGTTCTTAAAGCTGCGAAAGGCTATTACGGTAAAAGAAAAAATGTATATACCGTAGCGAAGAATGTAATGGAAAAAGGGCTTACCTATAGTTATGTAGGCCGTAAATTAAAAAAGCGTGAATACCGTGCATTGTGGATCACGCGTATCAACGCTGCTGTAAGAGCTGAAGGAATGACCTACAGCCAGTTCATCAATAAATTAAACGAAAAAAATATTGGGCTTAACAGGAAAGTGCTTGCTGATATGGCAATGAACGAACCTGAAAGTTTTAAAAATCTGGTTCAATCAGTAAAATAACATTTAAGCTGATTTTTAATTTTATACGCCGTTCCAGCAAATGTTGGAACGGTTTTTTTATGTCACTAATTATTTCATTCTATTACATTTGTAAATATTTTTTAAAATCTTAAAAGTTCTGAATGGATAATAGTTATAAAGATCTCGTAAATCAAACGTTCAATTTCCCCCAGGAAGGTTTTGGTCTTAAGGAAGGATATTTGGAATATAATGATGTGGATGTAAAAGCACTGATCGATAAATATGGAACGCCCCTGAAATTTACCTATTTGCCTAAAATAGGAATGCAAATAAATAAGGCAAAAAAAATGTTTGCCAACGCCTTTAAAAAACACAAGTACGAAGGCCAATACAATTATTGCTATTGCACCAAAAGCTCTCACTTTTCTTTTATAGTAGAAGAAGCATTGAAACACAATATCCATCTTGAAACTTCCTATGCTTATGATATTGAGATCATTCAGAAATTATTTGAAAGAAAAAAAATTACAAAAGACACTTTTATTATTTGCAATGGTTTTAAGCAAAAATCTTATACCAGCAGGATAGCCCGGCTGATCAATTCAGGTTTTAAAAATGTAATTCCTGTTCTTGATAATAAAGAAGAATTGAAAGCATATCGAAAATCAGTGAGATCAACTTTTAATATAGGTATTCGTGTAGCCGCAGAAGAGGAACCTACTTTTCCATTTTATACCTCACGGTTAGGCATACGCGCAAAAGATATTCTTGAATTTTATGTGGATGAGATCGAAGGAAATGAAAGCCGTTTCCAGTTAAAAATGTTGCATATATTTTTGAACAAAGGAATTAAAGATGATATTTATTATTGGAGCGAGCTAAATAAAGTAATAAACCTTTATTGCCAGCTCAGAAAAATCTGCCCTGAACTGGATTCTATCAATATTGGCGGAGGTTTCCCGATAAAACATTCGCTTGGCTTTGATTATGATTACCAGTTTATGATCAATGAAATAGTCAGAAATATAAAAGCCGGCTGCAAGAAAAGTAAAGTGCCAATGCCAAATATTTTTACTGAATTTGGAAGTTATACAGTTGGTGAAAGTATGGCGCACATTTATAGCGTGATTGGCGACAAAAGACAAAACGACCGCGAAACCTGGTACATGATCGATTCTTCCTTTATCACTACATTACCTGATACATGGGGCATCGGTGAAAAGTTTTTGATGCTTCCGATCAACAAATGGGACAATGAATACCAAAGAGTAACACTCGGCGGTATAACTTGCGACAGCCATGATTATTATGATTCGGAAGAACATATCAATGAAGTTTTTTTACCTAAAGTCGGTGAGGGCGAACCTTTATATGTTGGATTTTTTCATACCGGGGCTTACCAGGACCAGATCAGTGGTTATGGAGGTATAAAACATTGCCTTATTCCTTCGCCAAAATATGTGGTACTTGATTATGATAAAAACGGGAAGTTGGTAGATTGGCTTTATGCAAAAGAACAAAGTGCGCAAAGCATGCTGAAAATTTTAGGATATAAATAGGTATAAATCTTTTTAACCAAAATAAAAATCTTAGGTATTTGTTCGTTTACTGCTTTTACCAATAAAAAAAACCTTCCCGAAAATGAGAAGGTTTCACATTTAATTTCACTTGCTCAAAATTAGCTTATTGCAATTTCTTTAGGCATCACTTTTACTTCTTCTTTTTTAGGAAGAGTCAGGAACAAAATTCCATTTTCATACTTCGCATTAATTGCATCAGCATTGATTTTTTCGTCAAGAGTAAATGATCTTTTGAAAGAACGGCTGGTAAATTCCCTTTTGATGAATTGTTTGTTTTCTTCTTTTTCTTCTTCTTTCTTTTCAAAAGAAACTGTCAAAATATTTTTGTCAACAGTTATTTTGAAATCCTCTTTTTTTCTTCCGGGAACATTAAACTCCAGTTCGTAATTATCATTGGTTTCGGAGATATTTACTGCCGGTACATTCATCCCATTATTATTGTTTACAGGCAGATCGCTCAATAAGTTGTCAAGAAAACTATCAAGAGTTTTCAAAGTTGGCTGGTTAAATTTTAAAGTTGTCATAGTGTTTATGTTTTTTTAAGTTTGTAATATTTATTTTTCTCTTGTAAGATCAAATCAAATACCAATCAAACTAAACTGCAATTATGGGTAAGTTGTTGAGACAAAATGTCTTATGAGCTAAAGAGCACCTGACAATATTTCCCAAATCTTTAAGAAATCAATGAAAGATAAAAGAATTAAGAATCGTAAATTTGCAATCTAAAAATTTTAAACTTATATCAGATATGTATCCAGAAGAATTAGTAATACCCATGAAGGGAGAATTAACTGAAAATGGTTTTGAAGATTTGGCAACTCCTGAGCAAGTAGAAGAAGAATTGAAAAAGAAAGGCACTACCCTGTTTGTTATCAATTCCGTTTGTGGTTGTTCAGCAGGTACCGCACGCCCTGGTGTTTTGCTTGCCTTGGAATCAAGCCCCAAAAAACCTGACCATCTTGCCACCTCTTTTGCAGGTTTTGATTTTGATGCCGTAAATAAAGTACGTGAGCATCTTTTGCCTTATCCTCCTTCATCTCCTTCAGTGGCTCTATTTAAAGACGGAGAATTGGTTCACTTTCTTGAGAGGCATAATATTGAAGGAGCCACAGCTTCTATGATTGCAAATAACCTGGCAGCAGCTTTTGAAGCTTACTGCTAATTAATATCATAATAATAAAACCTTCGCTTTATAGGAAGGTTTTATTTTCAATAATATCTTTTGTAAAAGATCAGGGATGATTTTTGTCAAAAATAAAAGATAAACATGTATCCAAATTTATATTTTGTTTTAAAAGACTGGTTTGGTTGGGAAATTAACGCTTTTAAGATCTTTTATACATTTGGTATTTTTGTGGCGATTGCCTTCATCACCTCAGCCTATTTTCTTACTAAAGAGCTCAAAAGGAAAGAAAAAAAAGGCTTGCTATTACCCAGGGAAGAAACCATTACGACCGGAAAACCGGCTTCTTTTTTTGAATTATTTATTAACGGGCTTGTTGGATTTGTTTTTGGCTATAAACTGATAGGTGCTTTTATTGCAAGCCGTCAACACGGTATAGATCTCCAGGAGTATATTTTTTCGTCCGAAGGTAGCTGGCTGGGAGGATTAATCATAGCCGCTGTTCTTATTTATTTAAAATACAAAGAAAAAAGTAAGCAGAAACTTGCGAAGCCGGAAAGAAGAATCATTCGCATCTGGCCCCACGACAGGGTTGGAGATATTGTAATTTTTGCATTGGTATTTGGAATTATCGGTGCTAAAATTTTTGATAACCTCGAAAACTGGGATAGGTTCATTGCTGATCCTATCGCTAATTTGATTGCCCCAAGCGGGCTTACTTTTTATGGTGGCCTTATTGTAGCCGCTGTGGCTATTTTGATTTATGCCAAAAAAAAAGGAATTGGCCTACTCTATTTGGTGGATGCGGCTGCTCCGGCATTAATGATTGCTTACGCGATCGGACGTATGGGCTGTATGACGGCTGGCGATGGAGATTGGGGCATCTTTAACAGCGCTTACGTTACTGATGTTCCCGGGCACGTAGTTCCTGCAACCCGGAATGAATTTCAACAGCAAGTGCAGAAATATTCTACCTATTTTTTATCAGGAACTGTTACAGATCCAAACGGAGCCACCACAATGGTTACTGATCGCATTGAAACTTCACTGGATAAAGTGCCGCACAAAAGTTTCAGGGGGCCCAAATGGTTGCCCACCTGGTTATTTGCTTTTAGTTTTCCACACAATGTAAATGAAGATGGAATTCTATTGCCCGATTGTCAGGGTAAATATTGCAGGGTATTGCCTTTGCCGGTTTTTCCTACTCCATTGTATGAAATAGTTACGTGCTTTATTTTGTTTTTTATTTTATGGGCAATCCGAAAGCGAATAAAGGTGCCGGGCGTGCTTTTCTGTATTTATCTTATTATGAATGGAATTGAAAGATTCTTTATTGAAACGATACGCGTTGATACTAAATATTCTATTTTCGGAATCCATCCAACCCAGGCCGAGTTGATTTCCTCAGCGCTTGTAATTGCCGGAATTATAGGTATTATTTATTTTACCAAAAAAGAGAAGTCTCTTGAATTTTCATAGGAGCCTATCAATATTTTTTTACTATTCAACGAAATTTACCAATCAAGCAGGAATACAAATGGATTATTGCGGGTATCGCTTTTGCATTTTTGTGGGCATCCGCATCAACGGCTACTAAAATTGCTTTAGATTCTTCCCAACCGTTAGTAATTGCCCAGGTGAGGTTTGCAGTGGCAGGATTGATCATGCTTTTTTTTGCTCATATCTTATCAAAACAAACAGTACCAAAGGGAAAAGAATGGCGCCAGATCATCATTTACGGGCTGTTGAATATCACTATTTATTTAGGCTGTTATGTAATTGCGATGCAACATGTAACAGCAGGAGTTGGCGCGCTTGCGATTGCTACAAACCCTTTATTCATCAGCTTTTCCTCATTATTTTTTTTGAAGAAAAAATTAAAATCCGAGGTATTTGTTGCTTTACTGTTGGGAACGTTGGGTGTTTTGATTGCTTCGTGGCCGTTATTAAAAGATGCTTCTGTAACGATCGAAGGTTTGCTTTTGCTGCTATTTAGTATGGTTTCTTATTCTGCCGGAGCTATTTATTTTTCAGTAAAAAAATGGAATAAGTTGAGCATTCTTACCATTAATGGCTGGCAAACAATGATTGGTGGAATTTTTCTTTTACCCTTTACCCTCTATGAATACAACGGGAATAAAAACCATTTTGATCTTAAATTCTGGGGAGGAACTTTATGGCTTGCCATTTTCGTTTCGATTTTTGCCATACAATTGTGGCTTTGGTTGTTGAAGAGAAATGCGGTTAAGGCAGGGCTGTGGCTGTTTTTATGCCCCGTATTTGGATTTGCGATTGCGGCTCTTATACTGGCTGATGTGATCAGCGTTTATACAGTTGCAGGTGTAATGTTGGTAATGATCGGATTATTTTTATCGCAAAGAGAGGCAAAGCAAAAAGAAAAGGTTTAAGAAGATAATTCAACCCTGAAAATTGGTCGAATAATTTGGATGGAAAATATCTAAAGATTCCCAACGATAAATCATACTTACCTGTTTATTAAGTTTGGGTAAGGCCTGTCATATCCCTTAACTGCATGCCAGATAATCCTGTTAAATACATCGTCATCAATAAGGTCTTCCTCATCAAGATCCTGTTCAAGAGACTTTTTCGCCCAATACAAATCTTCTTTATTTAGCTTATCGAGAGCAAGATTTAATTGGTCAAGTGGAATATTATTTTTTACTGCATTGTAGGGAGTAAAGTCGGGCTTGTTTGTAAAGCAATCAAGCATTGGGTCCGCTGTCAGGTCAAGCTGGTTCATGGGCGGTATCCCAAGAATATTTTCCATGGTACGAACCATATTTATCTGTGAATAATAAGTGGAAGTCACTTTTCCTCTTTTTGTATAAGGACTTATAACAAAGCCTACAGTCCGGTGGCCATCCACATGATCGAGGCCGGCCTGCGGGTCATCTTCCGTTACAAAGATGCAGGTCTCCTTCCAGAATTTACTGTGAGTAATTGCTTCTATAATCCGGCCAAGCGCAAGATCATTATCAGCCACCGCAGACCTGGGTGATGGCATGCCTGGCCTTGTACCTGAAGTATGGTCGTTTGGCAACTCCATAATTATGAAATTGGGAAGACTATTATTTTGTTCATATCCTTTCAACTCTTTTATAAATTCCGAAGCACGGTACTGATCAGGTATCCTGAGTGTAAAAGCTGGGTAAGTAGGGCAAACGTAAGGAGTTAGTTGCTCTATAGAACCTATTGCACTGATGTTTACTTTATGAGTACCATTTTGCAAATCATTATATATGTCTATCCATTCTGAATTCCCGGGTTGCACAGTGGTTTTTACAAATTCGCCGTAATCACGGAATGTTAATCCATGGCTTAAAACATTATCCCAGATAAAACCCGAGCTGGCATAAGCTAATGCATCATCACCATTATAAGGATAACTGCGGGTAAATCCACCAAATGATTTTTCAAGGTAATCGGTAACGTAAGCTTCATCAGTCCATTGATGGCCTGTAGCGCTTAGGATACCGCTGCAATTAAAATTATCCATCAGCAAAAAATCTTCAGCAAGCCGGTGATGATTAGGAGTAACTTCCCGGCCAAATTCCACTAAGCTGGTATCTCCATTTCCCTGCGGCATATCGCCCAAGATCTGATCGTAAGTGCGGTTCTCTTTTATAATATAAACTACATGTTTGAAGTAAGAAGTTTGGCTGGGCAGCCAGGGAACAGGCACTTTTTTCCGGCTCTTTTCAGTAGCATGCATATTGGCCAGCATTTGTACAAAAGAATTATTTTCATGTACAGCAATTGTCATCTTTTCAAGCTCTTGTTTATTGGGAACCGGAATAATAGAAACCGTCCCCAGTTCGTCATGGCTGTTATGGCCGCCTCTGTCAGTCCTTTGATTAAGAGAGCCAACTCCTTTTACATTGACCACATACAAAAAATCTCCGCTTTTATTTGTAATTACTGAACCGGGATACCAGCCTGTAGGTATATATCCGGCTACATCATTATCATTTGTTTGTATAACACATATTGCATTTTCAGTGCCGTTGGCAACATACAGATACCGGCCATCTGGTGAAATAGTAAGGTCATTAGGGCCACTGCCAAAGGGGATATCTTTTTGTGCATGCACGGAAATGGAATCTATCACCTCGTCTGTCTTTGTATCAATTACAGAGACAATATCACTGTTGGCACAGGTAACATATAATTTATTGTGATCAGGACTCAAGACCATGCCGGTAGGAAGCAAACCAACAGCGATTGATTTCTCTTCTAAGTTCCGATCCAGGTTTATCACGGATACCGAACCGTGATTAGCAATACCAGTCACTGAATCAACCAATACCTGCGAGCCGGATGTATTGTAGGTTGTTTCTCCCTTACCTGGCCTTCTGCCACCCAGGTTAGTTACATAAGCTTTATGTGGGGAAGCGATAATTATATCATAAGGAGCAATACCAACAGGAATCTGAATAACATCATCGGTGTCTTTTAAATTGACTACAGCCAATGAATTACTTCTGCTTAATGTTACGTACAATTTATCTTCTGAATTACCAAGCGCAAGCCCACATGGAAACGGAGCGCCTCCTATTGCAGGTGCAGGCAATGTTATTGGGTTTACCCAACGCATTATATTCGTCTTATCTAATGTCGCAATATTAATATGATTGGTGGCGTCTGTTACAAATACATTATGCCCATCGGCAGTAAGACACATTCCGGTCGGAGATGATCCGCTGTGTGGATAAGGCAGCGATTGCAAAATCGTTCTGTCAGTTAGGTTAACGAGATCCAATGAGTTCATATTCTTAACGAAAAGTAAATTGCCGTCGTGCGAGAGCGCCATATCAACAGGCCTGCCTGGCAGATAAACCTGGAATCCTGCCGGTTGCAAAAGTTGGTTTGATGGAACCAGGATACTTCCTTTTGGTTGTATGCCTACTGTTCTGTTGCCAAGGATAGTTTTTTGCTGCGCCATAGAAGCAAACGGGCTAAGGGAAATGCAAATAAAAATAGTGATAACGTACCTGACTGTAATTCTTGTTCTACTCATAATATTTAAGTTTTGAAACCTGATTAGTTATTCTTTGACATCTTAAATTCTCATCATTATCACTTTGTTTGGTAGGATTATACAATTACTTCTAAACGCCGCCGGCAGTAAACCAAAAAATAAGCACGATTCCTGTTTTTAATCATCATCGTCTTTTTGATCTTTTTTAGATAAAGTCATTTGCTTTGGATAGGGTGTTTTTCCTTTTGCTGCAAACCAAAGTATGTGATTCAAAAGATTATCATTTCCCCCATCAATATGATCAAACTCAGGCAGCGACGACTGTAATGCAAATTTTTTTGCTTTACCCGATAAAGAAACAGCGCTTTTATTCATTTCATTTAAAGGAATATTATTTTTTACAAAAGAATATATTTTTTTAACCGGAGTTTTATTAAAACAATCAAACATAGGTAATGCGGTAGCATCAATTACATTCATCGGAGGCAATCCTAAAATCTGTTCAATCGTGCGAACGATGCATGTCTGGTTGTAATTGGTATGTACCGTTTTTTGTAAATGTGAATATGGGCTCATCACGAAACCAGTAGTGCGGTAGGCAGACACATGATCCCAGCCGCTTTGGGAATCATCTTCAGTAACAAAAACAACTGTAGAATCCCAAAACCGGCTTTTGGTAAGCGCTTCGATGATTCTTCCAAGTGCGAGGTCGTTATCCGCAATCATGGCGCGCGGTGTTGGAAAACCTTCTGCCATGCCGGAAGTATGATCATCCGGTAGCGCCAGGATCATCAAATTTGGTAATTGATCCCCTGGCTTTTTCTCGGCTTCATGTAAATCTTTTATGAATACATCTGCACGTATCTGGTCGGTAAACTTGTGGCTGTCATAACAAGGATAATCCGGGGACATGATAGGTTGAACCCTTGAAATGGTAGTAGTATTAGTAAATTCTATTGGTTTCTTATCAAGATATGCCTGGTAAATCTTTGCCCAGTCTAAACTCCCGCTAAATTCAGGAGTACATGCTTCTCCATAAATTTTTACCGTCTTTCCATGATCCAAAGCATTGTTCCAGATAAAACCTTTTTTTGAATAGACAAGAGCATCAGCCAAAACATGTGGATAACTGCGAAACCATGCGCGCACATTTTTTTCAATGTAGTCAGTAACAATCGCGGCATCTGTCCATGAATGCCCTTCGGCAGAAGATTTTCCTGAGGCATAATAATTATCCATTAACAGAAATTCTTTTGCCAGTTTATGCTGATTTGGAGTTACCTCTTTTCCATAAATACATAATGAATCCATTCCATCACCTTCTTCCATATCACCCAGAACCTGGTCGTAAGTTTTATTTTCTTTAATGATGTAAATGACGTGTTTAAAAAGGGAAGGCTCGCCAATCCTTTGAGGAACCGGCTTTGCGGCTATTCCTTTTCTTGGCAACAGCTTAGTGATTTTTGAGCGAAAAATCAAGTTGGCAGATTCTACCCTTTTAGTATAAGAATTTAAAAGAGAATCATCAGGCAATGAAATAATTGAAATGGTAGCTTCCTGGTGATGGTTGTTAAAATTATTTGAGATTGGAGTTCGCGCGCCCTCACCTTCCAGGTTTGCAACATACAGACGATTCTCATTCAAAACCAAACCAGCCGGATATGCTTCGGTTGGAATAAATCCCTGGATTGTAGCATTTCCACTACCTGTTTTGGATGATTTTTCTCCCAGCTTGATTACAGCAATCGCATTATCCATTCCATTTGAAACATATAATGTTTCCCCATCATTATCAATCGCTAATCCATTTGGAGAGTCTCCGACAAATTGTTTTTCTTCTTCATTCAGCTTTACAGAAATAGAATCGACCACCTCGTCATTTGAAGTATTAATTACAGAAACATTGTCACTATTTCCGTTAGATATATAAACAAAATGTTCGTCTTTGCTGGTAATAATTGCATTTGGATGCAGGCCGGTTTCCATTTCTTTTTCAACCTTTCCTGATTTTAGATCAATTACACTTACTGTTCCCAAAGAAGTAGCGCCGGTTTTAGGATCAACATAAACGTTGCCATAAGGAACTCCTGCAGTTTCTCTGGTTGTGTCCGTTGGAACAGGGCCGGCCCAGTTAGTTACGTATGCTTTTTCAGAAGTTAATGCAATTCCAAAAGGAGCCATTCCTGTAGCAGTTGTCCAGATAATTTTATTATCACTGAGTTTTAATTTTATGAGTTGATTATTTCCATTTAATACCACGTATAAATAATTTTCGCCGTCTTCATTATTGATAGCAATATCATTGGGCAAAGCCAAAGGTGCAGGCGCCAACGCGTCAAAAGAAAAGGAATTATTAATTGTAGCTTTCTTCCCATCCCACAAGGCTTCAAGAATCAAGGAAGATTTCTGGGAAATATTACAAGCCCCCCAAAAAACGTGTATGCCATTTTTATCTTCAATAGCTTTGACCCCTGAGTAAGTACTAATTACTCCGCCATACGACCCGTTATAATCCAGGTGAAAAATCAGCTTATTTTCTTTTACATCAATAAAAGCAAGCCCATATCGATCCTCAATAGCCAGCACTTTACCACCAGGCAATAAAGCACAATCAAGACTATGGTTTTCAAGCGCAGGACTTCCAAAACGAACTACAGTTCCTGCCGGATCAATAAAACGGTTATAAGGCATGAGGATTGAACTGTTATCTATCGTTAAAGTAGTATCGTCATAACTGCTGTGATAGCTCGTTTCAGTGGATACTGACGATTTAAAAACACGGGAAGTTTTGCAGGAGGCAAGAGCTAATACACCAATAGCAATTGAACATTTTAAAAAATTTGTGACAGAGGGTTTATTCATAATGAATCGATTGTCAAGGTAAGTTTTTAGAAAATAGCTTCTAACTTTTTCATTAAAAAAATGAAAATGAAATGTGAAATACTGCGAAGATAATAAGGCGGTCAGGTTTTAGTAAAATCTTTTTTACTCCGCACTAAAATTCTGATATTTAAAGACTTTAAGTTTATTGGGATTAAAAACAGAAACAAAAGAATCCCCCTTAAGAAATAGAGTTAATTTGGCGAACGATTTTGTCTGCCTGTATTTACTAAAGATGTTGAAAAAATCAAATTCAATTCCAAAATAAAAAACCCCGGCTTTTCAACCAGGGTTTCTGCGGACCGGACGAGACTCGAACTCGCGACCTCCGCCGTGACAGGGCGGCATTCTAACCAACTGAACTACCGATCCAAAATATTTAATTTCGGAGCGCGAAGATAATAAAATTTATTCTCTGCCCAACTTCCCGCGCGATTTTTTTTACATTTTTTCGAAGTTGGTTAAAGTGATATTTTATTAAAGTCCTCACCAAATATAAAAAAGGCTATCTGACCGACAGCCTTTTATACTAAGCATGGCTTTAAGACTTTGGCTTGCCTCGAATCTGGTCGCAAATTAAACTTATCTGGAGAATCTGTCCGCCACCCGGAGGCATTCCATACCCCCATTCGGATACATACAATTTCCCATCGGGGCCAAAGATCATTGCGGTGGGCAAATTTAAACCAGATACTATGATTTGCCTTGTTCCTGTCGGATCCACCCTGATAATATCTCCTGTTCCCGGGGTTGGAAAAGGATTATTGGTAAAATTCTCAAGCACGTACATGCCGCCTAACTCATCAAAGGCAACACCGAGAACAGCATTAAAACCGGTAACACTATCAACAATTTGCCCGCCCATGCTGATTTTGTACACCGCTGATTTTCCCATGGCAGGGAATGTGTTCAGATTGCCTACATAAAAATAACCACGATAGAATGTAAGGGCAGTAGGGACAATATGTCCTTTTACTGCTGAAATATCTATCAGGCGTGAAACTGTTCCACCAGGCGTTATCCTGTCTATTTCGCCATGGTTTGGCTCCACAGCATACAACTCGCCATTAACATTTATCATAGAATACCATGTTCCATCGGGTTCAAAATCATCTTCCTCTGGATTGACAACGGGATGGTTCATTTGATAATCACTCAGATTGGCAATCATGTTCCACGTTGCATTCTGTTTTACTTCGATCACCCCATTAGGAATACCATCAACTCCATGTGAACAACCGGCACCGGCAAATATGGAGTACAAAGTATGGCCAATAAATGCAACATCCGCAACACCGCTAATCAGGCTACCCTGTGTGACCGCGGTCTGAGATGAAGGAAGATTGCTTACGTAGGCCATGACTTTGCCAACATTGTTGATGCGAACAATTCTACTTCCGTCCTTACTGCCGGTATAGGGACCTACCGGTGGTATTACCTGTATGCATTTCGTTGAATTAGAACCACCCACACCCCCTTCAGCCACATACAAATACTTATCGGGGCCAAAAGTTAAGCCTCTCGGATTATTAAGCCCTGTAGCAAAGACTCTGGTGGTCTGCCTGATCATGTCATCACCATTGCAAAAATGCGGGCCATTTTTTTTACACGAAGCAAAAAAAAGTATGGCTATAATAATAGCTGCCTGCAAAATAATTCTTGTTTTCATATTACTTTATTTGAAAGTTTGAAAAATCAACTGTTTTTATCAACGGATTAAAATGCGCCACTCAAATCCGTTATTATAATCAAGAGCAACCCGGATTCCGGCAATGAGGTATGATGAAATAAACAACCTTAATTTCGTAAAGTTGAGGATAGCTTTCCATGCAAAAAGGTTTTTGACATTAAAAAGTTTTAATAATCTACAGAAAAGTATTGATGCAGTTTGATGGTGGAGAATTAATGGATTTCCATATTTCCTTGAGGCGACAGAGGGGGTAACAATTCAATCAGGACAACAAATATAATTTATTTCACATAATATATTTTATTTTGTAATTTTCTTTTTCCCGGAACGTTCCCAGGCAAAATAAAAAACTGTCTTATTTGTAGCTTTACTGCTTGTGCTACTTCTCTAAAAACTAAATAATACCTTCGGCACTTTAATTGCTTTTTAAATTCAAATAAAAAAATTGTAATGGAGAGAATATTTGCAATCGGCGATATTCACGGATGTAGAAAGACATTGGAAAAATTACTTACTGAAAAAATTCAACTGACAAAGGAAGATTCTGTTTATTGCATCGGAGATTACATTGACAGGGGAGAAGACAGTAAAGGTGTGATAGATCTGATCCAGGAACTTAGAGGAAAAGGTTACCCTATTTTTACTTTAAGAGGAAACCATGAACAAATGATGTTGGATGCAGTAACCGATAACAAGGCGTTGAGCCTTTGGCTTGATAACGGAGGAAAGAAAACTTTAAAAAGTTTTGGCATTAAATCATTGGATAATTTGCCGTCTGAATATTTTTCTTTTTTAAATGAAACGGAATTTTATTTTCAAAAAGACAATTTCATTTTTGCTCACGCAGGATTGAATTTTAAAAATGAAAATCTTTTTGAAGATAAAGAAGCCATGTTGTGGGAAAGAAATTTTTATCCGCAGCAGCCCGCGCTGAAAGGCCGGCTTTTGATTCATGGTCACACGCCCATCCCGCTGGCTTTTATCCGGCAGCAAAAAGGAAATTGTATTAACATTGATGGTGGCTGTGTTTACAGAAATCGTCCTAATTTTGGAAACCTCGTGGCGATCAATCTTCCCGGAAGGGAATTTCTTATTGAAGAAAATTGCGAATAAAAAACAATCTAACCTTAATGCTTAAACGAAAATGAAATTCAATGATACCAGTTTTTAAACTTTTATTAATTTTCTCTCTCATGTCAAATTCAAAAGGAAAGACCGAAGCTAAAACAGAACAGCATTCAAGTCCCGTGATTGCTGATGGTGCTAAATTGCAACTTGTTTCCAACCAGTTTAAGTTTGCAGAAGGCCCGGCAACAGATAAAAAAGGCAACGTGTTTTTTACAGACCAGCCTAATGATAAAATATGGAAATATGACACGCAGGGAAAACTTTCCGTTTTTATGGACAAGACGGGCCACTCAAACGGAATGTGTTTTGATAACAAAGGCAATCTCATTTCCTGCGCTGATGAAAACGAACAATTGTGGTCTATTGATCCTGAAAAAAACATTACTATTTTAGTGAAAGATTATAAAGGCAAACTTTTAAACGGGCCAAATGATGTGTTCGTAACCAGCCAGGGGAAAATTTATTTTACTGACCCCTATTATCAGCGTGATTATTGGAAAAGAAAATCTTCAGATCTTGACGGTCAAAAAGTGTATTACCTGAGAGGAATAAATGATCCTGTTGTTGTGTGTGATAATATGAAAAAACCGAACGGCATTGTAGGCACTCCGGATGGGAAATATTTATATGTGGCGGATATTGAAGGAAATAAGACCTACAAGTTTACTATAGCAGATGATGGAAGTTTGAAGGATCAAAAATTATTTGTTTCGCAGGGGTCTGATGGAATGACAATGGATGATAAAGGAAATGTTTATCTAACTGGCAAGGGAGTAACGGTTTATGATAAAGAAGGAAAAAAAATTGAGCATATTGATGTACCTGCAGACTGGACAGGAAATATCTGTTTTGGAGGAAAAGAAAAAAATATTTTATTCATCACGGCTTCGCAAAATCTTTATACCCTAAAGATGAAAGTGAAAGGAAATAAATAAGCGAAGATTATTTTATCTCCCCGTTTCAAATCTTCATCATTTAAACCCAACAGTAGAAAAATACTCCTTAATTTAATGAGCATTTTCGTTTACTTCCTTGTTAATTAAATAAAGATCAAACCAGGCACTTGCCAGGTTAGCCACTTCATTCAGTGTAGCCGGTTCCTCAAACGAATCAGGAGCTCCATCTATAATTTCGATATTCTTATCACAACCTAAATCACCATAAGCTTTTTTATTATTTTCAATCACGTCGTTATCTAATGAACCACTGATGAATAAAGTAGGTGCGGTTACTTTATTTAAACTTACAGCAAGATTAGCCTGGCCGCTTTGGCTTACTATTGCCTTAATCCTTTCACCAAGAAATACCGAGGCTTCGAAAGCAGCAGCAGCTCCGGAACCTATACCAAAATAACCAATAGGAAGATTATCAAATGCGAATTGCTCTATTACTTTTTCTGTACACCTGATCAGCCGGGTTTTTAACAAGTCTATAT
Organism: uncultured Chitinophagaceae bacterium; assembly: GCA_963741705.1. Lineage (GTDB taxonomy): Bacteria > Bacteroidota > Bacteroidia > Chitinophagales > Chitinophagaceae > Ginsengibacter. The sequence continues at coordinate 42,630 of CAVUJE010000014.1, read as the reverse complement.
TCACGGCATTATTGGTATTTTTATCTTCTTCGGATGTCAGCAAATCAACTATTAAAGTGCTTATATTATTTTGATTAAGAACATCTGCCACAAAATTATTTTTCGGGCTTGAATGGCTACTGCCGTTTTCCTGCACGAAAATAACCATAGCATCCGGATTCGGTGGTTGGGCAAGATTAGCTACTACTGAAACATCAGTGAGGTCCAGTTTTATTTCACTTCTATTCATCTTATTGAATTTAAAAATGATTGTTTTTTCAAAAAAGTACGTATTCACAGCCACAATTTTTATGCCTCAAACAAAAATTGTGTTCGATAAAAAGTGAAAATAAAAATCGTCCTTAATTGTTTGTTTACTGCCTTAGCGTAAATTGCGCGCTTCAATAATTCAACTTTTAATTGTTAAAATTGACATATTCAGAATCTATTCAGTATCTCTACAACACACTTCCGGTTTTTAGCAGAAGCGGGGCAAAGGCGTATAAGGCAGACCTTAAGAATACATTGGCTTTATGCCGGTTTTTAGGAGAACCTCAAAAAAAAATAAAAACTATTCATATTGCAGGCACAAACGGAAAAGGCTCTGTAAGCCACATGCTGGCGGCTATTCTGCAGGAAAACAATTATGAAACCGGCTTATATACTTCGCCTCATTTAAAAGATTTCAGGGAGAGAATAAAAATCAATGGACAGATGATGGAGAAATCTTTTCTTGTTGATTTTGTGGAAAGAACAAAAGACATTTCAGAAAAAATAAAGCCCTCTTTTTTTGAACTCACTTTTGCGATGGCGCTCGATTATTTTGCAGCAAAAAAAGTTGATGTTGCCGTAATTGAAACGGGCCTGGGTGGTAGATTGGATAGTACCAATGTTATCACGCCTTTATTATCAGTGATCACGAATATTACTTTTGACCACATGGACATCCTGGGCGATTCTCTTCAAAAAATTGCCTTAGAAAAAGCCGGAATAATTAAAGAAAATGTTCCTGTCGTAATAGGGGAAACTTTACCGGAAACCAAAACTGTTTTTGAAATGAAAGCGTCAGAAATGAATGCCGAAATTTCTTTTGCTAAAGAAAACTATGAAGTTCTTTCATCCGAATATGATCCTGATTTTTTGAAATTAAAAATTCTTAATGTTCAACAGCAGGAACCTGTTTTTTTACAACTCGATCTCAACGGGCTTTACCAGGAAAAAAATATTCTAACTGTATTGGCTGCTATTGATATTTTAAAAAAATCTTTTTCTTTAAAAACAGAAAATACAATCCTTGCATTAGCGCAGGTTAAAAAGCTTACCGGGCTTTTTGGACGATGGGAAGTTATTGAGCAAAAGCCAACCGTCGTGCTTGACGTAGCTCATAACGAAGATGGGATAAAACAATTATTACATCACATTGAAAAATTAAAATACCAACAACTTCATATTATTTTCGGAATGGTAAAAGATAAAGAAATTGAAAAAGTGCTTTGCCAGTTTCCTGCAAATGCAAATTATTATTTTACCAAAGCCCATAATCCACGTGCATTACCTGAAGATGAATTGCAAAAGATGGCTAAAGAATATGAACTACAAGGAGAAACATTTTCTGATGTTAACCTTGCGTTGAGATCAGCTATAATTAACGCTTCACAAAATGATCTTATCGTAATTTGTGGAAGTGTATTTGTAATTGCAGAGGTGGAAAAGTTTTAAAAGAAATTCGGCAAATAAAATATAAAAATTACAATTCTCCCAGTTCTCTTAATGCATAAAAAATGCAATTGTTGTGGGTAGCTTGCACAATTTTATTTTCAAGAAAAAGTTTTTTTAATTCAGCGACAGAAATTTTTTCAATTTGCAATTCTTCACTGGGATCCAGTTTTTGCTCTCCTGTTTTTTTGCCGCCTTTTGCCAGGAAAAAATCAGTATAATTATTAAGCACTCCCGGGTTTGCAGCTATTTTTCCAACATAAGTAAAGGAAGAAAATTCGTAACCGGTTTCTTCTTTTAATTCCCTTCTCATTGCCTCTTCACTGCTTTCGTCTTCATCAATAAATCCGCCGGGAACTTCGAGAAGCACTTCGTCTAAAGGATGCCTGTATTGCTTTACCATTAATACTTCTCCTTCTTCCGTAAGAGCAACTGCACAAGCGGTCCGTGGTAATTCTACCACAAAATATTCAGGTACAATTTTACCATCAGGCATCTCACATTTATCCTTGCGTGCAGTAAAATATTTATGCCTGCTGATATATTCTGATGATAATATTTTCCATTTCATACATAAAATTTATTCGTGTTCTAATTCAAACCCATCCTTTCTCTAAATTGCAAGATCTGAGCAACGTGATGTCGGCTATGCCACGCATAGGATTTTAAAAGGTCCCAAAGACTAAGTTCAATTTTTCTTTCCGGATGATAAATTGTGCGCTGCCATTCGATCTCCTCCATGTCTTTCATCAATTGATACCAACGGGCATGCAATGCAAATAAAAGTGTAATTGAAAGATTTACGGGCAACTTTGAATCGGGAAGAAGAGCCCATGCATCCTGGTCGTATGGTTTGATTGCTGGATTCTTTTCAGTTAAAGCCAGTTTAAAACGAGTATAAGCATTGATATGACTGTCCGCTATGTGATGAACCAATTGCTGAACGGTCCATCCTCCTGGCCGGTATTGTGTTTCAAACTGTACCGCATCCAAATTTTGAATGGCAAATTCCAAAGAAGTGGGAAGCATTTTGATGTCAATCATCAGCGAATTTTTTAAATCTTCACTGTACTCTTTTTTAAATTCTTCCTGTTCATTTTCCCTTCCTACCGGGTATCGAAGCTTTTCATCCTCTTGCATAAAAGAATTATTTATTTACAATATCTAACAATTCTATTGTAAAAATCAATGTTGCACCTCCGGGAATTACACCGCCCGCGCCTCTGTCGCCATAAGCAAGATCAGAAGGAATGTACAGTTTCCATGTACTTCCAACAGGCATCATTTCCAAAGCTTCTGTCCAGCCGCGGATAACGCCTGAAACAGGAATGGAAAGGGGTTCACCTCTTTTATAAGAATTATCAAATTCTTTTCCATCAATCAAAGTGCCTATATAATTGGCTTTCACTGTGTCTGTAGCTTTCGGGATAACACCGGTTCCTTTTGTTACAATTTCATATTGCATTCCATCGGGTAATGTAACAACGCCGGACCGCTTTTTATTTTCTTCTAAAAATTTTTCACCAGCTTCTTTTACGCCACTTATTTTTTTGGACATAAATTCCTGTAATTTTTGTTGTATGTTCATATTGCATTCGTCTTCAGAAATGGATAATGGTTTATCGTTGAAAACATCGTTAAACGCCTTTTTTAAAAACTCTGTATTTATTTTTTCAACTCCCTGCGTTTTGTAATATTCTGCTACCTGAACCCCAATGGAATAGCTGAGACTATCGGTTGAATTCATTGCTTCGCTTGATTTTGAAGAACTTGTTTTGGTCAAATCCTTCTTTACAATGGTTGATTTAGACGGAACTGCCCCGGTCAAATCTTTCTTTTTTGTTTGAGCAAATGATATAGAAAATGGAAATAATAAAAAAAGAAAAACAGCTTTCATTTAATTTAATTTGGGTGAATGATTTTTATAATTTAGCGGGCAAATATAGTTCAATCCTCCCTGAAATCTTTACCGGTAAGGTTAATAAATACATCTTCCAAATTGGCTGCTTTGGTTTCTTTCGGCCGCTCAAAACCAGAGGCTACCAGGTCGTCAATTAATTTATCAGGACTTTCGATGGCAATAATTTTTCCTTCATCCATTATCGCTACCCGGTCGCACAAGACTTCGGCTTCATCCATGTAATGAGTGGTGATGATAACTGTGGTTCCTTCTTTTCTTATCTTTTGGATTAGATCCCACAAATTGCGACGGGCTTGAGGATCAAGTCCTGTTGTAGGTTCATCCAAAAAAATGATTTTTGGTTTATTGATTAAAGTAGTGGCAATAGAAAAACGTTGTTTTTGGCCGCCACTCATTTCTTTGTATTTGTTTTTTGCCTTGTCTTTTAAATTCACCATTTCAAGCAATTGGCCGGAATCAGTTTTGGTATTATACAATCCGCAAAACAGGTCAATCAGTTCCAGAAGATTAAGGCCGGGATAGAAACCAGAAGTTTGCAATTGAACGCCGATTATTTTTTTGATTTGAGAAGCATTGTGATCAAGATCCAACCCATCGACAATTATTTTGCCTGAAGATTTATCCCGCAGCGTTTCAATTATTTCGAGAGTTGTTGATTTACCTGCCCCATTGGGGCCCAACAATCCAAATATCTCTCCTTCATAAACATCAAATGATATTCCCTTTACCGCTTCGAATTTACCGTAATTTTTTTTCAGATCTTTTACTGAAATAATTGTTTTCATTTAAAATATTTTAATGCTGAATGTCCAAAACTTTTTGATTTAAGCCATTTTTCTTTAAGAAATTGCACTCATTCACCAGGAGTTAAAACCTGCCTGATTATCTAAAAGAGCTTTTTATTTAATGCGCAAAAGTAGGGCAATTAATTTTTATTAATTCAATCAAAAGCCTTGGTTTTTCAATGAAAATTAAGCCAGCCCGGTGCTTTTGAATAAACAGTAAACGAACAAATAAGGCTTATTCCTGTTTTGTTTTTTTAATATCGCAAACGGCTTATTTTTTCAATCTATATAGTAATGGAATCGTAATTAATATTGAAAACCTTAATCAGTAAGAAAAGAATTATAGATGCTTTTATAAAATTTTTCCAGGGGAAAATAAAAATTGGTCTTATTTATTCGTTCACTGTTGGTCCACAAATAGTAAGTGCAAAAACATTGCTATTTGACAGTGAATTTGTAGCCCATCAATTGCCACTATCAGGTTTTTGTATTGATTAAAATTTAACTTTAAACAATTTCTCATTAAAAATATATTAGATGAAAACAGCAATCGTAACAGGAGCTTCAGGAAACCTGGGAAGTTCGATAGTTAAAAAATTTATTAAAGAAGGTTATTTTGTAACCGGCACAATTTTGCATGATAATAAATCAAATCCGGATTTTACTTCGGATTCGTTTGAAAAAATAGTAGTTGACCTTGACGATGAAAATGATTCTCAAAAATTTGTGGAACAAATAGTCGCAAAGAATACCAACATAGATGTGGCAGTGCTTACTGTTGGCGGCTTTACGAAAGGGTCCGTTGCCGATACTACAACAAGCGATATAAAAAATCAATACCAGTTAAATTTTGAAACGGCTTATAACGTGGCCCGGCCTGTATTTTCACAAATGATGAAACAAGGGAGTGGAAGAATTTTTATGATTGGTTCCAAACAAGGGCTCTCTTCAAAAAATGGAAAAGGAGCAGTCGCTTATGGTTTGGCAAAATCACTTCTTTTTCGTTTGGCAGAACTTATGAATGCGGAAGCAAAAGGAAAAAATGTGGTAGTGAGTGTGGTGGTCCCCGGCACGATCGACACGCCTCAAAACCGTAATGGAATGCCTGATGCGCGATTTGAAAATTGGGTAAAAGCCGAATCGATTGCTGATGTAATTTATTGGTATTGCACGGATGAAGCGACTGTTATTAGAGAACCGGTTATAAAAGTTTATAACAATTCTTAACTTTTTCCTTTTACTGCAACGAGGTATTGAATAATTACTTTAGCCGCAGAATCTGAAACCGGCGCGCCAAAAGTTTTTTGCATTTTGGTTACGATCGCTGTCCATGTCTTTTCCGGGAAGTCTGGCTGATTGGCAACGAGACTTGCTGAATGGCAAATAACGCAGTTGGCATTAAAAGTTTGAGACCCCGGCGCAGCGGGTAACGTTACAGAAACGCTTTTGAGATCGGGAGCAGATGAAGCTTCCTGTGGTTCTGGTTTTATTGCAGAATCGTTACATGATGCAGCTAATAATGCGGAAATAAAAAACAGGGTGCTGATTTTTATTTTGATTTTCTCCATGGTTATTCTGCTTTTAAAGGTAAAATTTCAATTTCGTTACGCATGTAGCCGCTGCGATTCCATTGATGTATTGGTTGGGTTTCGCCTTTGGCATTGGTCGCTTTTACATAAAGACTATAATTTCCTTTTTGTGAGGGGGAAAAACTATAGTGCCATCTCCGCCAGGAATATTTACCCAGGTCAGCACCAAGGTTAGCGGGCTGCCATGTTTTTCCGCTGTCTGTTGACAGTTCTACTTTTGTAATACCAAACCCGCCGTCAAATGCCACACCCTGGACATCTGTTTGCTTACCAACAGGAACAGATTCATTGGGTTCAGGATAAACAAAAAGAGAGCGCACATCCATTACACTGATAGGTTCCATATCAGTAGCTATTGAATCAGGGCTTTCCTTGCCATAGGGAACTCCCTTTGGAACGAGATAAGCTTTTTTCATCCAAAAACCATCGAAAGTTTCTTTATGCACTTGTATGTCACTCAACATTCCTACCCAATACGTAGCATACCATCCGGGCACTACCAGTTTAAGCGGGAAGCCATTTAGAAACGGTATCGGCTCGCCATTCATTTCATAAGCAATCATCACTTCGCCGTTGTTCGCATGATCATAAGATAATGATTTTTGAAAATCAGGAATTGCAGGCATTGGGGGCATATCAAGTCCATTAAAACTAACCTCTTTTGAATCTGCTTTAGCCCCGGCCAGGCTTAATATATCTTTCAGTTTTACTCCTGTCCATTTTGCATTTCCCATAGCGCCGTTTTTCCATTGCCCTCCGGGCACGCGGGGATCAAAGAAACTCCTCGAATTGCCGGAACACTGGCATAAAGCCGTAATGGTATATGGAGTAAATTTTGTTTTTAAGTCGTTTAAGGATAATGCAATCTGCTTACTAACGTTGCCGGCTATACGCAAACGAAATGTATCTTCATCCACAGAAGCTGGCAGGCCTGAGAGATGCCAGCGAACAAAAAAGACATCATTAGGTGTATAATCTTTTAGAAAATATTTTAAAGGAGTTTCCACATTTGGCGGCCTGTCTGAAAGCAATAACATGCTGTCTTTTCCTTCTGGTATTACCCAATTCTCATCTGAATTTTTAGCAACGCGCGGGGAATTGGAATTTGTATTGCATGAAAAAAATAAAGCAGAAAATAAAACGAGGAAGAAAAAATTTTTCATTCTAGAGGCATCTTTTGGAAAATAAATCAAATTCGAGTTAAAGATAAAGTTTAAGCCTGACAAAAAGATGACAATGATCTAAATAAATGCAGATGTAGAAATTCTGACAAGTTGGCTAATGGTAGTTAGAAACCTGAAATTGACTTCTATTATTTAATGAGCCAATTATAAGTGTTCTCAAAAAACGGTACAATTAATCGAACAAAAAAAGCCTTCAAAATCAATAACTTTGAAGGCTTTTATTTTAATTGTGACCCTGTAGGGACTCGAACCCTAGGCCCGCTGATTAAGAGTCAGCTGCTCTACCAACTGAGCTACAGAGTCATTCTTATAAACAAAATGATACCATTAAGTATCATCTTTATATTGTTACCCGACCTGGATTCGAACCAAGACAAACAGAATCAGAATCTGTCGTACTACCGTTATACTATCGGGCAATGTGATTGCAAATTTAATATTTAATGACCTTAATTTTAAAATAAAAATCATTAAACTTTGTTCGTTTACTATTATTTAAAGAGAAATTATCATTTGCATTTGAGTATCACATCTACAAAATAATGATTGCTGTCAAAGAAATCGGCATTGTTTATAAAACCGGCTTTCTGTGCAAATTCATTGATTTCTTTCACTGAATATTTTTGAGAAATTTCCATGAAGACAGGTTCATCTTTTTCAAATTCTATTTTAGTTCCATCGATTGCAACAGTTTGCTTTTTGGTAGAAATCAAAAAACTTTTACAAGCACCTGTCGCTGGATCATACATGGCATAATGCTCAAAATTATCCGGCACAAAATTCCCATCTAATTCTTTATTGATGCGACTTAGGAGATTCAGATTAAACAATTTTGTATAGCCTTCAAAATCATCATAAGCTGCTAAAATTTTCCTGGGATTTTTCTTCAGGTCAAAACCAATCAATACCATATCCCCCTGTGATAATGAATCTCTGAGTTTTTGAAGAAAGTGAGGCATTTCATCAAATTTAAAATTACCAATGTTAGCCCCGAGAAATAATACCAGCTTTTTGTTGGATGAAATAGTTTCAACCTTTGTAAGCATTTCAAAATATTCTCCGGCCAGGCCATGAATAGTGACGCCCGGTAATTGCGTGGGCAAACTTTCATCTAAAAAACTGATTATATTTTTTGAAATATCAATGGGAAAATAATTGACTATAGATTTTCGCTCAGCCAGTTCTTTTAATAAATGAATAGATTTGGTAACATCGCCCGGGCCGAATTCTATCACATCTAATTGGCTGGTATTTTTCAAAACTTCATCCGCGATGCCTGCCTGTTGTGTTGAAAATATTTCCATCTCAGCATTGGTCAGGTAATATTCATTACTGTCCATTATCTTTTGAAAAAGTTCATCTCCCTTTTTGTCGTAAAAATATTTGGAGTCTAAATATTTAGGGTCGGATTGAAGGCCTTTCAGCACATCAGTTAAAAATTGATTCATATTTTTTATTGTGCTAATCGGATTCCTGTGTATTGCCAACGAAGATTGGGTTGAAAAAAATTGCGGTAAGTAATGCGGCTGTGACCAGGTGACGTAACATCAGAAGCACCGCGAAGCACTTGCTGATTCACCATAAATTTTCCGTTGTATTCGCCAATTGCGCCCGGCGCTTTTGAAAAACCAGGATAAGGAAGATAAGCGCTTTCGGTCCATTCCCAGCGTTGCCCCCAATCAAATTGGTTAGCTGCTGCTTCCCATTCAAACTCAGTCGGCAGGCGCATTCCCTTCCATTCTGCATAAGCTGAAGCTTCATAAAAATTAATATGGCAAACTGATTCATCTATTTCCACCGGTCTCAAACCTTCGAGCGTATAGTTGTGCCATTCTCCATCAATGAAATGCCAATACATCGGGCTTTTCGCCTCAGTTTCCTTTACCCAGGCCCATCCATCAGAATGCCAAAAATTAAAATCTTCATAAATACCGGCATTCATGAACTCCAAATATTCTTTATTGGTCACGAGATTTTTTGAAATGCTGAAATTGTTTAGAAAAACCTTGTGTCTTTTTAACTCATTGTCGAAGCAAAATCCATCTCCTTCGAAGCCAATTTCATAAATGCCTTCTTTCACTTCCACAAAATCTCCGGTTGCAAAATCAAAATCTTTATTTTTTGTTGGTTTACTGTTGATTTTATTTTTATAAGCAGGAAAAAGTGGATTGTTGCCCAAAATATATTTGATATCTGTCATTAAAAGTTCCTGGTGCTGTTGTTCATGATTAAAACCAATGACTAATATATCTTCAACCTCTTTTGAAACCGGATTTTGCAAAAACCCCGACATAGCTTCATCGACGTGTTTGCGGTAATTATAAATATCCTCCACCGTTGGGCGGCTTAGATTTCCACGGTCGGTGCGTATCACGCGCGCTCCGGCATTTTCATAATAACTGTTGAAAACATAATTATAATTCGAATCAAATTCTTTATAATCCTTCATGTTAGGCTTTAAAACAAATGTTTCAAAAAACCAGGTAACATGCCCGATGTGCCATTTCGGGGGACTTACATCCACAATGGGTTGCACCACGTAATCCTCGGTGTGTAAAGGTTTACAAATATCCTCAGTATATTCCCTGACTTCACGATAATTCTTTAATAAATCCATTTACTTTTTGTTTAAATAATTCACAAGGCCTGAAATACTTTTGATATTTAAATTTTCACCTTGTTTTTTACGCATCATTAATGAATAGGTATTATTAAATCCAATTGGTTTCAGCCATTCCAAATTATATTTTTTTAAAAATTGTTGTTGCACATATTTATACACTTTTTCTTCATCGCTTCCCAGTTTTTCAACTACAGAATCCGGTGCTTGCAATATGACCAAAAGACCGGTTCCTGTATATTCAGGATACATGTCAATCTGGTTGTTGGTCAACGCATCAAAACAAATCTTCGTTCCTCCCAAACCGGTTTTAGTTTCCACCTGCAAATGAGTATTTCCTTTAATCAACATTGAATACATCGCTGCCAGGATATATTGCTCACCAAAAATTTTCGAACCTATTCTAATCGTGCCTTCATTCACATTTAAAGGACTTTTATACAAACTTTGTTCCATTAAAAAATCCTTTGCCACTTTTTCAGGCGACTGCTTTAAATAATCTACCCGATAATTCAATTCAGTCATTATCGAATCATTGATTTTTCCTGCCAATTGGTTCAGGGCATTTTTTAATTCCGGATATTTCTGCAAAACTTCTGCTCTTACGACGGGTACCGCGTAATAGGGCGGAGAATATTCCCTTGTCATCTTTTAAAATTACCAGGTTGAATGCTTTCAGTCTACCATCTGTGCTGTATCCATCTATCACATCCAGTTTTTTTTCATAAGCCGCTTTGTACATAACCCCATCACTGATAACTACGGTTCGGATTTTGAGCTTGTAAACTTTTTTTAATCCTAAATATCCATCTTTTCTACCCATAAATTCCGGTGTAAAACCGGCGAGCATTTTACTGCGATAAAATTCGGGTAATAGATAAAATGAAGAAAGTAAAACGAGAAAAACAGGCAAAAGCCAAAAGGCAGTTCTTACTTTTTTCAAATTGATTTTCTGTAAGCGGGACAATATAAAATCAAAAAATATAGCGAGCAATGCAGCCGGAATAGCGCCTGCTAAAATCATATTGGTATTGTTCAGCGCAATTCCTCCAAAAATAAATTCACCTAATCCCCCCGCGCCAATAAAAGACGCAAGCGTTGCTACACCTACGTTTATGACTGTTGCTGTTCTGATTCCTGCAAGTATAACGGGCATGGATAAAGGCAGTTCTACTTTCCTGAGAATCTGGTTGGAAGTCATGCCCATTCCTTTAGCAGATTCTACCACTATTTTGTCCACTTCGATGATGCCGGTAAAAGTATTTCTGACGATAGGAAGCAAGGCGTAAAGAAAAAGTGCGACGATAGCGGGAACCGGCCCGATTCCCAAAAGAGGAATCATAAAACCCAGCAATGCGATACTTGGAATAGTTTGTAAAACATTGGTAAAACCCAAAACAGGCGCAGCCAATTTTCTTTTCCGGGAGATAAAAACACCTAACGGAACGCCGATAATAATAGCAAGTAGCAATGATATAAAGGTCAATCCAATATGTTGCAACAACTGGTCGAGGATTTTCCCGGATTGCTCTTTCATAAAATTAAGAAGAGATGGAGCGTTATTCATGACTTTGTTTCTTTAGCGCCCCGAGGCCTGTGAATAAAGAACTGTAGCCAGCGTACTTTATTTCTCCCGCAGCATTTTTTATCGCAATAAAATTTTTGTTTTTGTTTTGAAGTAATTCAATGGCTTCGGATATACTCATTGAATCATTGGTAACCGGCAAATTATTTGGGTTGGCATTTTCATTTTCGAGATGTTGAAAAATATCTTTTAAAAAAACAGAATTCAATTCAAGCTGCATTTTTTGAGTAGAAAAAAAATCAGTGGCAAATTGGTTTTTAGGATGAAATAAAAGTTCAATTGGTTTTCCTTGTTGCACAATTTTTCCCTTGTCCATCAGCAAAATCCTGTCGCCCAATTCAAAAGCTTCCCGAATATCATGTGTTACCAAAACAATCGTTTTATTTTTTAAAACTTCAAGTCTTGAAAATTCCTTGGTTATATTATTTCGCGTGATGGCATCTAATGCGCCAAAAGGCTCATCCATTAATAATACCGGCGGATCTGCTGCCAGCGCCCGTGCCAGCCCGATTCTTTGTTGTTGGCCGCCACTTAATTGTTGCGGATAAAGTGATAATATATTTTGTGGAAGATGAACCTGCTCCAGTAATTCTGAAATTCGGCTGGTAATTTTTGGTTGTGGCCACTTTAAAAGTTGTGGCACAATCCCAATATTTTCAAAAATAGTATAATGAGGAAAAAGTCCGTTGTGTTGCAAAACATAACCTATACTCCTTCTCAATTCTTCAGGAGGAATTTCTTTAATATTTTTTCCATCAACACTAATTTTCCCCGAAGATGATTCTGTCAACCGGTTAATCATTCGAAGCGTTGTAGTTTTACCACAGCCGCTGGTGCCCAGTAAAACAACATTTTCTCCTTCTTTTACTTCGAAAGAAATATCGTCTACGGCGATAGTGTTACCAAAACTCTTTTTCACATTCTCCAGAGAAATCATTCAATTTGTTTTAAATACTATACTTCACAATTCAATAAATTAAAGTTAAGGATTTAGGAAAGAAATTTTGGTATTGGAATTGACCAAGGCGAGCCATTATAAATTTTTGAATTAGCATTTTCTATTGAAACCAATACATTAAACCGAGGTAAACATGAGAAATGAGCTGTCATTTTTAAAAAGAAAATCAGATTATTTTTCTATTAAAAAATAGTTATTCAGAAGGATACAAATCTTAATATTATAATCAAAAAATAAATTGTTCTTCCCATTTTAAAATAAGATATTCGCCTTTAACCCAAATTTTAATTAATGAAAAAACTATTATTCCTTCCGTTTTTATTTTTGATATTAGCAGCTAATGCACAAAAGAAAGTGGTGATCATTCCTGAACCTGTATCAATGGAAATGCATTCCGGTAATTTTAATTTTACTACGGCAACTTATATTATTGCAGGCAGCAATACTTCCCACGAAGCCAACATGCTGAATTACTATTTAAAAAAACTATATGGTTTTTCAATTCCGGTAAAAAATAAAATGAATAATAGCGACAAAGGTTCTTTCATTGTTTTTAAATTAGTAAAACCTGGCGAAAGAAAAGATGAATACAACCTTGAAGCAACTTCAGGTAAAATTACCATCAGCAGCGGCTCTGGGGAAGGCTTATTTTATGGAGTTCAAACGCTACTTCAACTTTTGCCTGAAACAAAAGTGTCATTGTCTGGAGGATTTTCAATACCACAGGTCTCAATAAAAGATTATCCGCGCTTTCAATACAGGGGCATGCATCTTGATGTTGGCCGTCATTTTTTTGATGTGGATTACATAAAAAAATATATCGATTTCCTCGCCTATTTCAAATACAATACTTTTCACTGGCACCTGACCGAGGACCAGGGATGGAGAATACAAATTAAAAAATATCCCCGTCTTACTTCTGTGGGTGGATATAGAAACGGAACTATCATTGGGCACTATCCGGGAACTGGAAATGACAATGTAAAATATGGAGGCTTTTATACACAGGAAGAAATCAAAGAAGTTGTAAAATATGCGAAGGATCGTTTTATCACCATCATTCCTGAAATTGAAATGCCGGGGCATGCTTCTGCTGCGATTGCCGCTTACCCTGAGTTAAGTTGTTTTCCTGAAAGGTCAACTCCCATTTCTGAAAAAACGGTATGGGCCGGAAGCCGCGATGGCAAACAGGTTGAGCAAACCTGGGGCGTATTCGATGATATTTTTGTTCCATCAGAAAACACTTTTAAATTTCTTGAAAATGTTTTGGATGAAGTGATGGAATTATTTCCTTCAAAATATATTCATATCGGAGGTGATGAAGCACCCAAAACTTACTGGAAGGAATCAGCTTTCTGTCAGAAATTGATAAAAGAAAAAAACTTAAAAGATGAACATGGGCTGCAGAGTTATTTCATCCAAAGAATAGAAAAATATTTAAATAGCAAGGGAAGAAAAATTATTGGATGGGATGAGATTCTTGAGGGTGGCCTGGCGCCTAATGCAACCGTAATGAGCTGGCGCGGAGAAAAAGGTGGAATTGATGCAGCCAAACAACATCACGACGTGATTATGACACCAAGCGGTTATTGTTATTTGGATCATTCACAAACAAAAAATGACGATAGCCTTACCATCGGGGGTTTTCTGCCTCTCGAAAAAGTTTACAATTATGAACCTGTTCCAAAAGAACTTGACCCCTCAGAGGCAAAATATATTTTAGGTGCACAAGGCAATGTTTGGACTGAGTATATCGGAAATCCACAAAAAGTGGAATACATGATTTTCCCGCGAATGAGCGCTTTGAGCGAAGTGGTTTGGTCTCCCAAAGATAGCCGTGATTATACCCGGTTCCAATCTGAATTGCCTGATCTGTATAAAAAATATCAGTTGTGGGATGCAAATTATTTTAAGGAAAAATGATTTAGTGTAAGCATTAACGTTATAACCATAAAATAAAAATTTAACTTATTTGTCTACCTACCGGTAGGCGGTTTGTTGACTGCTGTAATCTTAAAAGGAATAGCCAGCTTTTATAGAGCTGGCCATTTCTTTTAAAAAAGATTTAATTAGTGGGATTGCTAATTACCTTCGCTCCTAATACTTCCAAACCTACGCTATCCGTACCTTTTGGCGCAAAATACTTAGTTTTGAAATTTTGCGATTCTCCCGGGTTTAATATTTGGTAAATAGTTTCACGGTCAGTTTCAAGCAAGGCTTTTGTTTTGGAATAAAACATAAGTTTAATATCCACGTCTTTGAAAGTAGCAACAGAAGCTTTATTTAGCAAAGTTCCTTTTACTACTGTCTGGCCAACGATATTTTTTTTACTAACCCCTTGCACCACAATAAAAGCTGCAGGATCTTTTTCTTCCTTCTTTAGCAAGGTCGTTTTTGTTTCATTGTAACTTGCTTTCTCTTTAACTCCATTTCCTGAATTACAAGCAAGAAAAAAAACAGCACTTAAAATTGAAAAAGCAAACTTTATTTTCATGGGAAACTTTTTATTGATGAAAATAGGCAAAATATTTTCATATAAAATCTTAAATAATTGTATCGTAAAAAGCTAAGCTTCCGTTCCGAGCCAAAGAGCACCTCCAATGTTGTTTCGGGATGCGCCTGATACGGAAGACAATACAGTGTATTGTTCGCGCCAACGCAAAGTTCCCAGCAAAGCCATTATCAGCGCTTCTTTATAAATAACCACTTCATCTTCCGGAATAAAAATTTCAAAATTTATTTGCTTTAGTTGAGCGGAAATTCTTTTAACCAGGAATTTATTGAAAGCCCCACCTCCGGTAATCATCACTTGCTGAAATTCAACATTTGTGAAATAAGGAAGAAGCGCATTTTTTATTTGCAAAGAAACATGCTCCACATACGTTGCCATTGAATCTTCGGTAGAAAGCGAAAAATATTTTATCAGCGGAAAAACAATATCAGTCCCAAAACTGTTGGCCAATGATTTAGGATAAGGATGCGAATAATAGTCAAGTGAATTTAATTTTTGCAAAAGATCATCATTCACTTTTCCTGCAGCGGCTATTTTTCCATCTTCATCAAAATCAAACCCCTTCTCTGCCACAAGCATATTCAAAACGCGGTTTGCAGCGCAAATATCAAAAGCAATTATTTCATTTTTATCAGAATACAAATCCTCGTTATTTGTAGGTTTACTGTTAACAGAAATATTTGCGATGCCTCCAATATTTAAAAAATAATGATATTCCGGAAAAAGCAACTTCTCCCCTATCGGGACAATCGGGGCGCCTTGCCCGCCAAAAGCGATGTCCATAGATCGCAAATCGCTAACTACAGGAAGCTGCGTCTCTGCGGCAATTGCAGCGCCATCTCCCAATTGGTGAGTCATTCTTTTTTCAGGAAGATGAAAAGTAGTATGCCCGTGAGAGGTAATCAAATTTACCTTGTGGTGCAAGCCAAATTTTTCTATAAACTCATTTACTTTTTCTCCTGTATATTTTCCGTATTCTGTGTGTAACAATTGGTAGTCCAGCGCGGAAAGATTCACTGCATTTTTTAATTTTGCAATCCAATCCTCACTGTATTCTATACAAGCTGCACAAATAATTTTATATTCCCATTTGCCTGCGGTTTCTGTAAATTCTACGAAAACAATGTCAAGCCCGTCTAGAGAACTTCCGCTCATTAGCCCTATCGCTTTATAGATCATAAATAATTATTTACGATTAATTTTTAGATTTGTTCAAATTTATAACATTAATTATTCCGCTTATCTTTAAGCCTATTTAAAATAAAAACAATGATAAAAAATCTCAGCCGCGAACATTCATTGATCACAAATTGGGTGAGCGAATTAAGAGATGTAGAAATACAAAACGACAGATTGCGGTTTAGGAAAAACCTTGAACGGATTGCCGGTGTTTGTGCTTATGAAATCAGCAAAACATTACCATGGATTGAAAAAGAAGTGACTACGCCGCTGGGGACCTCTGTGTGCAAAGTTCTGGAAAAGCA
Source organism: uncultured Chitinophagaceae bacterium (assembly GCA_963741705.1). GTDB lineage: Bacteria > Bacteroidota > Bacteroidia > Chitinophagales > Chitinophagaceae > Ginsengibacter. Next base: position 26,297 of record CAVUJE010000014.1, on the reverse strand, counting down.
ACCTGTATTAGCAACAATTATGAGAGCCGGACTTGCGATGCATACGGGCTTGCTGGATTATTTTGACAAAGCGGATAATGCATTTATCAGCGCGTACAGGAAACATCATGCAGACGGAAGTTTTGATATAAGCCTTGATTATATCAGTTGTCCCGATATGGAAAACCGAGTGGTGATTATTTCTGATCCTATGTTGGCCACCGGGGCATCGTTGGTGAAAACACTACAATATATAAGAGAAGTGGGTAATCCTTCGGAGATACATATTGCGTGTGCGCTTGCCTGTACGGTTGGCCTTGAATTTGTGCAAAAAGCAGAGCCAAAAGCTACCATTTGGTGTGGCGATATTGATGATGAATTAACTGATAAAGGATATATCGTTCCAGGTCTCGGCGATGCAGGAGATTTGGCGTATGGGGCAAAAGTTCAGAAATAAAAATTACATCCTCTCCGGCATAATCATTATAAAAAATTGTATTCCCATTCCATTAAAAAAAAGCCACAACATAATTTCTTATGCTATGGCTATAAATACCCCAACATTTAATTCTAATTGGGACTGATGGTTACTTTTATAACATTTTCAACAGATGGATAGGTAAATGCATCGTTCACTTTTCCTACCGGATTATGTTCTGTAACGCCTGTGTTGGGAGCCGATTGTCTCATTGCCTGGTTAGGCCCGTATCCGGGTTCTTCATTCTCTTCAGTGCCTGCATCCCACAATGATAATGAGGACGTAATATCACCGCTAACCGGCGCGTATTTATTAAAGAGACTCAGGCCTTCATCGCCGGGTGCATAAAATAAATCATTAGATTGTGCAAACATAGTAGCAAAAGAAAGGCGGTCATCAATATGCGTGGCGGAGAAAGAGAAAGTATATTGCATTCCGGGGCCAAGAAGCCCTGGTTGTGAAGATCCGTCCGGCATATTAAAGACTCCACTGTTCTCAACACCCTGCATTGATTTTAAATTCATTCCCAGATTGGCGGGATTTCCATTTTCTGCTAATTCTTCTAACCCTTTCCCATAATCATAAGCACCCATTTTAAATAAAGGCATGGCACCTGCTCTGTGAATAGCCCATACACCGGGAGAAAGCGCGTACACGACGCCGGTATTTGCTGCCGCATATTCGCCGAGCATCATAGGGTTCCCGTCTTCTGCAATCGCTTCCAGGCCATGGCCGCGATCCGGTTGCCCTAATGTATATAAGGCTCCGTCATTCGTGCTGATTGTCCATACACCGGGAGAAAGTGGTGCCGGAAAATTTCCTTTGCTTGTTTTCAGTGCGTCCATTGGCGACACATCTTTGATAGTCACCATGAATTCATAACCTGAAATATATTTTACCCAAACTTTGATCACGCTACTCACTGCAGGATAATTAAAATGATCGGTAGTTACTTTGCTGATATCCTGCACTACGCCATGTTCAGCCGGGCCTGTGTTAGGGCCACTTTGATTGGTAACGGTATTAGGACCTACAGCCGGTTCTTCATTTATTTCTGTACCGGCATCATAGAGATGCACCTGGCTGGTTACATCGCCTGATATAGGGTCGCCGTTTTTATCATATAACGCTATGCCTTTATCGTCGGGCCCAAAAAACAAATCATTAGTTGCTGCAAGCATTACGGCAAAAGAAAGTTTTTGCCCTTTACCTGCTTTCACCATGAAGTCGTATTGCTTGCCGGGCGTAAGTGGGCCCGGCTTTGAATCTCCCGTTGGCGTGTTGATAACACCAGATCCGAGAAACATTTTTGGAGTAGAAACATTCTTTATGGTTACGGTAAATTGTTTACTCTGTGGTGGTGGATTGTGATCGTTCTTTTTGCACGAAATAAAAATTAAAGGAATGCCGAATACGGCAAATAGAAACTTTTTCATTGTGTAAATAATTTAAGTTTTTGAAATTGGGTTTAAATTTTTATGTGGCGCTGATTAAATGATGGTATCGGGCACACTATTCCTTCATCACCAAATGCTTCCTTTCCGGTTGTGTATGAATAACAGGTTAAATTGCGTGTACCTATTACTGTTACGTTTGGTTTTCACGTTCGCTTAATTATTGCCTTTTATAACCAGTACGTGTATTTTTTTAATTTAGTTTTAAAATGTTCGTATTTTTTTTTGATAAGAGAAATACAAGCAATGCAAAAAAATGATGAGTCGAACACATCTTTAAAACGAAGCGGAAAATCATTACACCAATATTAACGAAACAACATACAAACAATTGAATGTTACACTTATACGTGAAGTATTTCAAGAGGTTTGCGCGAAAGTTTTTTGGAATAAAAAAGAAACCCGTTCAAGAAAAACCTTGAATAAGATTACGGCTTATTTGTTGTTTCACTGTTTTCCAGAACGATTCAACACGGCTTGCTGCTATTCTGATTGAACTAATTGGATTAAAAAATATGATTGAGGAAAATTTTTAAATGAGATGTTTCATCACCTTGTTAAGGATAGTTGTAAAACAGTCCGTTTATATTTTTAGGATGGAAGCATGAATTTGTTTTTCATTTTGCCATAAGCAGATGACATGATCGTTATCCAGCGCTTTTATAACAGGTTGGCTACCGTTTCCCAGCACCTTTTTTTCACCATTTGCTTTGATGAATATTACGTTTCCATTTTCTGTCCAGGCATATACATTTTTATTTCCAACGCTTTCGACAGTACAGTTCCTGCCATTGCCAATTTTAATTTCCGGGATGCCAGGTACTGCGGTAAAAATATTTTCATTTCTTTTCCATACGGTTTGAACTTTCCCATTTTTGTCTATTGCCAAACCACCACCATCCATCGGGCAAGCATTTAATTTCCAGCTACCTGTTCCTAATTTTTGTGCTTTCCCAAATGAGGCGCCTCCGTCAGTGGATTGTATTAAATACAAGTCCCTGTTACCTTTCAGCCGGTTACGGAACATTACATAAACATCATTTCCCCTCATTACCACCGAAGGTTTGCAGCATTCACATACACTGGTATCAGGCGAGGTATAAACCAATAAATTTTCAGACCATGTCTTGCCTCCATCCTTTGATTGGGCGCCGTATAATTTATTCCTCTTATTGCCTCTTAAATCCAGCCATATAGCAAAAGCGTTTTCTCCATCAGCGGACAATGCCATTAAACCTTCCTTAGCCACTGTATCCATATCATTTATTCTTGCTCCTTTTTTCCAGTTTTTATTTTCCTTATAGTAGGAATAGATATTTCCCATTGAATTACAGGCAGTGACAATAATGTCATTACCAGTTGCAGCAATTTGAGGCCCACGCATAGCAAAGGAATATAAGTCAGGCAAAACAGCTATCACTGAAGGTGGTGAAAAAGAATTTCCATCGTCTGAAGAATAAGTGTACATAATACTATCACCCACACCGTACACCAGTTGAAGATCACCGTTTTTATCTTTAATGATTTCAGGCATTTGGCCATTGGCAATTACAAAATCAGTTTTGGAAACGATTTTCTTCTCATTGCAGGAAAGAAGGCTGCAAACAACTAAAGTTGAGTATAGGAATATTTTTATTGAGTTGTACATTGTATGTTGTAATATTATTTTATTCGCTTGATAAAATTATTGAAATAAAAAATAAACGTAGCCTGTTTACATTTTCATTCCTGCCATTGAATTAGAGCCATGCTCAAAAACATATTCGCTGTTCAGCAGGTAAGCACCGCTTGTCACCACTACTTCACCTTCCGTAAGGCCCGAAGTAATTTCAATCGAATTGTTTTCTTCAATTCCTGTTTTTACCATTCGCATTTCATAAACGCCGGGTTTTATTTGTATCCAGACTGTAGCTCCTTTACTATCTCTCAAAACCGCATCAGAAGGCACTGTAAGAGATTTTCGTTGCTTGTTGCTTATCGAAATATAAACAGGCATGCCGGGATACAATGAATTATTTTTATTGGGAATTGTGACGCGCACTAAATTAATTCTTGTATCAGGATTTATTTCGGGATTGATAAAATCAATGGTGCCATTAATAATTTCATTTGTGCCCGGAACCTGCACCATTGCGTTTTCGCCTTTCTGTATTAAAGGCATCTGCGTAGTATAAACTTGTGTCTCAGCCCAAAGTGTTGAAAGATTAGCGAGCTGAACCACAGTGCCACCTTCCATCACATAATCTCCCTCCTTTGCATTGAGCGCCGTGATATAGCCCGACTCTGAGCTGTAGAATGTAGTATGTGTTGATGACTTATTGCTTTGAGCAAGATCTTTAATCTGCGCGTCAGTCATTCCCCACAAATGCAATTTGGTTCTGGCGCTTTCAACCAAAGCCCCATAATTAATAAGAGAATTACCTACTGTCTTTGCCTGTTCCAATGCAGTAACATATTCCTGTTTTGCATTGTTCAGTTGCTCGCTATAAAGTTCGTAAAGCTTATCTCCCTTTTTTACATAATCACCCATATTTTTGAAATATAATTTATCAATTCTTCCTTCTACTCTTGCACTCACAGAAGAAAGTTTATCCTCGTTAAAATTGAGCGTTCCGGTGAGCACCAGTTTGTTTCCAAAAGTTCCTTTTCCGATAGTATCTGCCTGAATATTTCCCAACCCGATTTGTTCTTTATTTAAATGAATCTGCATTGTGTTATCAGCGCGTTTACCCGATTTAGAAACTGTAATCAATTTCATACCGCAGACGGGGCAATTGCCAGGATGATCTTCATGTATTTGTGGATGCATGCTACAGGTGTAGTAAACATTTTTTTGTGCGGAAACTACTTCGACTTTCTTTTTTTCTTTACAAGATGAAATAATCAAAATGCTGAATGAAAAAAGCAAAAAGCTGAAGGCCAAAGGCAGAAAGCGGAAAGCAAAAATCCGGGTTTCCAGTCTAAAAGTGTTTGAAAAAAAATGTCTTTGTTTAATTTTTTTATAATTCATAATGAACTTTTTTATTTATTAATTTATTTGAGAGTTGTTTCACTACTCACTACTCGCTATTCACTTTAATAAAACTCTCACTATCCATTAAATACTGCGCATTTGCAGCAACCGTATCCGAAACATTTAACCCGGAAAGAATTTGCACTTTATCATCTGCACGAATTCCGGTTGTTATTTTGTGTGCCATAAAACCACCGTCTGATTTAAGAAAAGCAACATGGTTCATTCCTAAAGACAGCACTGCTGTTTGTGGCAACCATAAACCTTTCTTACTTCCGGTAAAAACTTTTGCTTTTACCTGGCTGCCCAGAGTGAGCATATTTTTGTTATCAAAATATACTCTTGCTGTCAGAGTTTTATTATCGCCACGGAAGAAAGGTTCAATGAAATCTATCTCTCCGTTTATAGTAGCCGCTGTGTCCATCTCAGGAATAATTTTTACAGCGTCACCTTTCTTAATAAGCGATTGTTCCTCCGGAAAAATTTGTAATGCTGCCCAGGTTTTATGATGATTCATAATGTTGAAAAGTGTTTGTCCTTTGGTTACATACATACCTTCTTTTAATGGCAAATCTTGTGTTTCAAATCCAGGGCTGTTCATTTCATTTTGATTCATACCATTGTCCATTACATGCCCTTTGTAATTGCTGAAAACACTGATACTGTATAACGGTTTTCCTGTTTCAATTACTTTATTTAATTCAGCAGCACTCATTCCAAGCAACAACAATTTTTGTTTTGCCGCATTGATGAAAGATGTGTTTTCAGAATCGCGTTTCATTAGAAATAATAAATTTTCTTCGGCGGTAACAATTTCAGGACTGTATATTTCCATTACTTTTTGCCCGGCTGAAACGTTTTGAAATCGATAGCGCAAGTACAGTTTTTCGATTCGTCCTGAAACCCTTGCCGACACGGCACCAGTGGCTCTTGTATCCGCTTCAATAACCCCAAAAGCATCCACTGGAATTTTGACATCGCTTTCCTTTGGTGTCGTAACAGGAAGCGAAGCCACTACAAATTCATTCGTAGGTTTGAGCACCGTTTCTAATTCAATATTTTTTGTTGCAACAGGTTCGGCATTTACTTTTACCAGCTTCATTCCACAAATGGGACAATTGCCAGGATGGCTCTCGTGCACCTGCGGATGCATTGAGCAAGTGTAATCACCTTTTGATACAGAATTAATTTCTTCACTATTTGTTGGTTTACTGTTACATGAAGAAAAAATAAGCAACAGGCAAGAAGCAACTACTAATAAGCTATATGGAAGGAGCAAAAAGCAATTGGCAAAGGAATACCGGCTCATACTATTTATATTTTTCAGGATTATTAATCATGTGGTGCGAAAGATTGCCTACCTGTTCAGATAGACGTAAAAGTTCATCGTGTTCATTTTGGATAATGTATTTACAGGCTAATGCAAATTCAAACCAAGTTTGCGTTTCTGCATTTTCCATATCTGCATCTGATGTTTTTGAAACAAAATGAGCTGGGTATAATCTTTTTCTATGAGCTTCTGCCAAACTGGAACAAACACTTCGGCTTGACCTTCTTACCTGGTCTGTTAGGGAATAGGTTTCTTCCTTCGGAAAGCGTTTTGAAATTTCAAAAATTTTCATTGCTAAATCAAATGACAATTTATAAACTTTTGTCTCATTAATTTTTTTGTAACTCATTGTTCATGTTTTTGTTGATGTTGTTTTATTAATTGCTTTTCATTTCATTGCCTTTTGCCCATTGCCCATTGCCCATTGCTATTTTATTTCAAGTAATTTTTCCAATTCAACTTCCATACTTAATAGTTTTTGCAATTGGTCTATATATTCAAGTTGTGTGTTATTTAATGTTTCCCAGGCATCGTATAGTTCAAATAATTCTTCTGTGTTTTGCTGATAGGCCAGTTGTGTGCTTTCATAGTTTTTTTGAAGGGCAGGAATAATATTATTCTCAAACAAATGAACTTGCTTTTTCTTAGACTCAATATCCTGCTGCATTTGATAAGCCAATCCCGAATATTCATTTGCGATAGATTTTTTTTGTTCTTCAAGCGATTGCGCTTTAAAATCAAGGCTTTCCAAATTTGCCTTATTGGCTCTTGTTGACCAACTAATCGGAATTGTTACCATGCCCATTAAATTGAACACCATGGGTGCCTTTCCAAATCCAAACATGTGAGAATATTGCACGCCAAACTTTGGTTTCATGCTTTGCCTTTCGATATCCTGCTTTAAATAGGCAAGCTGGATATTTTGGTCTATTGCTTTTAAATCACTCCTGTTAGTGTAAAATAATGTGCTGTCGAAAACCATTGTTGAATAATCCCTGAGCACATAATTGGTGTCAACAGAAAAGACGATGAGTTTATTCCTGTTCATTAAAGTATTCAATGCAATTCGCTTTTGCAGGATTTCGTTTTGCAATTCTACCCGCATATTTTGAATGTTACCCAATGATGCTTTCGCTTTATAATAAGCGCTAATTTTCCCCAGTCCATTTTTATATCTTGTTTCAGCGTTGGTAATCATGAAATGTAAAAGCTTTTCACTTTCATCGAGTATGGATAATTTCTTTTCAATGATTACCCATTCATAATAATTCTTTTTTGCGGCAGCGAATAAATTATTTAAATCTGCTTTTTTGTTTTCTTTAGTGACAGATGACATGGCTTCCATATAAGCTTCATTGGCATCATTGTATTTTTTGTTGGGAAACATTTGTTGCCCACTAATCATAAAACTTCCCATTCCATTTTGCGCAGGCATGTTGCCATTAGCTTTCATTCCATTCCAGAGGCTGGTGTTATAGGGGGTCATAAAAAATCCGGCTGAAACCTGCGGCGGCTCCCAGTTTCGGGCCCCCTTCACCTCGGCGTCCTGGGATTGGATTTCTGCATCATACATTTTTAATGAAGGGTAAGAATGCTGAACACTGTCTAAAATATCCGTTAGGGCTAATGTTTGACCTGATACTGTATGAACCAACAATTGCGTAATTAGCAACACAGTCATTAAGGTTAGAAATTTCTTTCCAGTTTTTTTATGCTTCTGCAATTCTGAATTTGATTTATGATTCTGGTACATCACTTTTTTAATTTTTATTATTGTTTGGTTGCAATGGACATCGCCCACTGTTGACTTATTACGCCCTTCAGAGCTCCTTATAAAAAACTTTTTGTCCCTTCTTTGCTTATTGCCCTTTGCCTTAAGCCTTTTGCTTTTTGCTTTTTGCTTTAATGCTTTACCTTCGGAACCTCAATCTTTCCATATTTCTTCAACTCATATTCTTTACTCATCAAAAAAATAAGCGGCGTTACCAACAGTACATAAATAGCTGAAGTGATAACACCGCCTACCATCGGCAATACAATTGGTTTCATCACATCGCTGCCAACACCATGACTCCATAAAATTGGAACGAGGGAAAAAAATGAAACGATTACCGTCATGATAACAGGACGCAATCTTTTTGTCGCACCACCGATGGTATAATTTCTCAGATCATGTTTAGTAATAGTATCTCTTGAATTTCCATTTTTTGCAATGAGTTGCTGCATGGCATCATTCAGATAGATAACCATCACAATATTGATTTCTACAGAAAGCCCAAACAGTGCAATAAAACCAACAGCCACAGCCACTGATAAGTTTACGCCCCAAAAATAAATGATGAAAGCGCCGCCAATTAATGCAAAAGGAAGAGAGATTAGACTCAGTAGCGCTTCGCGTTTTGAATCAAAAGCGAAATACATGCTGATAAAAATAATAACCAACACAATGGGCAAAATCAGCTTTAATGTTCGTTCACTGCTGAGAAGGTTTTCATATTCTCCACTCCAGTCAATAAAAAATCCTTTAGGCATCTGGCCTATTGATTCATTCAGTTTTTCCTGCGCTTCTTTCACGGTACTTCCCAAATCTCTACCCCTCACATTGAACAAAACAGTTCCGCGCAATAATGCATTTTCAGAATTAATCATTGGCGGCCCTTCGGCAATTTTTACATCCGCTAACGCTCCCAGCGGCACAGGGCCGAAACCTGCAGTCTGCACTTGCAATTGTTTTAATGATTCCATGTTGTTTCTGAAATCCTGTCCAAATCTTGCATTAACAGAAAAACGTTGCCTGCCTTCAACTGTGGTGGTAATCTGTGAGCCTCCCAAAGCGCTTTCAATCACTGCATTTACATCATCCACGCTCAAATTGTATCGCGCCATTTCTTCACGGTTGAGATTGATGTCAATATATTTGCCGCCGGTGATTGGTTCCACATATAAATCTTGGATACCCGGAATTCCCTGTAAGTCATTTTTAATTACCTGCGCAAATGCATAAATACTATCCAGGTTTTGTCCATATACTTTCACTCCAACATCAGTCCTGATACCGGTTGAAAGCATATTGATACGATTAATAATTGGTTGTGTCCAGCCATTGGTTACACCCGGTATTCGCAATTTGCTGTTGAGTTCATTGATAATACTGTCTTTCGAAACGCCCTTTCTCCATTCATTGCGTGGTTTTAGCATCACAATAGTTTCAATCATGCTGACAGGTGAATTGTCAGTCGCGGAATTAACTCTTCCCGCTTTTCCAAGAACAGATTTCACTTCAGGTTCCCTTGCTAGTATCTTATCCTGGACTTGCAAAATTCTTTTTATCTCCGCATTCGAAACATCGGGCAAAGTAACCGGCATAAAAAGAATACTTCCTTCATCTAATGGCGGCATAAATTCTGTGCCCAGGCTCATCACCATCGGCACGCTGGCGGCAAGTGCAATAATCATTATAGCCATGGTAGTCTTGCGCCATTTGATGCAAGTGCTTATAAGAGGTTTGTATACTTTTTCTAAAAAGCGACTGATTGGATTTGCACGCGCTGGCCTAAATTTTCCATGCATAAAAAAAGACAGCAAAACCGGCGCAAGTGTTATCACCAAAATGGCGTCAATAGCCATAATAAAAGTCTTGGTATAAGCAAGAGGATGAAACAATTTACCTTCTTGTCCCGTCAATAAAAAAACAGGAAGAAACGAAGTGATGATGATAACGGTTGAGAAAAAAACACCGCGGGAAACCTGTTTGCAGGCGCGCTCTATGATTGATAAACGAATATCGTTTGGTATTTTTTTATATGATTTTTTCCATTTCATTTTTTGATAATTATTTTTTTATTGCCTATTGCCTATTTTTCTTCGTTCTGCCATTCTGATAGACCCCTGTACGCGTTTTCACTCATGATAATTCCATTGTCGACGATAACACCTATCACTAATGCCACACCAGTTAAAGACATGATGTTGGAGGAGAATCCAAATGCATTCAACAAAATGAAACTGATGGCGATAGAAACAGGGATTTGTATGATGATGCTCAATGCACTGCGCCAGTGGAGAAGAAAAAGAATGACTATAAAACACACAATGAATATTTCTTCAATCAATTTATTTTTGATATTAGCAATACCTGCTTTAATCAAATCGCTCCGGTCATAATCTATTTTGAATGTAACCCCTTCAGGCAGGCCTTTTTCAACGTCAGTCATTTTTTTCTTCAGCAACCCAATTACTTTATCCGCATTCTCTCCATAGCGCATTACCACTACGCCACCCACCACTTCACCATCGCCATTTGCATCAACAATTCCAAGACGTAGATTGCCTCCCATTTGTACGGTTCCAATATCTTTTACACGAACCGGAATTCCATTGATATTGCTTAGCGCTATATTTTCTATGTCATTGATATTTTTGATATAACCCAATCCGCGGATGATATAGCCCATCCCGCCCATGTCCAATTTTCTTCCTCCAACATCGTTGTTATTAGCGCGTACTTTTTTTATTACATCCATCATAGAAATATTGTAGAACTGCAGTTTCACAGGGTTTACCACTATCTGATATTGTTTTTCAAAACCACCGAAAGAACCTACTTCGGCCACACCTGGCACAGTTTGCAATGCGAATTTTATATACCAATCCTGCAAAGCCCTTTGTTCGCCCAAATCCATTTTTGGCGCATCCAGATGATACCAGAAAATTTGTCCTACACCCGTTCCATCAGGCCCCAGCGAAGGTGTAACACCCTGAGGCAACAGGCGCTGTGCGTAATTCAATTTTTCTAATACGCGTGTCCGTGCCCAATAAATATCTACATCATCATCAAAGATTACATACACAAAACTCATCCCAAACATAGAAGTGGCGCGTATATCCTTTACATTAGGTACGCCTTGCAGATTGCTCACGAGGGGATAGGTAACCTGGTCTTCCATAATTTGTGGGCTTTGCCCCATCCACTCAGTAAAAACAATTATTTCGTTCTCACTTAAATCAGGAATCGCATCTACCGGATTGTTTTGCACGGAAAACAAGCCCCACACAAACAGGCCCAATGCTACTACCAAAACGATGTAACGGTTTTTTAATGACCAGGAAATAATTTTAGAAATCATATTTTTTTCATTAAAAGAAAGATTGAAGTAAAAGCAGGGTTGATTTATTAATTCACAGTAAACCAACAAATAGATTGATTTTCTATTTTGTTCTTTTTATTCCCTGTTGACAGGCATGGAGAATTAATAAATACAATCAATAAAGAATCAGTGGCAATTAGAAATGCCAATAGTCCCGAAAGAAATTTGATGGGAACAGTGGAGAGAAAATTCTAAATGAGAAAAACGCAGTTTCGCTGGTAGATAGTTATGCTGTTACTTCGTGGTGGCGCATTACTAACAGGATATTCTGCTGATAAAGAGGGGAAATGGAAATTATTATTTTCAAAAAAAACAATAGGTGAAATAATAGAAACGGGTTTCTGAATGTGAAAAGAAGCGTTAGAGATGTTTTGATCATTAACCAATTTCACAAATCTTTGTTCGTGCTGGCAACAATTGGATTTATCCTCAATCTTTTTATCCATCTTGCATTTGCTGCACGAAGGCATTTCAGTTTTTATACTTTTCTCCGAAACAATTTTGCCCTGGCAATAATATAAATTTATAGTTGCGCCCGTAGTAGTAGCGAAATATAAAATGGCTAATATGGCAGCAAAACACTTTTTCATAAAAGAAAACTTCATAAAAGAAAACAAAGATAAAGATGTTTTATAAAGCAGAGTTATAGAATTATGGTTAAGGTTTATATAATTACTTGTATTCGTAATTCTGGTAAATATTATCACAATTGTAAAATCCGGTAGGAAGCAATTCCGACCACAACAAAGACGAGGGCACCCATTATTAAATCAGGTAGATTAGAGGCGGTGAAATAAACCAATATGCCAGCGACAATCACACCCGCGTTGGCGATTACGTCCGTTGAAGTGCAAATCGTACTTGCTTTAATGTGCGCTTCTTTATTCTTTGATTTTTGTAATAAATAAAGTGTGAACGCATTGGCGCCCAATGCAAGCACTGAAATGATTATCATCGTTCTAAAATTGGGCAGTTCTTCATATCCCAAAAATCTTCTGACTACTTCTATAAAACCAGCCATTGCCAACAGCAACTGTAGGTATCCCATAACTTTTGCAATCTTTCTTTTTTGAATTAATGCCTTGCCAACAACAAATAAAGCTAATCCATACACGACGGAATCTGCCAGCATATCTAAACTATCTGCTACCAACCCCATCGAATCAGACAGGTAACCCGATATCATTTCTACTAAAAAAAATAAAAAGTTTATTGCCAGCACCTGCCACAGTAGTTTTCTTTCCAGCCCCGTATTGTTTGAAAAAAGAGATGCTTCTTCCTCATCAATAATTTGTGTTTTTATTAAAGAAGAATTTAAATGTAAACTTTCAATTGTTTTCGAAATCGGCGCTGCATCCCCATCATGCATCACTAACAGCTTTCGTGAAGATATTTCAAATTGCAAAGATTTAATGCCCGGAAAATCTTCCAGCTTCATTCGGATTATTTGTTCCTCCGAAAGGCAATCCATCTTTTCAATATGATAAGTTGTCTTGTTCATTATTAAACTTCATCAGTTCTCATTAATTTGAAGCGATACAAAGTTACTGTCGAAACGAAGGCGGCAATCGGATTATATTTTTTTAAAAAAGAAATGCAATTAAAATAAGAATCCATATTATTTGTTTCTTTACTGTTCAAAGGATGAATTAGACTAATTAAAACATTAAACCCTATTTTTGAGAATACCTTAAAATTTCAATTATGAAAAAGATTCTCTTCCTGGTTGCATTTGCTTTGACAATTAGTTCATTTTCCTGGTCACAGCGTTTTGTTCCATTATTTAATGGCCACGACCTCTCAGGTTGGAAAATAAATGGCACTGAAAAGTGGTATGTAAACAATGGGGAACTCATCGCAGAAAGCGGCCCGGATAAAGAATATGGATATCTTACCACAGAAAAGCCTTACAAAAATTTTATTTTAAAATTGGATTTCAAACAGGAAGAAAATGGAAACAGCGGCGTGTTTTTCCGTTCGTCAGTACAAGGCACAAAGATAAGTGGATGGCAGGTAGAAGTAGCGCCACCAGGACTTCACACAGGCGGCATCTATGAGTCTTATGGAAGAGGCTGGCTTATAAAACCGGATGCTGAAGGAGAAAAAGCATTGAAATTCGGAGAATGGAATACAATGAAGATCGAAGTAAAAAATGATGAAGTAACTACATGGCTTAACGGCGAAAAAATGGTGCATCTGAAAGATTCGCTTATAGGTAAAGGACAAGGATCTATTGCCCTTCAAATTCATTCAGGCGGCGGAATAAAAATAGCATTTAAAAATATTGAGATTAAGGAATTGAAATAAATGGGTAACTACGAATTACCCGAATTTCACGAATACTTTTTTGCAAATAAAAATTGCTGCTATTTGACCGTCTGCCGAACAGGCAGTTTTGTTTGCCGGGAAGAAAACAGTTTTAGTAAATTTTTTCTAATCTTTGAAGAACAATCTTATTTTACATTTCTTCTTTAATTCCTTTTTTTATTAATCACCAGTTTGTTGGAAAAGCAGTAATGAAACCCAGTATCATAACTATTTGCATCATAAACCAAAATAAAGTATCGGATCCTTTCAATGCCGCCTTTAGTGTTTTTCCTGCAGACTATGCAGAACATTTACTTTAAGATATAGTAAAGCAGCTTTCAGTCATAGATGCAGTTCCTTTATCTCATACAATCAATTTTAGCTTTTAAGCTCGCCAGGCTTCAGTTTTGCAATAAAATTGTTCCTCGCTTTTTCCAGTTCGTCTTTTAACCCTGAATTATTCTCAGAGGGCAAAAGGGAGTTTATTTTTTCCTCCAGTTCTTTAGTGTAGATCTTTTTATGTTCATCGTATGCCAGCTTTATTGTTTCATCATTTATCTTTTCATTTTCATAGCGCGTATTCAATTCACCCAAATGATTTTCGAGTCTTTTTTTAGCGAACTCATTAAATACTTCCAACGGTTTTTTGTTTGTTTCCATAACTTAATTATTTAAAAAATAGTTTATAAATTTCTACATCTCCTCCTTAATTCCTTTTTTTATCAACCACCAGTTTACCGGAAACGCGGTGAGAAAACCAAGCATCATCGCGAATTGCATCACAAACCAAAATACAATAGTGTTGGCTTCCAAACGATGTTTAAAAATCAGGAAAGTTGCTATCGCCATTCCTCCGTACATACCCACCTGCCATGAGGTAAGCGAAAGCGTATCGGCCTTCAATGCGGCGATCAGGCCCTGTTTTGGAGAAAGATTTTTCATCGGTTTTATTGAGTAATACTGGAAGACGATGCCCAATGCAAAAGCAAAGACATAATCGATGATCCACGAATTGACCAATGGATTACCTACAATTGCTAAGGTAACATAAAGCAACAAAGTTTCGGCTACAATATCGCCCAGGGTGCAGCCACTTCCACAGTGCAAGGCGCCCACCATAACGCTTTGCCAAAAAGGTTTCTTCTTTGACGGCATAGGTTGATCTTTTTCTTTTGCGCGCATCATTTCTTTCTGCGTCCCTTTTCTGCCAATGGTATAGTACGCAATTAGTGCCAGCGGCCCTGCATATAAACCAGTTATCGGCCACACAAAATTCATTACCATCATGTGCTGCTTGTGTCCAGCCAATATATCAATAAGTATTACAAGCAAACAGATAAACCCGATAATAATAGAGATAGTGGCAATTGTCTGTAATGTTGTCATAGTGAGTGCTTAGTTTTCTTTAGAAAATCTTTCGCCTGCGATGCGAATTTTCTGTGCTTATACAATTTCCACGCCATTATATAGACGAAAGGAAAAAGATAAGCTGGTTATTGGCTTTAGCCATTTAATAGAATTAATAACCCCACCCCGTCAATAATCCGTTCTCAGAGTTCTTTGAAATTATTTCTGCCAATATACATTTCAAACCAAATGAATGTGCCATTATTTTTACACTTTAGGTTTAATGGAAAATGCTATTTTATTATTTAAATTAAAAATGGATGCACTGAGCGTATCACAGGAATTTTATGATTAATAAACAAAACTAATTCCCGCGCCCCATCCATAATCACTATCATAGTTTCCAGTTAAAGCAATATTTCTTGCTACAATATATTTCAGGCCGAGCGTATATTGCTTATCTGTATTCCATGAAAAATCAAACCTGGTTCTCTTGGTTAAAGCCAGGTCATTCCGGCTCAATTGAAAACGCAAATGCCCCGTGTGATCAATCCTTCCTTCCGCAGTAATAAATAAGGGTAAAAAATAAGTAACGCCCGCTGTGGCTACATTTTCATTTGCCAATACCTTTTTTCCGTCTTTAATATCATTTGTTTGTTCGCGCCTGTTTTCAGAACCAATGAATACGGTTAAAAACTGCCTTTTGTCTATAAACCGGCGAAACATTGCTTCACTTTCAAAAAGGTTTTTATAATTCCATTTGAAATCTTCATTCAATTCCCATTTTGTACCGGCCAACAGTAAAATTGGTAAAATTAGCCTGCGATTGAAAGGAAGATGCCGCCCATAAAACTACGTGCCTTCCATGTTCATTTAAAAACTTACGGTAATCGGCAGGATTTTGTTTTTGTACTTCCGGCAATGTATTTTCATAATGAAAAACCCTTGCCATGCCGCTAAGCATATGATATAAAGTGTGGCAATGAAAAAACCAGTCTTTTTGTTCGTCTGCTGCAAAATCAATGGTATCCGTTTGCATAGGCAACAGATTAAAAGTATGTTTTAACGGGGCTTCATCCATACTACTTCCATTAAGCAAACGAAAAAAATGCCCATGCAGATGTAAAGGATGCTCCATCATTGTATTGTTATGAAAAATCACTCGCACATGTTCTCCTTTTTTGATCAAAATTTTATCGGCATCAGAAAGTATTACGTTGTTGAACGACCACACATACCTGAACATGTTTCCTGTTGCTGTCAATTCAATTAGCCTGTCAGGCTTTCCAACGGGTTTAGGTATAGCAGGATCATTATTTGTTGCCCTGAGCATTTTATAAGAAAGTACTTTATCATTTCCATTGCCGGGCGGATAATCGAAACCGTACATTTTCATTTCTCCCATTTGCATCGTACCCATTCCTTTTTTTCCCATATCCATGTTTTGCATGCTCATACTGTTTTTCATATCATTGCCGCTTTGCGTACTGTCATTCATGGCATGTTATCCATTTTGTTGTTGTCCATCTGCATATCCTGCATGGCCATACTTTGCATTTGCATTGTATCCTTTTTATCCGTCATCTCCATCTTGCCCATTTCCATTCCCTGCATGTTATTGACACTATCTTTATCCAGCTCTATATTTTTCATCGGCATTTTGCTGGCGCCCATTTTCATATTCATAGAAGACATCATGGTATTCATATGATGCATGATTTTAAAATAGTCAAGCTTGGGAATATCAGGAGCAGTTACTTTATTCCCTTTGCCAAAAAATGCGGAAGTATGCCGCGAAATATCCTGTGCTGTAGCTCTTAATTCATATTTACCCGAAGAAGGAATTTTAATAATGACGTCATAGGTTTCAGCCGTAGCTATTAAAAATTTATCTACGTCTACAGGTTCTACATCCTGGCCATCGGCAGCCACTACTTTCATTTTACCACCAGCAAACTGAATCCAGAAATAGGAAGAAGAAGAGGCG
Organism: uncultured Chitinophagaceae bacterium; assembly: GCA_963741705.1. Taxonomy (GTDB): domain Bacteria; phylum Bacteroidota; class Bacteroidia; order Chitinophagales; family Chitinophagaceae; genus Ginsengibacter. The sequence goes on along the minus strand of CAVUJE010000014.1, from coordinate 9,255 downwards.
TTGATGATTCGAAGTTTTATAACATCTCCTTCATTAAAAGAACTATCGTCAAACACCTGCTTTCCGTTCATTAAAAAAGCATCATAATACACATCGCTTATATCCATCGCAGGCATCCGCATCCATTCCTGCTTTATCTTATCAGTAAAATGCCCGGCTGCAATTGCTTCACCATAACTTTGTACCGAATTTTTTTTAATAGAAAAGTAATCAGTACCTCTTTTCAACAGACGCAATACATTTGAAGGTTTAAGATTTGTCCAGTCGTTCAGTACCAGCACTTCCTCTTTCATTTTTGGTTCGCTTCTTTTATGAATTACAATAGAGCCGGTTAATCCAAGTTGTTCCTGCGTCATCGTGTGTGAATGATACCAGTAAGTTCCGTTTTGCCGAACGGGAAAAAGTACTGTCAATGTGCTGTCAGGTTGAATGGGGAAAGTAGTAAGCCCCGGCACACCATCATATTTGTTGGGAATAAGTATACCGTGCCAATGAATGGAAGTAGTAACGTTCATGAGATTATGTACCCTTATCACCGCCGTATCGCCTTGTGTCAATTCAATGGTAGGCCCGGGTATTTGCCCATTGATAGCTATAGCATGGCGTAGCTTTCCGGTATAATTAACCGTGGTGTCTTTTACGTACAAATCGTAACTTTCTTTTTTAGCGGGTGCCCCTTGAGCATAAATTACTGCCCCATAAAAAAGATTGATAGATAATATAATTATTTTTTTCATGGTTCTAATTTTACTGACAACATTTTTTCTTATGAACAAAAACTGTTTTTAAAATTTGTAATACTGCTTTCTTTAAATTTTTCATTATGGATTTATTTTGTCAAGGTTGTCGCCGGCATTTCGTGCCCAGTTTAATAATATAAAACCTGCCAATATTTTATTTAATTAGTAAAAAAAACAGGTCATTTCAAAATTCAAAATTTGAATTATTCCTGCCCGAATGACGGTCAGGCGATGGTTCGTTTACTGCATCGTTTCTCGCACACATTAAAAACAAAAACAGCAAAAACAGTTTTAATGTTCGCACAAAAAAAAGAGAGGTTTTAAGACCATTTATTTTATTGTGGCGTTTGTCAAAAAAATTGCATGTTGATTTTACGAAAGCTATTCCGTTTTAACAGTTGCTTCGCGAAAGAACTTTAAATGAATTATATTCAGTAAGAGCATTTTTAAGAAAAAGAGGTTTGGAGGAAAAAACTTTCTGCTATATTGTTTTGTAAGTAGCCTTAATGCAACGTTTTTAAAAGCCCTCAGTGCCATAAATCAAAGGATGATTATTATTAAATGATTACTGACTTTGAAAGTATTTATTTTGATTATCCTTATCCTGGCAATTTACTCTTGGTTAAACAAGAGCTTCTGCTTTATAACCTACTTTTTCCAATGAATTGATTACATCACTCTCACTGATTGCTTCAGAATTAATAGTCAAAATTTTCTTGGGGTCTTTTATATTCACTTCCCAATTACTTTCACCAACAGTTTCATTTAATACCGGAGTAACTTTTGCGATACAAGAGCCACACATGATGTTTGTTTTATATTGTTTTGTTTTCATTTTTTTATTTTTTTTGATTTGATATGTAAACGCGGTCTGAATTGTACCGCTATTTTAATTTAATAAATTTTAATCGCAAACTATTGCTTACCACACTCACAGAACTCAAGGCCATAGCTGCTCCTGCAATCATAGGATTTAATAAGAATCCTGTCAATGGATACAAAATCCCTGCCGCAATGGGAATGCCGATTAGGTTATAAATAAATGCCCAAAATAAATTTTGGTGAATCACTTTCACCGTTTCTTTCGACAATTGAATCGCTTTTGGAATATGATTTAAATCAGAAGAAATCAAAGTCATTTTTGCTACATCCATTGCAATGTCTGTTCCTTTTCCCATGGCGATACTTTCATTTTCAAAGAACCATTGCCATTTATGGAACCACCGATCACTTTGTTTTCTTTTTCTTTCTTAACCGGTTTCGATTCTCCCGTTAACATTGATTCATTCAAATAACTGCTGCCTTCTACAATAATTCCATCCGCAGGAACTTTTTCGCCAGGCTTAATCATTATAATATCGTCCCTTTTCAACTGGTCTATTTTCACATCCTCAACCTGTCCATCCTTTTTAACCCGATGCGCTTCAGCCGGCATCATGCTTACTAATAATTGCAATGCTTTTGAAGCGCCCTAAAACAGATTTCATTTCCAGCCAATGGCCTAATAACATAATGTCTATCAAAGTAGCCAACTCCCAGAAAAAATCAACACCTTTTAAACCAAAAACAGTGGCAGTGCTATAAAAATAAGCTACTGAAATAGCCATGGCAATAAGCGTCATCATGCCTGGCCCCTTTGCTTTTATTTCACTCCAAAAGCCTTTCAGAAAAGGCCAGCCACCCCAGAAGTAAACAAAAGTGGAAAGCGCCAACAAAATAAATTTGTTACCGGGAACTACCATTTGGTAACCCAATAAATGTTGAATCATGGGAGAAAGCACGAGTATGGGAATGGTAAGAATTGAGCTTAGCCAAAACCTTTTTTTAAAATCCGCGATCATCATACTGTGGTGGTCGTGTGCAGACATGCTCATAGAATCCGTACTATGATCCATCATTGAATGGTTGTGATGTTGCTTGTGCATGTTCTTGTCCATATTAATTCAATTTTATGAAGATTTTGTGCCCTGATAGGTCATTATGCACATTCTATATCTTTTTTTAAGCAAAAGTCGTCTACTTATTTTTTTAAACATTACAGATATTTGTGTAAAATGTATAGATATTTGAAAAACAGTAATCCAACTTTCTTTTATCTTTTCCTATTTAGTCGACTGTGTAACCTTGATTAGTTTGTGGTAAGTGCTAAGACATTCACTAAAGCACCTCATACACTCCTGATACATTATCCATACCGGAGCCATACACTATCCGTACTCGTCTGCCATTGTCTTTTACTGATAAAACTTTTGATTTTTTATTTTAATTCTAATTCATCTGGTGTCCATGCCTGTGGGTGAGAGGCAATGTTTTTCCTAACACTGCTCACTTCTTCGGTTGACACACTGTTGCCTTTGTTACCTGGCATAGAACGTACGTACGTTAGAATGGCTGAGATTTGATCATCATTAAGCACATTCCCGAAAGCAGGCATCGTACCATTATATTGATCTCCCCTAACTGTCACCTGCCCTTGTAATCCATGTAAAAGTATCTTGGCGAGTGTTTTTTTGTCTCCCTGGACAATCGAAGAACCATTGATCGGAGGAAAAGCGCTCTTGATACCATCCCCTTTTGCCCCATGGCAGCTACTGCAATTTGAGACATATAGTGACGCTCCGGTGGAAACAGATGAAGGCGTTTTAGAGACCGAAGTTGTAATGTCCTTATCTACCGGCAGCTCCGACATCATCTGTTGCACCCGGGCTATCATCTGCCCAAACATGGCAGACATGTGGCTGTTACCCGATTGTTGCATCATCTGGTGCATTCCTTGTGAGTACGACATCATTTGTTGATTCATATTATTGAATCGCATCATTGGCATACCCTTCATCATCCTTCCGTTTTCGTCCATACCCCCCCGACCCATCATGCCTCGGTTTCCCATCATTCCATGGCCATTTTCCTTTCCTGTATTCTGCCTGCTGTCTGATCGCATACTACTCATCTGTGCCCATAAGGTCTCCATGTTATGAAATATCATCCGCGACTCAGGTGACATCCGGATACTGTCCTGCCTATAGGCTTCGCTGATTTCCCGAAACTGATTTTCAACCGAATCAAAACTTGCAGTCCATTTGGTTTCTTTTCCCTGGTTCATTGGGTGCTGCTTTATCTGACCATTGCATGCCCATAACAACGTGATAAGCACGAGGACAACTATCAGACTTGTTTGTTTAGTAAGTTTTAAAACGGCTTTGTGGCCATATTCAGTTTTTTCAGCAAGATAAACCTGAAGCTTTTTAAGGTCAGCTTTTGCTTCTTCAGGTTTTATACCTTCAGTGGTATTATGGTGTTGATGTTCATCGTGATTCATAATCTAATTTTTTATTCAGGGAATTTCATCTTTAATTTTTTAAAGTGTTTTTCATTGGTTGAATCTTTATGTTGCTGTGATAACAATAAAAAATTTATGATTAAATATAGCTACCCGTTAACTCATCCCATGTTTCCAACCGATTGAAACAAGCCACCAATTCATTGGATAGGTTACAATAGTTCCGATAAAAAGAGCAAATGCCGCAATTCCCCAAAACGCGTAATTGCCGGGCATTGGTGGGAATGTTATGATGATGAGGCTGTATTAATTTCATTGTTAGCAACATACCAGTCATTAGTGTAATCATAGAAAAAAACTCAGCTCTTCCTCCCTTCCATAATGCCTCTTTAGGATTATTTCCCATGCTTCTCATTGCCGGATACTGAAACAGAATCCATCCAAATAAAAACCCGACAATATATTCCCCGGCAAATTCGCTCCAGAAATTTAGTCCTATGTATCTTCCAATAACCATTGCAGTCATTATTCCCAGGCCATCTCCTGCCACGCAATGAATAACCGAGCCGGTAACTTTACTAAATGTGGAGGCTACGTAATTATGGTGAACTTTTTCCTGAGTACTTTTCTTATTAATTCCTTTCTTAAAATACGTCATTTCCTTTGGCCGGCATGTCCATAGATATAAAAATAATCCCACGATTGAAAAAAAGAAGATAATAACCGGCCATCCTGTTTTTAAAGCTTTATTTACAGAAGTGTTCACATAATAAACGTCATAAATAACCCAGATCGCAAAGATGAAACCACTTACATACCATGACAAAACAAATATTTCATTTGTTAAAAAGTTTAAAAACTGAAAATGCATCTTGCTGATTTATATTTTTTTTCTTAGCGTTTATTGCAAAAGCAACAGCGCTAGTGGATGATAAAATTTATTAGCCAAGGCGTCATTCATTTTACCTTAGTATTTATGTTTACTTTCTGCCCCGATTTCTAAAAATCAGGAAGACTATGAGAATTACGACTATGACAGCTATCCACATTCCATAGCCCATTCCCCAACCCCATGAATTATTGTGCATCATTTGATTTATTTATTTTAAGCTATTGGTTAATTTTATGGACTAACCAGAATAATCAATCCCTCTAAACACCTGCTGCGGTGCGCAACAAGGATAATTTCAGGGCCATTTTTTTCGGGTGATATTACTTATTCATCATATCCTTTCCGCCCATCATCCCCTTCTGCTGCATCATGTTTTGCATCATCTGCATTGACTGTGGATTTTGGGCCATCATATTCAACATCATACTCATCATGGCAGGATTTTGAGCCATCATATTGTACATATTCTGAACTCTTGTGCTGTCACCTCCTGTCATATTCATCCCTTGCATGCGACTGTTCTGCATCATTCGCCCATTCTGCATCATGGTTCCGTTTTGCATCATGCTTCCGTTTTGCATCATCTGCATAGCTTGCGGATTACTCCTTATATGGTCCATCATGTTATTCATCAGTTGTGGATTACCTGAGATTTCTGTCATTATTGAATCACGCATGGTATTATCTTTCAGCAATTCTGATGCAGAAGGAATGGACCGCTGCGCACAGGATGAAGCTGCGATTGCCAGGCCAATTACGATTAATATGGTTTTTAAATTTTTCATTTTTGATAAATTTTTATGATTACTAATTTTGTTGCAATATTTTTTTCTTTTCTTCAAACTCCTCAATACTGATTTCGCCGTTTGCTAATTTTTTCTTGAGAATGTCCATGGGCGTATCTTTCCTTCTTCGCTGACCGGGAATATCCCAGGGAGTAACAAAAATCCAGATGATGATTATGATCCAGATAATCCACCAAAAAAAGTGCATGCCGACGAAATAATTGTTGTAGTGATGCATGATTTCATAATTTTAAATTGATGAGTTTTTGTTTGTTTACTGAAAACAAAGTCTGCTCATAAATATTTACTCATCATAAACAGTTACACTCTCTTAATTCCTATTCATCTATAGGGATTTTCAGGATAATTTTATCCATTTCAATCTTAAACTATTACTTACCACACTCACAGAACTCATTGCCATAGCCGCTCCGGCAATCATCGGGTTCAATAAAAAACCGGTAAAAGGAAATAAAATTCCTGCCGCGATCGGTATGCCGATCACGTTATAAATAAACGCCCAGAAAAGATTTTGGTGGATCACTTTTACCGTTTGTTTTGATAGTTGTATCGCCTTTGGAATATGATTTAGATCTGAAGAGATCAAGGTCATTTTTGCTACATCCATGGCAATGTCTGTGCCTTTTCCCATCGCGATGCTAACATCAGCCAGGGCTAACGCCTGGCTATCATTGATACCATCTCCCACCATTGCAACTTTCATTCCGCGATTTTGCAATTCTTTTATAAAATCAGCTTTTGTATCAGGCATTGCCTCAGCTTTGAAATTTTTTATACCTACACTTTTTGAAACAGCAGCCGCGGTTTTTTCATTATCGCCCGTAAGCATGTAAACTTCTATTCCCATTTGCTGCAATTGTTGAATGGCTTCTTTAGAAGTAGATTTTATTTTATCAGCAATAGCAACTGCAGCCAATGCATTTTTATTATCAGCAAACCAAATTACAGTAAACGAATCTTTAAGCCATATTTCTGTTTTGCTTTTCATTTCTTCCGGAATAGAAATTTGTTTTTCTTTCATTAATTGAAAGCTTCCTGCAAAATATTTTTCATTATTTATGATAGCTGAAATACCTGTGCCGGTGAGGCTTTCAAAATTATCTGAACTTATTTTTTGAATATTTTTTGCATGAAAGTATTTAGCAATAGCATCTGCCAGGGGATGCTCAGACTGAGACTCCAAAGAAAATAACGCAGAAGATAATTCCCCGACATTTTCATTTTCCTTCCAAAAAATATCCACCACTTGCGGCTTTCCTTCAGTGATAGTTCCGGTTTTATCAAGGATAATTGCATTGATATTTTTTGCCTGCTCGAGGCTCTCCGCGTCTTTAATTAAAATCCCATTTTCTGCACCACGCCCCACTCCTACCATAATTGCAGTAGGTGTTGCCAATCCCAACGCACACGGGCAAGCTATAACCAACACCGTTATCATTGCCAGCAAACCATAGGTCAAACCGTTCGTGTCGCCAAAAATAATCCACGCGATAAAAGATAAAACAGCAATACCCATTACCACAGGAACAAATATACCAGCGATTTTATCCACCAATTTTTGAACCGGGGCTTTGCTTCCCTGCGCTTCCTCTACCATCTTTATAATGTGAGCCAACAAAGTATCCGAGCCAACTTTGGTAGCTTCAAAAACGAAACTTCCTTTTTGATTGATGGTGCCTGCAAAAACTTTCTCATCTTTCTTTTTTTCAAGAGGAATCGGCTCGCCGGAAATCATGCTTTCATCTACAAAAGAATTTCCTGAAATCACTTTCCCATCTACAGGAATTTTGTCACCGGGCTTTACTAAAAGATGGTCACCTTCATTTACTTCAGAAATTTTTATTACGGACTCTGTTCCTTCACTATTAATTTTTATTACCGTTTTTGGTTGCAACCCGATTAATTTTTTAATGGCAGAAGACGTATTGGATTTAGCTCTTTCTTCCATCACTTTTCCCAATAAAATAAAAGAAATAATAACTGCTGCCGCTTCAAAGTAAACGTGAGCTTCCAATCCCTCTTGTTGTCCAGAACTCAGGATATAAAGTATTGAAAACACTGAACCCGTAAGCAATTCCGGTACTCAACGCTACCAGCGTATCCATATTGGCGGAACGATGTTTTGCCTGCTTCCATGCATTGATAAAAAATTGTTGACCGAAAATAAAAACAACCGGAGTTGCCAGCGCCCACATGAGAAAATCAGCATAAGGAATATTTGGAAGAAACATTCCAATTACAACTATCGGAATAGAAAAAATAATGGACAGAACAGTTCTTTTACGAAGAGTTTGATATCCACTTTGCTTTTGTTTTTCTAATTCATCTGATGAAGATTCATTGTCTTCAATGACTAAATCGTAACCAATTGATTGAATCGTTTGCTTAAAATGATTTACATCTGCTACATCAGGATCGTATTCAACAGAAGCAGAGGAGTTAGCAAAATTTACCCCGGCATTTATTACCCCGGGTTCTGCCTGCAGCATAGTTTCCACACTTATAGCGCAGGAAGCACAACTCATCCCGGTAACAGGAAAAGATTTTCTAATAGTTTTTATTTCTTCATCAACTTCGGGCATTTCACTTCATTTTAGAAAACAAAGTTCCGTTGATTATTTTTTATTGACTTATATCCTTATGGGAAAGATGTATGTTTTATTGGAAATTGATAGCGATCTGTACGCAGGGCATCAGACCGCGGTGATATTCAGAAAGTGCAAAAAATAATATTAACCTCAAATTAAAAAAAGAAATTGATTTAAACCGCGGTCTGACCTCCGGACCGACAGCTCTTAAGCAACACCATCAATAGCGTTTCTATGTGCTGCTCCAATAGATTTGAATTTTGTAGGAGTCATCCCTGTGAGTTTTTTGAACTGCCCGCTAAGATGCTGCGTGCTACTGTAGCCAAGATTGAAAGCAATCTGGCTCAATGATAGTTCATTATAAATAAGCCACTCTTTTACTTTCTCTATTTTTTGAAGGATAAAAAACTGCTCGATGGTGATGCCCTCTACTGCTGAAAATAATTTACTGATGGAAGAATAATCTTTAAATATTTTTTCTGATAAATATTTATGAATTCTGAAATGCTCTTCAATATTTCCTTCCTGCACTTTTTGAATCAACAAAGTTTTTATTTTTTCTATCAATTGAGTTTTCTGGTTATCCAATAATTCAAAACCTACCTTCTCTAAATCTGCTGAAAATTTGTCTAATTGTTTTTTGCCCGGAATTTTTACTAATTCAACTTCGCCAAGCTGTATATATTTTGATTCCAAATTATTTTCTTTCAAAATATTTTCAACGCTCATAATGCAGCGCGGACAAACCATATTTTTAATAAAAAGTTTCATGGGTTAATTTCTAATATTCATAAAATGAAAATCTTCATTATTTGTTCTTTTACTCATTTCAAGAAAGATAAAATAATTTATTTCAAAAGAAAGGAAAATCTTCGGTAATTCTTTGTTTACTATCGCGCGTGACAGAAATCAGAAATAGAGGCTGATTGTTTAAATTTGCCGCATGTCA
>CAVUJE010000013.1:0-40355 GCA_963741705.1 uncultured Chitinophagaceae bacterium | reverse complement strand
TTTTTTCCATATTTTCAGCAAAAGTTTGCCAATCTGCATTTTCAGATAAATACAATTTTCCGTTACATAATTTTTCTTCCACGCCAATAGCGCCATCGGAAGTGGAAACTGCGCTCATGTTGTATCCCAGCGCCTCTACTAATTTTGTTTTGATTCCGCCACCCTCCGTAACGGGATTTATGAAAACATCTGCCCCCTTAAAATATTCGGTTATGTCATCTACAAAGCCTGCGTAAATAATATTTTCGTTTGCATAATTACTCAGCCCGTTCATCTCATTGGGGAGGCCTTTTCCGCAAATAATTATTTTGTACAGAATTTGTTTTTTTATAAAAAGCGGGTTGATTTTTTCAACAATATTTTTTACTGCAATAAGATTGGGTTGATAATTAAGGGTACCGTTGAAAAGAAATAAACGGGTTTGCGGAGATAAGGAATATCTCCCCCACAATCTTTTTTTTGCTTCCGTTCTTTCAACCGTAGATGGAATTGTATCCCAGGAAATTCCATACGTGATAACTGAGCTTTTTGTAAAGGAAATTTGATATTCCTCATGAAAATAATTTTGATCTTTTGAATTGATACAAAAAGTGAAATCGGCTTTTTGATGAACCCATTTTTCATAACGCCATAAAATTTTCCACCACCATTTTCCTACTGTTTTAAAGCGCTCTGATTCTATGTTGTGAGAATGAACGATCACTTTCACTTTGCAAAATTTCTTTAGTAAAAGCGCCATCCAGGCATAATAAGGATGTTCAACAATCACATGGGAAATATTATTTTCTTTTATGATTTTTTTGAGCTTTCTAAAATTGAATGGATTTATGTATCGCCCGCTTCCATTTTCTAATTGATTAAAAACTTTATAAGAAACCAGTGAAGGGTCATTATCCCGAATTGTAAAACAAAAAAGATTTATTTCTTTTGATAAATATTGATTGAACAAAGCGATCCCTTTTTGTCCACCTAATTTGGGCGGGAATATTTTATAGGTTACAATACTCAGTACATTTGCCATTCACAAAAATTAATTCTGACAAATTAATATTATTTTGTTGAGAGTTTTTCAAAACAACTTATTTTAATGAGATTAATTTCATTTTTTTCAAGATTCACTTTCATTTGTAATATATGTTTTTTATTGTTTGTGATCTTTTCCAAAATTGAGGCTGCAAAGCCAGCGATAAGAACAACGGGCACAGTTACTTCAGTCCCTTTTTTTAAAGACCTTATTATTATCCTCGGATTTTCAGCGATTGTGATTAACCTGGTGATGTGCATCATTTATTTATTTTTAATGATTTTTAAAAAGATAATCGTTTTGCCGAAATGGCTAACGCTTATAAATTTTATTTTTTTGATCTTCGAATTTTTTTATTTCTTTTTTTTATAAACAGGCTTTTGAATGATTCATAAAATTTTAAATGACAAACCCACCAGGATATTTGTAGGTTTTACTGCTTTTTTTGTGGCTAATGCTTTGGTAGCCGAAGCCATCGGAATGAAATTGTTTTCTCTTGAAGGACTGTTCGGATTACAACCGGCTAATTTTACTTTTTTCGGTCAAAGCGGTTTAGCTTTTACGCTTACCTGCGGTGTTATTCTCTGGCCTTTCGAATTTGTGATAACAGATATTATCAATGAATTCTATGGCCCTAAAGCCGTTAGAAGAATTTCTATAACCGCGGTAATTCTCATCTCTTATGCTTTTTTGATGTATTTTATTGCGATCGCTTTGCCTCCGGCGAAGGCCTGGCTAAGCAGTAGCCATGAACAAGGCGTAGAAAATATACAAACTTCCTTCAAGGCAATTTTTGGACAAAATATGCGGATCATTTTAGGCAGCCTGGTAGCTTTTCTCGTAAGCCAGGCAGTTGATGTTTTTATATTTCATAAAATAAAAAAAGTAACAGGGAATAAGAGACTTTGGCTTCGCGCAACAGGATCTACCCTGGTTTCGCAATTGGTGGATAGCTATATTGTTTTATTTATTGCCTTCAGCGGATTGTTTTCCTGGCAGTTAATTTTGGCGGTGGGACTTATGAATTACCTGTATAAATTCATAATCGCGATTGTTCTTACTCCCGTAATTTATTATGTAGAAGAAAGAATTGAGAAATATGTTGGCCACGATATAGCGCAGCAAATGAAAAAGGCGGCGATGGGAGAGGAGGCGGCGCCATTTGAGAATATCCCAACGGCTGGCTGACCGGGAAATCTTGTGTGAAGTTAACCAGGTAATTAATTAAAGCTAATTACAGTAGATCAATAAAAAACCGGGATTTTTATTTTGCTATTTATGCCTGTCGGCTAAGAGGCGGGCAACTACTTTATCAATGGGAAGGCTTACGTTTTCTTCTGAAAGTTCTGATAGATTTATAAAGCGAAAACTTTCTGGTTTTCCTTCTTCAGAATTGATTGTGTTTAGATCAAAGAGCTCATCAGTGGTAACATAATAATAAACGGAAATGATCTGGTAGTTTGGATCGAAAGCGCTTTGCTGGTAGAAATCTGTGGTATAAAAATGATCCCCGGTGCGCACTTTTATTTTCATCTCTTCGCTAAATTCCCTGACAAGACATTCCCTGGTACCTTCTCCATACTCCAATCCACCACCAGGGAATTTAGTATAAAAATTTCCCCTTATAATTTCATCACTTAGAAGGATTTGATTTTTATGATTTATTAAAATACCGTAAACACGTACGTTAAACATCAGGATTCTTTTATTTTATAATCACCGGAAAATACAAAAGTAGCAGGGCCTGAAAGCCAGATATTTTTGAATTCCGAATCACTTATTTTATCGAATTCAACACTTAAATTGCCTCCCTTTGTTTTTACATCTACATGATTGAAACCATTTTCATTGTGCGCTGCCATCAAAGCCGAAGCGGTGACTCCTGTGCCACAACTCAATGTTTCATCTTCCACACCACGTTCATAGGTGCTCACGAAAATAAGATCATCGTCAAGATTTTCAACAAAGTTTACATTGATTCCCTTTTCAGTGAATTCTTTACTGTTGCGGATTTTACGCCCTTCAGAAACTACATCTACATTATCAGCAACGCTTACAAATTTTATATAATGGGGCGAACCCGTGTTCAGCACAAAATGATCCAAAGAAAATTCCACTTCTGATACATCACTCATTTGAAGGCTCACCTTTTTGTCAAAATCTATCTTTGCTTTGTGAACGCCATCAGTTGCAGAAAAAATATATTCATTCTTTTTTATTCCCATGTCTGATGCAAACTGGACAATGCATCTTCCTCCATTTCCACACATAGAGCCTTCATTTCCGTCAGCATTGAAATAAATCATTTCAAAATCAAAACCTTCTTTCTCATTCAAAAACATAAGCCCGTCTGCGCCTATTCCAAAATGCCGGTCGCACATTTTATGAATCTCCTGAACAGTTAATTTATCAGCAATTTTTTCGCGGTTATCTATGAGAATAAAATCATTTCCCGCTCCCTGGTATTTATAAAATTTAATTTTCATCTAAGATTGTTTATAATTTTTTTTGGACAACTATCGTTTCGCCATCGTAATTATTTTTCATTTCTTTTCTTTGCTATCGCATCCTTATAATTTTTCCGAAATAATTTCAAGGGATTTTATAATAAGCTTTTCGATCAGGCCCGGTGAATCATTGCTGAAATTTTTATGAATGCGATTGGCGATAATGGCATTTAAAGAAAGGCAATGATGATGTAACGCTTTGCCAAGGCCGTATATGGCTGAGGTTTCCATTTCAAAATTGGTGATGCGATGTTGTCCAAATTGAAAAGTTGTAAGTTGATCTATAAGTTGCGGATATGTAATTCCTAACCTTAAAATTCTTCCCTGCGGCCCATAAAAGCCGGGGCAGGTTACTGTAATACCCTGGTGGTAGCCCTCTACAAAATACTTAAGCAAGTGCATAGATGCTGAAGCGATGTACGGATCGCCAAATGTGCTCTGCAATTGTGTTTGAGTTTTGAAAGAATGAATAATTTGCTTTTCTTCTTCGTTATTTTCATGAAGATAAAAATTCATCAGGTTGTCAAGGCCAATGGCATGGCTGCCTGCAACAAAGCTATCCACCGGAACATCTGCCTGTAGAGATCCTGAAGTCCCTATCCTGATGATGTTTAATTGTTTCAATTCGCTATTGATTGTCCGGTTTTCAAAATCAATATTTACCAATGCATCCAGTTCATTTAATACAATATCAATATTATCCGGCCCAATACCAGTGCTCACTACTGAAATTTTTTTATTGCTGATAAATCCAGTATGTGTTACGAATTCGCGATGCTGTCGTTTAACTTCTATTGTGTCAAAATGTTTACTAACCTCCGATACGCGCGAAGGGTCGCCAACGGTAATAATATTTTCAGCTATTTCTTCCGGCTTAACATCAAGATGATAAATTGCGCCCCTGGAATTTATGATAAGTTCTGATTCAGCAATTTGCTGCATGTTAAGTTTAATTGATGGCTTAAAATGCAAAATTACTTCATTACTAATGAATAGAATTTTTGAGATTCGTGAACTTCGCTAAGGACGAAAAACAAGTGCAAATGCAAAAGCCTTCAATAGTAAGTTACGCGGATTTATGGCGGCTAATTTACTGCACTTAGCACATCAAAATATCTATTAGCCATCTATAGATATTTTATTTTTTCTATACATTTGTCTGGTAAAACTTACCTCCAATGAAAAAAATTTACTTAATTATTTTATTATCAGGGTTTTTGATTTCTCAAAGTTTCATGTCAGAAGCCCAGGTTAACCTTCCTTACACGCTCACCTTCACTTCAAATGATGCCACTCACTGGACCGATGGAATCGCAGAAGATGGCGATGGAGGCACTTCTGATATTAATGGACTCAAGCTGCAGATATACAGCGCAAGTACTGACCATACTTCGCTATATACTTTTCCCGGTAATATTCAATCTATAATAGAATGGCATGATAATGACTATTTCTATTCCGGTTCTTCCGGCTACACGGCAATTACTACAGGGCCTTCCACACCTGCAACCGCTAATGGTGTGCCGGCAATGGTGATCAAAAGCGCCGACAATTCAGTAAATTTTTCATTAAAATCTATTCAGCTTTACGACTGGGGTTATGATCAGGTTATAACAATTGAAACTTATGATAACGGGATGAAAACAGGTTCTGTTGATTTTACGCCTGATCCTGGTTATTTTCCAACTACGGTCTCTCAATCAGATTTACTGACTCCATCTTTTTTTGATAATGTTGATGAAATTCGTTTTTTCCCTAAACCAGGCCAAACTTATTCTGTATTTAATTTAAGCTTTAATAATATTTCGCTGGCTGCTCCGTCCGGTACTTTGCCTGTTACTTTTAGCAGCATTAAAGCTACGAAGCAAAGCAACAACATTGAGGTACAGTGGAAAGTATCTAACGAAACAGGTATTCAAAAATATGAAGTGGAGCGCTCTGCAGATGGGAAGAAATTCAATAGCGTGGCCTTTGAAAAAGCAAATACTAATGACATTGCAGCATCCACTTATGCCTGGACAGATGAAAATGCAATGCCCGGAAATAATTTTTATCGTATAAAAAGTATAGATAAAACAGGACGCGAAGAATACAGTGCTGTTGCCAAAGTAAATTTTGGCGCCCTGATTCCATCTTTGGTAATTTATCCGAATCCCGCAGTTGAAGGCGTTGCTCATTTACAAATGAATCATTTTTCAAAAGGCACTTATCGCCTTAAACTTATTAATAGTGCAGGTAAGGTAATGATGGAAAAATCACTGCAACTTGCCGAAGGAAACAGTACTGAAACTCTTAACTTCAGTCAACTTCCCAAAGGCATTTTTGTACTTCAGATAATTAATCCCGATAACACTATAATAAAAAAGGCAATTGTTCATTAGGGAAGCAATAGTAAGAAACAGTAAAGCAACAAATTGTGCGGATTTTTATTTTGATAAGGAAATTCAGCGCAGGCTTAATCACCTGTTTTTTTGAACGGGCTTGTGAAAAGTACCATTCCAAACAAAAGCGCAAAGATTGAATATATAATTGCTGCAAGCCACAAATAAGGTGAAACGTAATGATTTGTCGCAGCTTTCAAAAGCGCAATAGCAGCTATAAAAAAGTGAGCGAAATTGCCCGTTGCAAGAGGTTTTGCATAGATGCCACCTATCAAAATGGTTTTAGCCATCCAGTTCATTATACCAAATCCGATATACAATGCGCCTGTCACTTGTATAACTAATATCATTGTTTCGTTTGGAGAAATTCCTGCTTTCATTAAAATTTCTTTTGGAAAAAAAGAAGCAGCTAAGCCTGACAATCCAGTCAGAATAGCGCTTGCGGCCATAATATATTTAGGGTTCATTTTTGCGGTTGATTTTGTTAATCAGTATTTTAAAGATTGAAGAAATGTTGTAATTTCTACGAATAGTTATGGGCTTTTTATTTCGAAACAATCATTTTTTTATTTCAGGTCAAATGTTACCTCGCCTCACAGCTAATTTATCGAAACTTTTCCATCATAAATTAATGTTTCGGTAAAGCAATTTCTAAACATTTATATCAAACCGATTTTGTGAGATGGAATTTTGAAGTTGTTGCAATGATAGTGAACGTAGATGATTGTTATACCAGGACTGCCGGTTACAAAATTTAAAAACTCACATAAAGAACACATTAAACCTGTGCCCATCAGGGTCTGCAAAATCAAATCCATAATATCCTTCCCCGAATTCTTCTGGCGCGGAAATAATTCTCCCGCCGGCTTTTTCAACTTCTTTTGCCCAGCTATCTACTTCATCTTTAGTTTCTGCTGACAGAGTAAATATAATTTCATTTAATTTTTGGGAGTCAGCAATTTCACTTTTCATGAAGGCTTGCAAAACGTCTTTTAAGAAAAAGTGAATAACAAAGTTGTCTTCTCCAATAAAGAAGCTTGTCAGTTCCCCGGACACTCCGTTTGATTGGAATCCTAATTGACTATAAAATTTAGTGGTGCGCTCTAAATCACTAACGGCAAAATTTGCCCATATTTTTTTTGGTTTCATGTGATTTTCATTTGGGTTTCAAAAATAGTTAAAGTGTAGATTTTTAATGCGGGTTGTTTGCGACATTTGAGTGCCGTTTGTGCGAACTTTTTAATATTAGGATATTAGAAATTGCATGACACACTGTCTTTAAAATTGCTATAATTTTCCAGCCGTTAAAATCATGGCTTAACTTTCATTAGCGGTGCCTAGGAGCATATTAATTAATAATTTCTCCTTTGCTTTTCGCCAGTTTTTCCTGCCATTTTTGTTTTTCCGCAGGTGTTTGTCTTACCCAATCTGTAACCTCTCCAACGATTTTCAATGGTGCCTGGGTGCGATAGGAACGAGTCGGATTTCCCGGAAATTTTTTGTTGGTAACATTTGGGTCATTTTCAAAGCTATCTGTCGGTTCAACTATATAAACACGTTCACCTCCATCACCTTTAGCTAATGCCGCGGCAAGCCCCGCGCCATTAACCAGGGCTGTGAAATAAATGTGATTCATTATGATATTCGGCTTGTAATTTGACCTGCCACCTGCTGTCAGAAAATCCCCCATCTTCAAATCTGCTTTTGTCCCATGATAAAAGGGGCCTTTGTCAGACGGTTTGTCTGTAAACGAAGAAGCCAATTCGTAATTCTTTTTTGCGTTCTCGGCGTCGTTTAAATCCTCATAGCACCTGGCAACGTTTAAATAGAGGGAGGGAAAAGCTCCTTTAGCACTTTCGTCATTAGTTGTTAATGCAAATTTCAAGGCTGTCTGAAGCCATTTTAATTTGTCGGTTAAATTTTGCTGATGCCGGGCAACATAATGAGCAGCAATAAATTTTTCAAAGTCATTTGTCGCTTCATTCCAGGCTTGCAGAAATAGACGGCTTGCTTCTCCGGGTTTGCCTTTTTCTTCCATGTCCATGCCCTGGACACAGAGTTTAATAACATTGTTGTTTGGGTTAAATTCCATTTCGATAAAAAAAATATAATTACAGCGCAATTTTTTAAAGTTAATAATCTTCCTCCAAATCTAATCGTAAGAATAAACAAACAAAAGCTAATATAGTCTTGAGGTTTTTTCATAGTGTCGTGTAAGTTTTATGTTTAATTCGCGGGACAAGGAAAACTCTTTTTGAAAAGATATTTTAAACTTATAAGCAACACTTTTTGTCGCCGCCATAAAGAAAACTCCACTCCAACTCACGTTATTCTTTTCTCACCGGAAGCCTTTACCCACGACATTTTTCCACAAACAGGGCAAACTTTTTTCTCCTCCGGTTCCATAGTATCAGTAAAGCTGCAATTCAAGCACGAATAATCCCCTTTTTCCGGGATGGATTCCATGCAATCTTTTAAAAACTGCGGTAAAATGGGAAGCCCCCATTTTACTTCCTCATCAGAAAAATAAAAGACATTCACTGTGCCACTCTGTTCCAAAATCGCTTGCTTTATCTGCCCAAGTTGCGAAACATTCGATGAACGTAGCTGCGCAAATAGTTCGCCTCTCGTCAATGGCTCTTTTGCTAATCGCTTAATCACCAGCTTCCCATCCACTACAAGATTTTTAGGCTCTCCCTCTACCCACTGGTCTAACTTTTGGTTTTTACCCAGGATGTATTTCAAAAAATGGTAAAGTCCTACTATTATTGTAAAAACAAGTATTGCGGATAATATGCCTACCTGTTGGTAAAACATTGGGTCACCAGCAGCCGAGCCAAGGCCAACAATTATTCCAAGCTCAAAGACAGACAATTGTGACACACCACTTTTTCCCAGTAACCTAAGGCCCAAAAGGATGATGAAAAACATACTACAGGTGCGTAGAACTATCATTAAGAGAAAGCTTAAGTCCTCTTTTCCGAGAAAAAAATTAGTCCAGTCAATGTTAAGTATATCGTGCATAATGTTGTTTTTTTTCCTTATTGTCTAATTAAAACAAAGGTCCTATATAACGACTATAATAAACCTATATGAATGGCCATGTGTATACCTATATGATGATGATTTACACATGTAGGTTGATCATAGTAATTTAGTTAAAAACTTATTTTGTTCTTCAAATATAATTCAATCAGAACCAGTATTTCTCCTATGTTGAATGCCCTGCCTTGAATTGTCTTGCAGGATAAATAAGATCGTTTTTACGGAAATGTGATTCCTGGCTTATTTACGCTTGTTGCTAAAGATTAAAAAACAGTAAAATCACAAATATCCCGGATTTTTATTTTGGTAAACAAAGTAACTAATACCTCTTTATATTTGCTTCAATGGCATTTTTGTAATATTTTCTCCTAAAAAAAGTATAAGCCAATCATGAGCATCAAAAAATTATTATCTACCATAATAATGGTGGCTTCTCTGCCTCTTTATTTAGCTGCCCAGTCTAAATCGCCCATCATCGTTGCTGCGGGCAAACCCATAGCAGAAGTGCAGACCACGATGTGGGGAATTTTTTTTGAAGACATCAACTTTGGCGCTGATGGAGGCATTTACGCAGAGATGATCAAAAACCGGTCGTTTGAATTTTCTATGCCTTTGATGGGGTGGAATGTTACCCAGAATAAATTCAACGAAGGCGCTGTTTTGGTACTTAACCGGCAGGATGGAAATACAGGCAATCCCCGCTTTGTCAGGATTACAAAAAAGAATGCGGAAGATTCGTTGAGCCTTACTAATGAAGGTTTTCGCGGAATGGGCATCAAAAAAGGATTACGTTATGATTTTTCAGTTTTGTGCAGGCTGCAAACGCCTGGTTTGAAACTTCATCTGCAATTATTAAATACGTCCGGCGATGTGATTGGCAACACCGTTTTATCTCCTTCGGGAAAAATAAATGAATGGAAAAAAGAAGCTGTAAGTTTTAACGCTACAGACACCGCATGGAAAGGAAAATTCAGGATTACTTTTGAAGGAACCGGCGTTGTTGATTTGGATATGATTTCTCTATTTCCTTCAGATACGTGGAAACACAGGCGCGGCGGCATGAGGGCCGATATGATACAATTACTGGCAGATATGAAACCCGGCTTCATTCGCTTTCCGGGTGGCTGCATCGTAGAAGGCCGTGACCTCGCTAACCGCTATCAATGGAAAAAAACAATTGGGCCGATAGATGAACGCCATTTGATTGTCAACCGCTGGAATACAGAATTTCAGCACCGCCCTACGCCGGATTATTTTCAAACTTTCGGCCTTGGCTTTTATGAATATTTCCAATTGGCGGAAGACATTGGCGCAGAACCTTTACCCATCTTAAACTGCGGAATGGCCTGCCAGTTCAATACCGCCGAATCGGTGGCGCTTAATGAAATAGATCCTTACGTACAGGATGCTTTGGACCTGATTGAATTTGCTAACGGTGACGCCAACACGAAATGGGGAAAGGTGCGCGTGGCGCTTGGCCATCCAAAACCTTTTAATTTAAAAATGATGGGCATCGGCAATGAAAACTGGGGGCCTCAATACATTGACAGGTTGAAAATATTTTTTAATGCCATCAAACTAAAGTATCCCGATTTTAAGCTGGTGGTAAGTTCAGGCACAGATCCTGACGGTGAACGTTTTGATTATCTCAATAATATAGAAAGAAAAATGGGCGCAGACATCATTGATGAACATTATTACCGCCGCCCTGAATGGTTTCTTCAAAATGCTTCACGCTATGATGATTACCCAAGAAACGGCTCAAAAGTTTTTGCCGGAGAATATGCAGCACAAAGCGATCATACGGTAAGCGTGAATAATAAAAATAACATGGCCACCGCCATTTCTGAAGCCGCATTCATGACGGGGCTTGAAAGAAATGCGGCGGTTGTGAACATGGCTTCTTATGCGCCCTTGTTTGCCCACACAGATGCATGGCAATGGAAACCTGACTTGATATGGGTGAACAATCTGCAATCTTATGGAACTACAGATTATTATGTGCAGAAATTATTTGCTACCAACAGGGGAACCAATGTGGTGGCAGCACTGCGTGATGGCAAAGTGCTCGCTGGCCAGGACAGCCTTTATGTATCTTCAGTAATTGATAAAAACACTCACGAGTTAATTATAAAAGTGGTAAATGCATCAGGTAAAGAACAAACCAATACCTTCAAATTGGATGGCTCTAAAAAATTCGGATCAGTAGCTAAGGTTACTACTTTGCAAAGCAATGATCCCACGAGTGAGAATTCATTTGAAAGGCCTTTTAATGTAGCCCCGGTGGAAGCGGAGGTTGCCGTAAAAAAGAAACAAATTCTTTTTAAATCTAAGCCTTATTCGTTGTCAGTTATCAGGTTGAAAATGTAATGAGTAAGTGGGAGTGTTACATTCCTGCTAACAGTTTTATCTCTGAGTTATAAAATTATTTCTCTTCATCTCCCAGCCATTCATTGGTTATCGAGATGATACGGTTTTGTTCGCTCAGGTTTAATAAGATAATATTAGCCCTGGATATAAGGGTAGAATTTTTTTGAAATGCAAAACCATAACCTTGCTTAAAATATTCTTCTTTTCCTACCTGTATATCATTTCCCGGATGTTGTTTTAAAAAATAAAGTAATTGTGGCCTGTCATAGACAATTGCCACTACTTCTTTATCTTTTAACTTTTGAAATGCAGCCTGGAGGTTATCAACTGATATTTGTTTGGCATTATATTTTTTTACAAAATTACCGGCAGGTGAATTTTTTATAGTGGCTACTTTTTTTCCCGACACCTGCTTTATATTCGTAATAGTGGTAGTTTCCAATCCTGAAAGAGTTAGCGTACTGGCTATGCCGGCTACCATCGTGGTAGCGAAAATGATAGAAATTACCATCCAGGTACCTGCGATTATTCTTCCCCAAAATGTTACCGGTGACCGATCTCCGTATCCTGTAGTTGACATAGTAACTATGGCAAGCCACATTCCGTTAGCAATTCCTGACGGTGCCTGACGGGGAAACTGTTCGGGCGAGGCTTCGCGTTCTGCAAGCCATATAAATGTTCCTACAATCGCGAGTATTAATAAAAAAACACAAACAGCAATAAGAAGACGGTAACTAAAAAAAGGAGCAATCCTGTTCAAGATTCCTTTTTTTTCAACCCGCGACATTATTGATAAACTAGATTGATAATAAGGTTGAGAGAATTGAACCATTTTCGCTCTCTCAGAGGTGATGCTTAAAGGCCCTATGAGCAAGTCTATTTTTTCGTTTTGTAATGAATCCAACGCGCCGGAAACACTGTTAAAATAGGTAAATACAGACTTCCAGTTAGCTTTTGCGGCTAACAATTGCCATATTTCCAATGCAATTCCATCAAATTGTCCGTTAGCTCTTCTGATAATAAAGGGAGAGTTACCGGCAATGCCTACACGCAGATGAGTAGTATCTCCTCCGATGGCAGCAGGAGATGCTTGTTGAGCATTGGCCGGAGCAAATTGGAAAAGTAAAACAACTAAAGTAATGAAAGCCAATCTTTTCAATTTCAACAAAAAATTTAATAAATCCATGAGTAATGTTAACCGAATTAGTGAGAATCAAATAGGAGTGAAGTTACCAAAAAGAAAAAAGTTATAATTCCGGTTGGGGAATGAGCCCAAGGAATAATTTAATTCAATTTAAAATATTGGCAAAATGCAGATAATGTTTTTTCAAATCCGGCCTTTATTTTCTCTTGCTTCATTAGGTCGTACTTTTATACCCGATAAAAAATAATTTGTAATTGAAATACTTCTATGTATTATGGCAATGAAAATTTACACAAAAACAGGAGATGAAGGAAAAACAAGCCTTCTCGGTGGAACCAAAGTTTTTAAAAATAATCCACGGATTGAGGCTTACGGGACAGTAGATGAATTGAATTCATATATTGGCCTGCTTTCAGATTATTCAAATGATGATCATACAAAATATATTTTAAAAGAAATACAAGATCGCTTGTTTACTATTGGTTCCGAACTGGCGTGTGATCCTGGAAAGGCAAGCAAGATGCAGGTTCCGGACCTCCATGAAAGCGATATCAAATTATTGGAAAAGGAAATTGATAAAATGCAGGAAGAATTGCCCGTAATGAAAAATTTTATTTTGCCCGGAGGCCATCCTGTTGTTTCTTTTGCTCATGTAGCGCGATGTATTTGCCGGCGCGCAGAAAGATGTACGGTAAATTTAAAAGAAAACGGGGGAGGAGTGGATAGCTTAATCATCAAATATCTTAACAGGCTTAGTGATTATTTATTTGCGTTGGCAAGATATCTTGGTATGAAAAACAATGCTCCCGAAATCATCTGGAAAGCAAGAATATAAATTAGTTTTATTTATTGCTTTACCTGGTAATTGAAGATCAGAACTTCGGATAATGAATTAGTTCTTTCGTAATTCTAATCATTTTATTTTCTGCAAATTAGCTGTTCATTTTTCACTAAATTTGCATATCCAAATTACAGTTAAAATGAAAACTTCAAGTATAGTTATCCTGGTTGTTATAGCGGCGGCAATTGGCGCCTTATTAATGTATTCAGTTGATTTTTCCACTTATGATACTATCAGTTCTGCCAAACAAAAGCAGGGCCAATACGTTCATCTTATTGCCAGGCTTGACAAATCCAAACCAATTCAATACGATGCATTAAAAGATCCGAACTATCTTTCATTTTACGCGGTGGACAGCCTTGGCAGCAGCACACAGGTTATTTACCATAATACAAAACCCCCGGAGCTTGAACAAAGTGACCGTGTTGTCCTGAAAGGAAAAATGGAAGGAAATGTTTTTGAATGCAATGACATCCTTTTAAAATGCCCTTCCAAATATAAAGACAATAAGCAACAGCTGGAAAAAACGGTTACTCAATATTAAGACCCTGACATGACTTTTGAGAATGAACATTTAATTCCTGGTCAGGTAGGCCAGTTTTTCATCGTACTTGCCTTTGTAGCTTCTATTGTTTCAGCAATCTCTTATTTTGCGGCTTCCAAAATAAATTTTGAGACTGAAAAAAAACAATGGATTAAACTGGGGAGGGCTGCTTTTTTTATAGAAGCTTTTTCGCTGCTAACGGTTTTTGCAGGTATTTTCTATATATGTTCCCATCATTATTTTGAATATTTTTATGCTTATAAACATGCTTCTAAAGAATTGGAACCTAAATATCTTTTGGCATGTATCTGGGAAGGCCAGGAAGGAAGCTTTCTTCTTTGGGCTTTGTGGCATTGCGTTTTAGGAACAATACTCATCTTCACTTCAAAGAAAAGAGAAGCGCCGATAATGACCATTGTCAATACTGCGCAGTTTTTTTTGGTGATGATGATTCTCGGTATTTACATCTTTAATACAAGAATCGGTAGCAGCCCGTTTGTTCTTACAAGGAATGAACTTATGGGGCCCATTTTTTCTCAATCTGACTACCTGACTTACATAAAAGACGGGGTTGGCCTTAATGTTTTATTAAGAAATTACTGGATGGTAATTCATCCGCCTATTTTATTTTTAGGATTTGCAAGCACTGTAGTTCCTATTTCATTTGCTTATTCTTCCTTGTTCACCAAAGATTGGGGCGGTTGGGTAAAACCCGCTCTGCCTTGGGTTTTGCTAAGTGGTTGTGTTTTAGGCACGGGAATTATGATGGGGGGGAAATGGGCGTATGAATCCTTATCTTTTGGTGGATACTGGGCATGGGATCCTGTTGAAAATGCTTCATTGGTTCCGTGGTTTATGCTCTTAGCGGGATTACATTGCATGGCGATTTATAATTCAACTAAAAATGCATTAAGGGCCTCTTACTTTTTTATTATTATCACTTATTTGTTTGTTCTATATTCTACCTTTCTTACCCGAACGGGAATTTTAGGTGATACATCTGTTCATGCATTTACAGAAGCAGGGATGGCCATGAATGTGTTGATAGGAATTTATGTATTGGCGATAACGGTCCCGGTATTTTTTATGTTTTTCAGAAATTACAAAAAGATTCCCACCATTCAGAAAGAGGAAGATATTTCTTCGCGAGAATTCTGGATGTTCATTGGTTCTTTGATACTCTTTTTGTCTGCGATATTTGTTATTTCTATCACTTCGCTTCCTGTTTATAATAAAATTTTTGGAACCAATCTGGCAGAGCCCGCTGACAGGGAATTTGCTTATAACAAAGTATTGGTGCTTGTTGCTGTAATTATAGGCTTACTTACCGGGGCATCACAGTTTCTTAAATATAGAAATACAGGAAAGAAATATTTGATACAAAAACTTTCATGGCCTTTGGGGATTGCACTCGCTTCAACTATTTTGTTAGCTATTTTTTATCCAATTGAATATACGAAAAAAGGGCCCGGATTTTTGATTGCCATATACCTTGCTTTATTTGCTACTATCTTTTCATTATTAGCCAACGCGTTTTATCTTAGAACTGTATTAAAATGGAATTTAAAAGCGGGAGGTGCGGCTATTTCTCACCTGGGATTTGCCATGTTGATTGGAGGAATGCTTATTTCCTCAGGCAATAAGAAAGTGATTAGTGATAATAGTAAGACAGGATTGAATATTCCTTTTGCAAAAGATCCTACAGGAAGAAGTAACGAAAACCCAATGGAGAATCTTACTCTTTTGAAAGAAGTTCCAACTCAGCTGGGAAAATACACCGTTACTTACGTTAATGATTCTGCTTCCAATGAAAAAGACCGTACCTTTTATAATCTCCATTTTCAAAAGAAGGATAGTGCTACAGGAAAAACAGATGAAGATTTTATGTTGTCCCCGGATGCTTATAGGATGAAAGACAATAATCTTACGTCAAACCCAGGAACAAAACATTATTTAACTCACGATATTTTTACATATATTTCTACAATTTCAATTCCTGATTCTGAAAACGATACCACCACTTTCAGAAACCATGAAATGAAAATCGGGGATTCAGTATTTTATTCAAAAGGATATTTTGTTTTAAACAGTATCGAGAAAAATCCTGATAACGAAAAATTTCATTTTTCCCCGACAGATACCGCATTGGTTGCTGATATTACTGTTTATGCAAATACTGGAACGAAATATAAAGCTTATCCTGCCCTGGCTATAAAAAACCGGGAATTGCACTTTATTAATGATACCGTAGTATCTCAAAATCTTTATCTTAATTTTTCCGGAATCGCTGATGGCAATAAATTTAAAATCAATTTAAAAGAGAAGGATAAATTAACAGATTTTATTACGCTGAAAGCTTATTATTTTCCTTATATAAACCTGGTTTGGCTAGGCCTTGTTATTATGTCTTGTGGTTTTGTGGTATCATTAGTAAATCGTATAAAGGCTTCCAGGCCAGGCGCCTATATAGCAATAAGCCTGGTTTTGGTATTTTTATTTTATTTGTTTTTGCTGGCCAATAATTAAATGAAGTTTCCATTTTTTTATGGATATGATTGTTCAAAATTTTGATAGAAACTTTACAATTCATTCTTTGTTTTTGGATATATAAATTATAAATTTACAAGAGCAATGAAAGTCTTCAGTAATAAAATATCAAAATTTAGTTTAGGATTTCTTTTACTTATAATTGGCTTTACTGCTAAATCACAGGTACCGGATAGCGCAGGAATATCTTATCCTATTTTCTCTCAATATGGTCCTGATGATTCTGTTATTTGTTCTGCAGTAATTTATGAAGGTGATACTATTGAAGCAAAAATTCTGGCAGGAGTATATGTTTGGGGAAAGAGAAACGCAGCGACACGTGCAGCCTGGACAAGATTAAGGAATGCGGTTTATGTAACCTATCCTTACGCCCGAAAGGCTGGTTATGTTTTTAATGACATTGAAAAACATATTGCCAACAATCCAAATAAAGCGGCGATAACAAAATATATCAATAGCCGCGAAAAAGAATTAAAAAAGCAGTTTTCCGATCCTCTTAAAAACCTATCTGTTTACCAGGGAAAAGTTTTAATGAAACTTATTAACCGGGAAACGGGTGGTACCAATTGTTATGATATTTTAAAAGAACTTAAAGGTGGCTTTACTGCCCGGTTCTGGCAAACTGTTGCTTATGTATTTGGCAGCGATCTTAAGCAGCCTTACGATGCTTATGGCAAAGATGCCGAAATAGAATCCATCGTGAAGGAAGTACAAAAAATGTATGGATATTCAGGATAAATGTGAAAATTGCTATTATTTTTAATGGCAATTCCTTCAAAGCTTGTATAAAATCATAAAACTGTAAAAAAATCCTTCTTTTACTGTAACTTTGCAACATTATTTTTCTGATATTTTCCAGAATCTAAAGTACAAAATGAAGTTAGACCTTTTGGCGTTTGGTGTCCATCCCGATGATATAGAATTAAGTTGTGCAGGAACATTATTGGTTGAAAAAAATAACGGAAAAAATGTCGGTATTGCTGATCTTACCCGCGGAGAGCTTGGAACAAGAGGAACAGCCGAAACAAGGGAAGAAGAGGCATCGAATTCAGCCAAAATTTTAGGGGTGGATTTTAGAGAAAATCTTGATATGGCAGATGCCTTTTTTAAAAATAACGAAGAAAATCAAAGGAGGATTATAACAGTTTTAAGAAAGTATCAACCTGAAATTATTTTGTGTAATGCTATAGAGGATCGTCATCCGGATCATGGCCGCGCTGCCCAACTTGTTTCTGATTCATGTTTTTTATCCGGACTTAGAAAAATTGAAACTTTTGACGGAATTGAAAAACAGGATGCCTGGAAACCTAAATTTATTTTAAATTATATCCAGGACACGTATATGACTCCAAATTTTGTGGTTGATATTTCTGATGTAATTGAAAAGAAACTGGAAGCTATCAGAGCCTTTAAAACTCAATTTTTTAATGGCTCTGGAGATGATTCGGAGCCTCGAACCTATATTTCCACGCCCGAATTTTTGGAAAGTGTAATTAACCGCACAAAAATGTATGGAAAAATGATTGGCGTAAAGCATGCTGAAGGGTTTATATCCCAAAAAATGATAGGACTTAAAACCCTTGATGCATTAGTTCAAAATGTTACCTGATAGAAATAAAAACAAAAAAAGATTAAAATAATGGCTACTCCAAAATTTATGCAAGGCAAAGGTGATTTTCACATGGTGCTAAAAAATCGTGTCAATCAATATTTTGCTGAGCACAAGCGACCTATGACCGGTAATTTTTCACTCCTGTTTAAGGCAGCAATATTTACGTTACTGTATTTGGCTATTTATATCCATCTTGTTTTTTTTACAGCGGTAACATGGATTGCCATTCCCGAATGCATATTTTTTGGATTATTAACTGCTGCAATTGGATTTAACGTGATGCATGACGGAGCGCACGGCAGTTTTAGTAAATATAAAATATTAAACAAAGCAGCTGGCTCTTCCCTTAACTTTTTAGGAGGAAGCGCTATTATGTGGAACATGAAACATAACATCATTCATCATACTTATACGAACATAGATGGAGTAGATGATGACATTGAAGCGCGTCCATGGATGAGATTTGCTTCCACTCAAAAGAAACTAAAAATGCATAAATTCCAGCAATATTATTTCTGGTTTCTCTATGCTCTTTTGCATTTACTATGGATTTTTGTTTCTGATTATAAAAAATATTTTACCCGTAAAATTGGTACTGTACAATTGAGAAAGATGACACCTTATGAACATTTTTCATTTTGGACAGCTAAATTGGTGTACACGTTTATGTTTGTTGCTTTGCCTATTATGCTGTTAGGATTCATCACCTGGCTTGCAGGATTTCTAATTATTACTATGGTAACAGGATTAGCTATCAGTATTGTATTCCAGTTAGCCCACACGGTGGAGCATACTGACTTTCCTATGCCAAACGAAATTTCCGGTAAGATTGAAAGCGAATGGGCAATTCACCAGATTAATACTACCGCCAATTTTGCTACAAAAAGTAAAACCATTTCATGGTTGTTGGGCGGCTTGAACTTTCAGATAGAGCATCATTTGTTTCCAAGAATTTCGCATGTTCATTATCCTGCTATCAGCCAGATAATTAAGAAAACATGTGGAGAATATAATATTGATTATATCGAATTTCCAAAAATGAGACAGGCAATAGTATCCCATATTCATTACTTAAAAAGATTGGGACAATTAGCCTGATTCATTTTAATTAATCCCCAAGTAAAACGGTTTAGGATTTTGAAAATTAGATGAAAATTAGAAACGTATAAAATTTTGCTGTTTTCAAATCAAGATTGTATATTTAATTTTGACTAACAAAAGCGCTAAGCTATCACAGGTTGGCGCTATTCTGAAAAAGCCCTTTTTAACTTTGACCAGTATGAATACTCATTTTAAGGATTTTATACCTGAGGATTTTGATGATAATTCCAGGGTTTGGATTTACCAGGCTAATCGATCATTTTCTAAAGAAGAAATAAAAGAACTTAAGGAAAAAATTAAAGAATTTGCATCTGTTTGGAACAGTCACGGTAGTGCAGTTAAATCTTTTGCTCATCTTTTTTTTGGACATTTTATTATCATGATGGCAGATGAAACACAGGTTAAAGTCGGCGGATGCAGCACTGATAGTTCTTTCAGATTTATTAAAAATATCGAAAAAGATTATGATGTTCAACTCCTTGACAGACAAACTTTGGCCTTTGTCGTAAAAGAAAAAGTTCACCTTATTCCTCTTGACGATATAAATTATGCCATTGAAAATGACATTATAACTCCTGATACCCTTTACTTTAATAACACTATCCTAACCAAAAAGCAATTATTAAATAAATGGATAATTCCTGTGAAAAATAGCTGGCTTGCAAAAAGAATTCCTTCAAGCCATTTATAAAAAACGTACGCATATTTAAGCTTCAATTTTCTGAAGCAAAGCTAAATTAATTGCCTTTTTTACTAATTGCTAATAAATACTTTTCTTTAAAAAATTCTTCTTTAAAAATATTTTTAATTTCCCAAATATGTGGATGAAGGCCGCTTTCGTGGATTTCTTTCGAAAGGTCTCCTCCTTTAAGACAGATTAAACCGCTAATTTTTTGAGGTTCATTGACAGGCTTTTTATTTAATAATGGGTTACTCCAATACCAAAGCGTTTTTAAAGGCGCAACTGCCCTGGAGACTACGACATCAAATTTCCTGTCTCTAATATCTTCCACACGCATGTGCTGAACAGTAATATTTCTCAATTCTATCGCTTCTGCAACAGAGGCAGCAACTTTTAATTTTTTATTAATACTATCTACAAGATGAAAATGTACTTTTGGGAAAAATATAGCAAGTGGAATTCCCGGAAATCCGCCGCCACAGCCGAGATCCATTATTTTATACTCATCAGGAAAATTAAATTGAGCCGCAATAGACAAAGAATGTAATACATGATGCTCATAAAAATGCGCCATATCTTTTCTTGATATTACATTTATTTTTTTATTCCAATCCTCGAATAAATCTTTCAACGCAGCAAATTGTTGCAATTGCTTTTCGGTAAAATCAGAAAAATATTTTTGAAGAATTTCCATGTAAAAAAGTAAAAATAATTCTTCCTGTTCATTTTATAAAACAGTAAACGAGGAAATAAGATGGATTTTTATTTTGATGTAAATTGCAGTTTAAGAAAACGAAGACTTTGGGATACATTTTTTTTATTCATTAAAATTTTTAAAGACCTTATTATGCCTTCATTCGATATCGTAAGTAAAGTGGATTTACAAACTCTTGATAACGCCATCAATACGGTTTCTAAAGAAATAAAAAACCGTTTTGATTTTAAAGGAAACCATGTAGTGATTGATCTGAATAAAAAGGATTTCAAAGTAAACCTGGAAGCAGATAGCGAAATGAAACTGGAACAAATTATTGATGTGCTTATCAGTAAGAGTATGAAACAAGGACTCGCCGCTGAGATTTATGACTTGAGCAAAGAACCTTTTCAGAGCGGGAAAATAGTAAAGAAAGATGTTCCTGTAAGAAACGGTATCAGCCAGGAGGATGCAAAAAAAATAGTTAAGCTTATCAAAGATGAAAAATTTAAAGTACAGGCGTCGATTATGGATGACATTGTCAGAGTTTCCGGTAAAAAAATAGATGATCTTCAGGCTGTAATTCAGGCTTCAAAAGGATGGGGTCTTGGACTGGCGCTGCAATTTGTAAATATGAAAAATTAGCTTTTTGCGTTTTGCTAATTTGTTTTATTGCCTTATTTTTGCACACTTAAAAAATATACATGGAGACTGAAATCAGGAAGCCATGTTTTAAAATTAGCAATATGAAAAAAGACATTCATCCTTCAAACTATCGTTTTGTAGTTTTTCGCGATATGAGTAACAATACTATGTTCTTAAGCCGCTCCACTGCTGCTTCAAAAGAAACCGTTCAGTGGGAAGATGGTAAAGAATATCCTGTCATCAAGCTGGAAATTTCCAATACTTCTCACCCGTTTTATACCGGGAAAAATATGTTGGTAGACACGGCAGGACGTATTGATAAATTCAGGAGACGTTACGAGAAAAAGAAATAATTAATTTTAGGTTTGATTTTTTATCCCCCTTGTTTTGGGGGATTTTTTTTAATTTCATCAATTGCGTTTTCTATAATAATATTTTCAGATGCATATTTTGCTTGATGATATTCCTTTTAAAGATTCCTTATTTCCGTTTGGTGAGGTGCGTTCTGTAAGTCATATCAGAGTTGGGATTTTAACGACTTTTGAAAAGTGGCAGCATTTTTTTCCGGGGAAAGTTTTTATCAATTCTGACAAATTGGTTCCGGAATTTAAAGAAAGCGATTGCATAAAATACCCCGCCAATTTTGTTCCTTCCTTTGATTTTTTAAAAAAGCTCTCCATCCAAAATGAAAAACTTCCTTTTTCGCCAGACTGCAAAATTCTGGAGCATCCATGGCAAATATTTGAATATAATAATTGGGCGATAAATGAAGATTTCAAAATGATCACTTCGGGAAGAAAGTCTCAATTAATTCCCCCCGGGAATCGAACAATTTCTTCTGAAAATATATTTATCGAACAGGGAGCTTCGATAAATTTTTCTGTTTTAAATGCAGAAAATGGGCCTATATACATTGGCAAAGATGCAGAGATAGAGGAAGGAAGTTTATTACGCGGGCCCATTTCAATTTGCGAAAGAAGCCGGATTAAAATGGGAACGAGAATTTATGGAGCTACTACTATTGGCCCTAATTGCCTCGCCGGTGGAGAAATAAAAAATTCCATCTTAATGCAAAATTCTAACAAGGCGCATGATGGATATTTAGGAGATTCTGTAATAGGAGAATGGTGCAATCTTGGTGCAGGCACCAGCAATTCAAATTTAAAAAATAATGCTTCTCTTGTAAAGATTTGGAGCAAGAAGGAAAATGATTTTGTTATAGCAGGCACGAAATGTGGATTGTTAATGGGTGATTACAGCCGTAGCGCCATTAATACTTCTTTCAACACTGGGACTGTTGTAGGGGTATGTTGTAGTGTTTTTGGAAATTCATTCCCGCCAAAATTTATTGATAATTTTTCCTGGGGAGATAAAAAATATTTTTTTGAAAAAGCTGTTACAGATATTAATAACTGGAAAAAATTAAAGAACAAAGAGATAACAGAAATCGAAATTCAATCATTAAAAAATATCTATTAAAAATTTTAAAAAATGAGAAAACAAATAGCAGCGGCCAACTGGAAAATGAATTTAAATTGTGGAGAAGCCGCAGATTTGCTGAAAGCGCTGGTGGATAAAAATATTCAATTGTTATCAGATCAGGAGGCGGTATTCGCTGTACCTTTTCCGTACTTGCTTTTGGCAAAAGATAAATTACAAAACAGCAAAAACTTTTATGTTGCTGCGCAAAATTGTTATATAAAAGAAAACGGTGCTTTCACCGGCGAAGTGAGCGCTCCAATGCTTGCTTCCTGCAATATTGAATACGTGATAATTGGTCATAGCGAAAGAAGAGAATATTTTAATGAGAGCAACTTCATTTTGTCTCAAAAAATTGATGTCTGTTTAAAAAATAATTTAAAGCCAATCTTTTGTTGCGGAGAATCGCTGGCAATAAGGGAAGGAGAATCACAAAATGAATATGTTGAAACGCAACTAAAAGAAAGCCTGCTTCACCTTGATGCTGATGAAATCAGAAACTTCGTGATTGCCTACGAGCCAATATGGGCAATAGGTACCGGCAAAACTGCCACTGCCGATCAGGCGCAGGAAATGCATGCGCATATCAGAAAAATCCTGACTGAAAAATATGGTGATGAGATTGCGCAAAGTATTTCAATATTATACGGAGGGAGTGTAAAGGCGGCCAATGCCAAAGAAATTTTTGGTAAACCCGATGTGGATGGTGGACTGGTTGGCGGAGCGTCGCTTAAGGCCGAAGAGTTTGCAGAAATTATTCAAAGCCTCAAAAAATAAAACCGGCAATTTCGTGTAACAACGACCATCATAAAATTGTAAAATTAGCTGCTCTTTCATGATTTAACATTGAGATATGCGATTCTCTACATTACATTTATATCTCAAATTTTAAAATATAAAATCATGAAAAAATTTATTATTGCAATTATTCTGATCGTTGGCTCACTTAGTTATGCCAATGCACAAACCGTAAAAAAAACAGAAAAGAAAAAAACAACAATTGCCGCTACTACAACTACTCCGGCAGTCATCTCAAAAAAAGCAAAGGTTGAAAAAAACAGTGCACACGTGAAGAAAGATGGTACTGTAGATAAGAGGTATAAGGAAAATAAAATAAAAACAACTACTACAGTCCCGATGAAAAAAAATGGCACTCCGGACATGAGATACAAGGCCAATAAAAAGAAATAATAAATTTTAAAAGTGTTTAAATGAGGGCTCGTTAAAGCGGGCCTTTTATTTTATAGTAAACCAAGAAAAAATGCCAATTTTTATTTTTATTCGTTGGCGAAATGAAGATGGGCTTTTGAAAAAGAATTCAATTTGTTCAAATGCAAAATTGTTTTATTATCCGCTGCTGACTTGTGATACATTGGTTCAAATTTAGCTCCTATAATAACTTCATCCAGGGTATAAGAAGTGCGTGTGACAACAATATTAGAAAACATATCATCAAAAGCTTTTACGTAAACCATGATTTCTCCCTGGGCATTTTTAAAATCATCTTCCGTAAAATTATAAAAGGGACTGGTTTCTGTTATCGGGTGAACAATTGTCCAGTTTAAAGTGAGAGAATTTACTCTTTCATATTCCAATGAAAGTTGAAAAAATTTGTTGACCATTTTGCCCTTTTCTTCAACTATGAGCCCTAAAGAAACTTTTGCTTCTGCATCAGTTAAAATAGTGTTTTTAAATGGCGCTAATCTTAGCATAATAGCATTGCCATCATAAAAAGGAGACAACAAAGCATTTTCACTAAAACGAATGTACGCTTTAGGCTTGGAGAATCTTCCGTAAAGCAAACCGGTTACTACTGCAAAACTAAGCAGGCCGATCAGGGCTTCCAGGGCCGCCAGCGAACTCGATAAAAATCCTACCGGGCTTATTTTGCCGTAGCCTACGGTGGTGAAAGTTTGGCAACTGAAGAAAAATGATTGTGCGAATTCCTGGAATTTTGATCTTTCAGGAATTCCTTCAAATTGGGTAACACCTTCCAGGAAATAAAGAAATCCAAATAACAGGTTTATTAAAAAATAAAATAATAAAATGCAGCCGAGAAACTGCCAACGGGACATTTGCAGCAAAACATGATACCAGCTTAATCTTTCAAAATAGCCTACCCCTTTTTTTCCAATATTCGGATTGCCGTTTTTGTTTAAAAATCTTCCGCCATAATCAGAAGAATTTACTCCAAATCCAGTATTGATTTCTGAAGTTGCTTTTGGATTTACTTTTCGGGTTTTGAACATACTTATTAAAATAAATTTTTGTTGTGCGCTTCTTAATCCGCAAAGTTGTAAAATTTAGTGTTAGATATAATTATTATTTTTAAACGCAATTTTAAACAGTAAAAAAATCACGCTTTAAAGATGGCCTCCTTCCTCATTCGTATTGTTCTTTAGGTTATTGTTTGTTAATTGAGTTTTTATAAAATTCATCAAACTGATCTGAAATTACTTTATAATTAAATTTATTTTTAGCTACAAATGCTATCTCATCTTTGTTAAACTGATTTTTATGATCCATAAACCACAACAATTTTTTTGATAAATCATCTTCATCTTCTGGCTTAACAAAAATTCCGTTTATATTTTCCTCTATATTCTCCCTGATAACGGGCAAATCACTCGCTATCACGGGTAATCCGCAGGCATTTGCTTCAATAATGACACATCCAAAAGTTTCATAGCGTGTAAAGAATATCATCGCACTACAGTGGCGATTAATTTCTGCAACCTCGCCGTAAGGTAAAGCGCCACAAAAGATAATGTGATTTCCCAACCCGGTTTTATTAGCGAGTGCTTTTAGATTTTCCTTATACGGGCCAACCACAAAAAGTTTGAAATCATTTCTTTTTTCAGATACCTTTTTTAAAGAGCGAAAAATTCCATCCGTGTTTTTATGAAAAACATTTCCTGTAATAGTTACAAAATGATTTGAGTAGTTAGCGATTTTAGAAGGATAAAAAATTTTAGTATCAACCACATTAGCTATTACATGAAAATTATCACTAATTAACTTTCTCTCTGTTAAAACATTTCCCAAAGCTTGTGATACAGTATGAATTGCAGATGCTCTTTTGAAAATTAATTTAATAATCCATTTGGAAAAAAAACTTTTTTTTTCATAAAGACCCGAAGCTGGCATGTAAAATGAACTTTGTTCAGACACCACATACTTTGTATTCCTGATCAAATTAAGATAAAGCGCATAAATGCCTGCCTTTAAAGGGATGTATAAATGAACTAAATCCGGCTTCCCATTTTTAAGAATTTCCTTAGAATAAATCTTATGAATACCTTTAAAATACCTGAATTGTGAAATGATTTTTCTCACGAGAGAAAACTGGTTTTCAGATTCTTTATAATAATATTTATATACTTTTAAATTCCCGTTCTCATTAAATTCAATATCAAATATTTTTTCTTTAAGCGATGGATCTTTACAAACGAAAATAACGGTTACTTCATTTTTTAATGAAATAGCTTTCACATGCCTTTCCACAAAATCACCGCTCAGAAAATCTACTCTTCCGGGATACCAACTAGCAAGAAATACTATTTTATTCATCTCGCCTTTGTTTTATATTCCAACAGATTTTTGATCAATGTAAAATCCTTTTTATTAATGCCTAACAATTCTTTAAAATTCCATCCGGATAGTTTTGAAAATACATACAGGGAAGAAAAGCCACTTATCGCGTATCCGATACTGCTTGCGGCCGCAGCACCTTCTTTGCCATAGACCGGCACCAAAAGAAAATCGCCAACAAGTATAGTAAAGAAACAAATAAAGGAGATTTTTAAATTAATATCCTGGCGGTTAATACCCGCGAAATAGGCAGCCAAAATGGTCGTAAGCGTAAAAATAATTACGCCGGGAAGTAGAATGATAAAAGGATATACGGCTTCTTTAAAATCAAAACCAAAAACCAATGGAATCAGGAATGGGCTTACTATAACCAGCAAAATTCCGAGTAGGATATACCCGTTAAACTGAAACCGTATTATTACTTTTATTTTTTCCAGGAGTTGATCAGAAGCATTGACGGTAAAAGGAATTATTACAGCCGCGATAGTCATCGGAAGCAACCATAAAACCTGGTTGAGTTTAGCAGCGAGGGCATATAACCCTAATTCATTTTTGGTGCTGTAAAAATTGATAAACCAATAATCCATTCTGTAAGCAAGAAATTGAAAAAGATTGGAAAAAAATGCTACACTTGCATACATAAAAATCAACTTTAGCTGGTTTAATTTTAAAATGCCGGCGTTGAAAGTAAATTTGATCTTTTTTAATAAAATTACGAGGCTAACAGCAGCCTGTAATGCTACCAGCGAGATATAGGCTTTCAAAATAAAAATAGTGTAACCGATACTGTTAGTGTGATTTTGCAAAATCAGGTATCCAAAAACCAAAAGGAAAATAAAATTAGCACAGACGGTAAAAATGTTGAGTGTGTTAAACCATTTATTGCCTGTAAAAATTGCCGAAACATATCCGTTTAATAAAACTGCATACAAGTAAAAGCAGCCCCAGAACGCCATTTCAGAAGAATGGACATCCAGGTATAACGCAATTCCAAACACATGCCTGAATATCTCTTCTGCTGTTAGTATAATAAATACCTGTACCAATAAAATCAAAAATGCGGAATTAATTAAAGTTGAAGGAGAAAATACTTTTTTGGCAGAATAATACATAAGCCCGGAATTAAAACTAAAACTGATTACCAGGGCGATGATTGCCGTATTGGTCATAAATAGTGAATAAATACCATTGCCTTCTGTTCCGAGCAGCCGCACGATAAGCACCGTAATTCCAAAAGACAATAAAACATTGACTACTTTGAATAAGACATTTTTTATTAATTCTTTTTTAAAACTCATTATCGTAAAATTGATACAATAATTTTTGCCAATGAAATTAATAAAAGAAAAGCTTAATTTATTTTAACGAAGTCTATTTCTAACTATTGCCAAAGAGGGTTTTTGGGGTAACATTAATCATTAATTGCCTTTCCTTTTATTACCTTTGCAGCGTTTTTTAAAATTATTTTGGGTAAATGAAGAATATCAGAAATTTTTGCATTATTGCACATATTGACCATGGAAAAAGCACGCTGGCAGACCGTTTGCTTGAATTTACCCATACGGTTAACGACCGGGAAATGCAGGCGCAGGTGTTGGACAATATGGATCTTGAAAGAGAAAAAGGAATCACTATTAAAAGCCATGCCATCCAGATCAATTATAACTTTGAAGGCACGGAGTATATTTTAAATTTAATTGACACGCCGGGGCATGTGGATTTTAGTTATGAAGTGAGCCGCGCACTTGCAGCCTGCGAAGGCGCTTTACTTTTGGTAGATGCAACGCAAGGCATACAGGCACAAACGATTTCCAATCTATATCTTGCAATTGACAACGACCTTGAAATTATCCCGGTTTTGAATAAAATCGATATGGACGGAGCAATGATTGCCGAGGTGGAAGATCAGATCATTGAGTTGATTGGTTGCAAACATGAAGATATTTTACATGCCAGCGCCAAAACCGGCGTGGGAATTGAAGAAATCCTTTCTGCCATTATCAAAAGAATTCCACCTCCCGAAGGCAATACCGATGCACCTTTGCGGGCTTTGATCTTTGATAGTGTTTTTAACAGCTTTCGTGGAATTATAGTTTATTACCGCATATTTAATGGTGTTTTAAAAAAGAACGATAAGATCAAATTTTCAAATACGGGAAAAGAGTATAATGCCGATGAAGTTGGTATTTTAAAAATGGGTATGATGCCTAAAAATGAAGTGAAGGCCGGCGATGTAGGTTATGTAATTACGGGAATTAAGAATGCTAAAGAAGTAAAGGTCGGAGATACAATTACCACCACAGCCAATCCTTGCAAAGAATCAATTAAAGGTTTTGAGGAAGTAAAACCGATGGTTTTTGCGGGAATATTTCCAGTGAATACAGATGAGTTTGAAGAACTGCGCGATTGCATGGAAAAGCTTCAGCTCAACGATGCCTCGCTCACATTTGAGTTAGAAACCTCGCAGGCCCTGGGTTTCGGATTTCGTTGCGGATTTTTGGGAATGCTTCACATGGAAATAATCCAGGAAAGATTAGAACGTGAATTTAATCAGACGGTAATCACCACGGTTCCAAACGTTAGTTTTTTTGCATATACTACCAAGGGCGAAAAAATTACTGTGAATAATCCTACGCAAATGCCGGATCCCAGCAGAATTGAAAAGATTGAAGAGCCTTTTATAAAAGCCCAGATCATTACAAAGCCGGATTATATTGGAAACATTATGTCTTTGTGCATTGGGAAAAGAGGTATTCTTACCAACCAAACTTATTTAACGCCAACCCGCGTGGAGCTTAGCTTTGAGATGCCACTTACCGAAATTGTTTTTGATTTTTATGATAGGTTAAAAAGTGTTACACGCGGTTATGCATCATTCGATTATCATCCGATTGGCTATAGAGAAAGTGATATTATAAAGATGGATATTTTATTAAACGGCGAAAAAGTAGATGCACTAAGCTCGTTAATTCATCGCAGCAGATCGCAGGAATTTGGAAGAAAACTTTGTGAAAAACTAAAAGAGCTTGTTCCCAGGCAGCAATTTCAAATAGCTATCCAGGCTGCAATTGGGGCAAAGATAATTTCGCGTGAAAACATCAGCGCCATCAGGAAGGATGTAACTGCAAAATGCTATGGAGGCGATATCAGCCGCAAGCGAAAATTACTGGAAAAACAAAAAGAAGGTAAAAAGAGAATGAAGCAAATAGGTAATGTTGAAGTGCCACAGGAAGCCTTCCTGGCAGTTTTAAAACTTGACGAGTAATATCTGACCTCAAAAAGCGCCTAAAAATTCTGCAATTGACAAACTTTTTTTCTCATTTTTTCGTATCTTCTGGAAGATTACGCTTTTTTCTGTATGTTGGACGTATAAAGAAAAATGGTTACTTTTCAAAAAATTTAATTATGTCATCAATTGCATTGAATAAGGAAATGAATATTGAGGTGAAAGTGCGTCTCATTCGCAAAGGAGATGATGAACCACTGACTGGTAATGAGTTTAAGGTTCGCCTTTATGACAATGATATTTTTAACGATGATTTTTTAGGCGAAAGTGCTCCTGATGAAGAAGGACTGGCGAAATTCCTTTTTTCACAAGGGGATTTTTCAAATCCTGTTAAACTTGAAAAAAAACCAGACTTTTATTTTGTTGTTTACAAAAACGATCAGTCAATTTTTAAAAGCAAAGTGATGTCTAATCTTGATCTTTCTGATGTTGAGGAATTCATTATGAAAGAAGGAGAGGTAATAGATCTTGGCACTTTTTTAATTGATGCCGGTTAGATATCTCTCATTATTTCTGCAAAAAGTTGATAAGAATATAATTTCGCTTCCTGGTCATAAATATTTGAAATCAGCATAATTTCATCCATCCCTGTTTTTTCTGAAAAACTTTTCAATTTAGTTTTTATAGTATCAGGGCTTCCTATTAAAGATAACTGCAACATTTGCCTGGCAGCTTCTTCTTCATAATCAGTCCATATTTCATTCATATTATCAACTGGTGGTTGTAATCGTGTGCGCCTTCCCGTTATGATACCCATAAACATCTGGTATAAGGAAGTGGCAAGTTTATTAGCTTCCGCATCTGTATCCGCCGCTATTACATTTATACATGGCATTATATACGGTTTTTCAAGAGAAGCAGAAGGCCTGAAAGTTTTGCGGTATAAATCGATGGCTGCATAAAATTGACCCGGGGCAAAATGGCTGGCAAAAGCATAAGGCAAACCTAAATATCCGGCCAGTTGGGCGCTATCAGTGCTTGAACCTAATATCCAGATTGGAATATTTTGGCCTTCACCAGGAATAGCCCTGACTTTAGAACTACTATTTTCACTGGAAAAAAAAGTTTGCAGTTTTAAAATATTTTGAGGAAAATCTTCAGGAGTGCCATATCGGGGTCCTCTCAGTTCCATGGCAGTTAGCTGGTCTGTTCCGGGAGCGCGTCCCAATCCAAGGTCAATTCTTCCGGGATAAATAGATTCTAAAGTTCCGAATTGTTCTGCTACCGCAAGGGGCGAGTGATTCGGAAGCATAATGCCGCCCGATCCGACGCGCATCACGGAAGTACCACCCGCAATATATCCAATCAATATAGAAGTTGCAGAACTTGCTACACTAATCATATTATGATGCTCGGAAAGCCAATAGCGATTGTAACCAAGTTTCTCTGTATGCTGCGCCAATTCAAGGCTTTTGGAAAAAGTTTCTTTTAATGATGCACCATCGGTAACGGTAGCAAGATCTAAAACTGAATAAGGAATAT
Organism: uncultured Chitinophagaceae bacterium; assembly: GCA_963741705.1. Lineage (GTDB taxonomy): Bacteria > Bacteroidota > Bacteroidia > Chitinophagales > Chitinophagaceae > Ginsengibacter. The sequence goes on along the minus strand of CAVUJE010000013.1, from coordinate 9,380 downwards.
TTGATAATTTTTTGTTCATTTTTCTTTTTAAGAATTAGTACAAAGTTCCTTAAAAGAAAACTAAACCGGGATCAAAAAAAGAATTTTCACATTTATTGGTGTTCAGCATTTCTAATATTATCTTTATTTAAATAGATTTTTTCAATACAAATCTTTTTATGAACATCCAGCAATTGGAATATATAATAGCGGTAGATACTCAAAGACATTTTGTAAAAGCGGCTGCTAAATGTTTTGTAACCCAGGCTACACTTAGCATGATGATTAAAAAGCTGGAGGAAGAATTGGGTGTAAAAATTTTTGACAGAAGCCGTCAGCCGGTAATTCCTACCGAGATTGGAATAAAAATTATTGCCCAGGCCAAAATAATTCTCAGGGAAAGTAACAGGCTCAAAGAAATCGTCAGGGAAGAACATGATGAATTAAAAGGAGAACTAAAGATCGGCATTATACCAACGCTTGCACCTTATTTACTTCCGCTTTTTTTAAATTCCTTTTTAGAAAAATACCCTTCGGTAAAATTAAAGATCAGTGAATTTACCACGGACCAGATCATCAGGAAACTGGAACAGCATGATCTTGACGCAGGATTACTTTCCACACCGCTTAACCAGTCATCTTTGAAGGAAGAAGTTTTGTTCTATGAGCAATTTGTGGTGTATGCTTCTTCTAATGAAAAGATACTTAAGAAAAAATTTGTATTAGCCAGGGATATTGATGTAAACAGGCTTTGCCTGCTGGAAGAAGGCCACTGCCTGAGGTCGCAGGCCTTTAATTTGTGTGAGCTAAGGAATAAGACGCAGACATTCCGTCAAATGGATTTTGAAACAGGAAGCATCGAAACCCTAAAGAGAATTGTAGAAGTGAATGAAGGCATCACTATCTTACCTATGCTTGCGTTAAATTCAATGACAACTGCACAAAAGAAAAATATTCGTTTTTTTAAACCACCGGTACCGGTGAGGGAAGTAGGTTTGGTAACCTACCGGTATTTTGTAAAAGAAAAATTGATTCAAAGTTTAAAGGATGAAATTGTATCCCATGTTCCGGCAGAAATGAAAACTATTGGCAGAAAGCTGGTAGTAAATTCTTAAAAGCCTAAAATAAAAAACATTTCTTTTTGTTGGTTTACTGTTCCGCGTTTTATTAAAATGAAATAAGTTGTTGAAATGAAATAAATTGGGTGATTAAAAGGACGGTAATATGGCATCTTAAATATTGGCACATTTTTTATTTAATATATATTCAAAAAATAATTAGCATGAAAAAATATGTAGTGATTTTAGCAGGTATTTTTCTTTTGTCAAGTTGTGTTGCCAAAAGATATTTGGAACAATCGCAAAGAGAAACAGCTAACCTAAGGGCAGACAGTACTGATTTGGCCAACCGAAATTCTTCCTTGCATCAAAACATATCTTCCCTGAATGATCAAATTGCTACACTCCAAAAAAATATCGATGACCTTAATGCAAAAATATCCGCATTGAATACCCAGAACAGCCAGTTGGGGCAACAGACGACTGAACAACAAAATAAATTATCCCAAAGTCAGCAAGATCTTCAGCAGCAAAAACAAAAACTAGAGCAATTGCAAAATTTATTAAATCAGCAAAAGCAGGCTTCTGAAGAATTGAAAAATAAAATGTCTGAAGCTCTGAAAGGATTTAATTCAAATGAACTTTCTGTTTATAATAAAGATGGTAAAGTTTATGTTAGCCTTTCAGAGCAACTGTTGTTTCCTTCCGGAAGCGCGGTAGTGAATCCCAAAGGGGTAGATGCTTTGTCCAAACTTGCGGCTGTCCTTAATCTGAACAGCGATGTTGCTGTAAATATCGAAGGGCATACCGATAGCATTCCTATCCGCGGGCGCTACCAGGATAATTGGGATTTAAGCACTGCACGCGCGAATTCAATCGTTCGAATTTTGGTAAATAATTATAAAGTAGATCCTACAAGGGTTATCTCTTCAGGGCATAGTTATTATGAACCTGTGGCTACCAATTCAACTCCGGAAGGAAGGGCGAAGAACAGGCGCACAGATATTATTCTTTCTCCAAAACTGGATGAGATGTATAAATTGTTAGGTCAGTAAAAAGTTTGACGGATAAAATAAGAATCCTTAATATTTATTGGTTTACTAGTAGTAAAGAATGCCTCCAAAATAGGGGCATTTTTTTTATGTGTTAGTGAGATATAAAAAATTATCCTGCATGGGAATGAATTATTTTATTTCTATCTATAACATTTTAACAAGTATTACCGTTATATAGTTTAATCTCACGAAAACCCCTTAAATGAAACTCTTATGAAAAAAATTATTTTTACACTTTTTATTTTCCAGGCATTTTCTTCTACCGCGCAACCCAGGTTTTCTTTAAAAAAATCTTCAGGCACCTTAAAGCCTATTGTTGAACAAGTGGCCCGGGATTATTATCAGAATTTCAACAACATCAAAGGAGATACGCTCAATGAAAATGGTAGCACTATTGAATTTACAAGTAAAGTTGCTCCAGCCGGGGCTATATCAACTTCTATAACAAAGTATATAAATCCTTATTCTTACGCCTGGGAAGCAACCATGTTTCAGTCAGAAGAATATGAGACAGCGGTTGAAAAATATAAAGAATATTATAAACAATTGAATGGTAGTAAGCTTACTTTTTATGATAAAACTTCTTATAAACTTGAAGGGCAATACGATAACCCGGATGAAAGCAGGGCCTTCGCATCAAGTATTTTGCAATTGGATGCAGTCAATCATGATCTTGAACTTTTTAAAGTAGAAATCGGAATTACTTATTCTTTTCCTGAATGGACTGTGAAAATTATGATCTATGAAAAAGTAGCAGATGATAAAATAAGGCCAACTGTTTCCGTGCCTGCGGATTAATGGATTCATCCTTCTTCTTCATAAGCTGAAAATTTGGTTTAAATTGCTGTCTTTTAAATTTACAGTTTATGACCTCAAGACGACAGTTTATACAATCAACTTCAATAGCAGCTACGGCTTTAATGCTTCAAAAATCCAAAGCCTTTTCATTATTGCCAAACGATTTTGTTTCAAAAAGGCCACCGCTTGCAGAAAGGAAATTTACAAGTGAAGCAGTGGAAGCCACCATTGCTAAAATAAAAAAGCAAATTGCCGATCCCGAACTGGCATGGATATTCGAAAATTGTTTTCCGAATACATTAGATACCACTGTTGATTTTGAAATGATTGATGGTAAGCCTGATACTTACGTTATTACCGGAGATATAGACGCGATGTGGCTTCGCGACAGTACCGCGCAGGTCTGGCCTTATCTTCCTTTAATAAAAAATGATAAGCATTTGCAACAACTCATTGCAGGTGTAATTAACAGGCAGGTAAAGTGCATTCATCTTGATCGCTACGCGAATGCATTTTATAAAGATCCCACAAAAATCAGCGAATGGAAAAGTGATCTGACAGACATGAAACCTGGTATCCACGAAAGAAAGTGGGAAATAGATTCACTTTGTTATCCTGTAAGGTTAGCGCATCAATATTGGAAAGACACGGGCGATACAACACCTTTTGATAAAAAGTGGGAAGAATCAATTGGTTTAATTCTTACCACATTTACCGAACAACAAAGAAAGAATGGGAGAGGCCCTTATTCGTTCCAAAGAAAAACCGCGTGGGCCACAGACGGAGTTCCGTTGGGAGGTTATGGCTATCCTGTCAAGCCTGTCGGATTGATCTGCTCTATGTTTCGCCCGAGTGATGATGCTACTATTTTCCCATTTTTAATTCCTTCCAATTTTTTTGCAGTAGTCAGTCTTAGAAATGCTGCGGAAATGGTAAATACTATTTCAGGGAATAAAAAACTTTCTAATGAATGCAATGCACTTGCCAATGAAGTTGAGAGCGCATTGAAAAAATATGCCATAATTAATTCTCCCGGGATTGGAAAAATTTACGGTTATGAAGTAAACGGTTTTGGAAGTTTTAACCTGATGGACGATGCAAATGTTCCGAGCCTGTTATCACTGCCATACCTGAACGCAGTTCAACAAAACGACCCATTGTACCAGGAGACCAGGAAATTTGTTCTCTCCCAAAATAATCCATTCTTTTTTAAAGGAAGCGCAGGCGAAGGCGTTGGTGGCCCTCATGCGGGAATGGATATGATCTGGCCTTTGAGTATTATTATGCGGGGCCTAACGAGCGACAACGCTGCAGAAGTAAAACAATGCCTTCAAACATTAAAACATTCCAATGCCGGGACAGGATTTATGCATGAATCGTTTAATAAAAATGATGCATCCAATTTTACGCGGAAATGGTTTGCCTGGGCCAACACACTTTTTGGAGAATTGGTTCTTCATACTTCACAAAAATATCCTGCGATCCTTCGTTCAAAATTTAGCTAAAAAAAGAAATAGAAAAAGATGAAAAAAAGTTGCTTTACTGTACTTTTTAGTTTTTTAATCCATGCAATATCTTTCGGACAGGTTGCTATTTCTGATCCGGTGGATTATGTGAACCCTTTAATGGGAACGGATTCCAGGCCAGAGCTTTCAAATGGAAATACATATCCTGCCATAGCGCTTCCCTGGGGAATGAATCTATGGACGCCGCAAACAGGAAAAATGGGCAATGGCTGGGTTTATCAATACACTTCGAATAAAATAAATGGATTTAAACAAACGCACCAACCTTCGCCATGGATGAATGATTATGGCGCATTTGCCATAATGCCCGTTACTGGAAAAGTTAGATATAGCCAGGAAGACCGCGCAAGTTGGTTTTCTCACAAATCAGAAACGGCAAAACCTTATTATTATAAAGTGTACCTGGCAGATGATGATGTCACCACCGAGATCGCACCGACAGAAAGAGCAGCTATTTTTCGGTTCACTTTTCCCCAAGCTGACAGTTCTTCGGTCATCATTGACGCACGGGATCGCGGCTCTTACATAAAAGTAATTCCTGCAGAAAATAAAATTATAGGCTATACAACCCGCAACCGTGGCGGCGTGGCGAAGAATTTTAAAAATTATTTTGTGGTGGTTTTTGATAAACCTTTTGATTATTCTTATACTTTTTTAGATAGTTCACTTACCATTGATAAGGAGCAGAAAGGCAATCATACCGGCGCTGTCATTGGTTTTTCCAATACGTCGAAAGGTGAAATTATTCATGCTAAAATTGCTTCTTCTTTTATCAGTTTTGACCAGGCAGAAATTAATTTACAGGAAGTAGGCAATCAAAGTTTTGAAGCGGTAAAAGAACATGCGAAACAGGAATGGAATAAAGTGCTTGGCAGAGTCAAAGTTTCCGGCGGCACTACCGATCAGATAAAAACTTTTTATTCATGTCTTTACAGGATGGTATTTTTTCCTCTAAAATTATATGAAAAAAATGCTGAAGGAAAAATAGTTCATTATAGTCCATACACCGGCGAAATCAAAGATGGCTATATGTTTGGCGGCACCGGCTTCTGGGATACGTTCCGCGCTTTATATCCTTTTCTAAATCTTGTCTATCCATCAATATTAAAAGAAATGCAGGAAGGATTGATCAATGATTATAAAGAAGGTGGCTTTTTACCTGAATGGTCAGCGCCGGGCTATCGAAATGTTATGGTCGGAAATAATTCCGCTTCAATAGTTGCTGAGGCTTACCTGAAAGGATTGAGAGGCTATGATATTGAAACATTGTACAAAGCATTAATTAATGGAGCGAATAATGAAGGCCCTCAGGGAACAGGGCGCACGGGAGTAAAATTTTATAATGATTTGGGATACGTTCCTTATGACGTTGGCATCAAAGAAAATGCGGCGCGTACCCTGGAATATGCCTATGACGATTATTGTATTTATCAATTGGGAAAGGCACTCGGAAAGCCGGCTTCAGAAATTGATATTTATAAAACGAGAGCAATGAATTATAAAAATCTTTTTGACAAAAGCCATCTTTTAATGCGTGGAAAAAATAAAGATGGCAGTTTTGAATCTCCTTTCAATCCTTTTAAATGGGGAGATGCTTTTACAGAAGGAAATTCATGGCACTATAGCTGGTCTGTTTTCCAGGACATCAACGGGCTAATCGATTTGATGGGAGGTAAAAAGAATTTTGTGGAAATGCTGGACTCTGTTTTTGTCATGCCGCCCGTTTTTGACGACAGTTATTATGGTGGTGTTATTCATGAGATCCGGGAAATGCAGATTGCCGATATGGGGCAATATGCGCATGGTAATCAGCCCATCCAGCACATGATCTATTTGTATGATTATGCAGGAGAACCCTGGAAAACCCAGTATTGGGCGAGAGAAACCATGGACAGGATGTATAAACCGACGCCGGATGGCTATTGCGGCGATGAGGACAATGGCCAGACATCTGCATGGTATGTGTTTTCGGCATTAGGATTTTATCCTGTAACGCCTGCCAGTGTTGAATATGCAACCGGAGCTCCATTATTTAAGCATGCTGAAATAGATTTTGAAAATGGCCATAAGTTGTATATTAATGCGCCATCCAATAGCGGTAGTAATAAATATATCAACTCGGTTAATTTTAACGGTAAAGCTTATACGAAAAATTATTTTAATCACTTTGATCTTAAAAAGGGCGGGGAAATAAAAATTCGACATGTCTGCTGTTCCTGACAAAAAACGTGGAACTGCTGCGGCAGATTTTCCTTATTCGCTTTCAAAATAAGAATTAGGTTTATTTGTTGTTTTGCTGTTTATTTTTCCCGGAAAGGGAAGTGATTTCTTTGAACGGTTTGGCTCAAACCTTTCCATTGGCTTACATTCGTGTTATAAAAAAATTGAAAAATGCGTAAATATTTAATGCTACTTTTTTTGCTTTCATTTTCTCACTTTGCATTTTCGCAGGCTCCTAAATCTTATAATTCAGACCAGATATTTCAGCAAATCAAAAAGCTGGATGTTTTGGGATCAGTATTATATGTAGCGGCTCATCCTGATGATGAGAACACAAGACTGCTCGCTTACCTGGCTAATCAAAAATTATATCGCACCGGTTATCTTGCGATGACGAGAGGCGATGGCGGCCAGAATTTAATTGGCGACGAACAAGGAAGTGTATTGGGTTTGATAAGAACCCAGGAACTTTTGGCAGCAAGAAGAATAGATGGTGCTGAACAATTTTTTACAAGGGCTTTTGATTTTGGTTATACAACAAGCCCGGTAGAAACTTTTCAATTTTGGAACGAACAAAAAATATTGTCAGATGTTGTTTGGGTTATTCGGAAATTTCAACCGGATATTATTATCACACGTTTTCCGACAACAGGGGAGGGAGGCCACGGCCATCACACGGCATCTGCTATTTTAGCCGGTGAGGCTTTTGAAGCGGCAGCCGATCCTACAAAATTTCCTGAACAATTTAAATATGGCGTAAAACCGTGGCAGGCAAAACGACTTTTATGGAACACGTTTAATTTCGGAAGTGTAAACACTGAGCGGCCCGATCAATTTAAAATAGACGTGGGCGGCTATAATCCGCTGCTTGGCAAAAGCTATGGAGAGATAGCTGCTAAAAGCCGCAGCCAGCATAAAACACAGGGATTTGGAGTGCCGTCTTCCCGTGGCGCTCAACTTGAATATTTCAAAACGATAAAAGGCCCGCTCCAAAAACAACTTTAATGGATGGCGTAGATACAACCTGGCATAGAATAAATGATGAGGCGATCGCAAACAGAAGTGCAAAAATTAATAAATGACTATTCTTTTCAATATCCGCAAAATTCATTACCACAGCTTTTAAGTATTTATAAATCCTTGGAAAATTCTCGCGGAGGGATATTGGCGCGATCAAAAAATGGCACAGGTGAAGCAGATCATGAAAGAGTGCATCGGGCTTTATATGGAAGCCACTACCAGGACAAAATGTTTGCTGTCCAGGGAGACTCGCTGCAGGTAAATTTTGTAGCCGATAATCGTTTAGGAGGAAATGTGAAAATTTCGTCTATCCATATCCGTGGTAATAAATTTACTTTCAAGGATGAATTACCGGCAGATGAAAATATTTCACATTCGGTTACCGTTTTAATTCCTTCGGATGCTGAAATTTCCCAACCCTATTGGCTTGTAGAGCCAATGAGCAAAGGTTCTTATAATGTTTCAGATCAAACAATGATTGGCAAGCCACAAAACGATCCACAATCAGTTGAAGTAAATTTATCAATAGAAGGACAGGAATTATCTTACACCATTCCTATTCAGTATAAATCCAGTGACCCGGTAAAAGGCGAAACTTTTGAGCCTCTGTTTATTATTCCAAAAATTGAAGTTGAATCTAATCCTGAATTGGCTTTGGGTATAAATGACAAGCCTGTAAATATTTCTGTTACCACAACTGTCAACAGTTCATCCGGTAAAAATTTCAAATTAAAAGAAGATCATTCATCAAATGTTATTGAAACCAAAAAAGGCGAAGCTTCTTTTTATTCAATAAAAAATCCGGAAACCAAAAATACTGAGTTCATTGACTGGAGCGCTTCTAATGGAAATCAAAATTATGATTCTTACAAAACAATTATAGAATATCCGCATATTCCCAACATAATTTATTTTAAAAAGGCAGAATCAAAATTAGTTTCGATTGATTTGAAAACTTCCGGTAAAAAAATTGGCTATATTCCCGGTGCCGGAGATAAAGTTCCGGATGCATTGCAAAAAATGGGTTATCAGGTAACCATGCTTTCTCCTAAAGATATAACTCCATTCAACTTAAAGCAATATGATGCAATCATTACCGGCGTGCGTGCCTATAATATTTATCAGTGGCTTAATGATTCTTATAATACATTAATGAATTATGTAAAAGATGGGGGTGTGTTATTGGTTCAATACAATACCAATAATAATATTGGCCCGCTGAAAGCGAAAATCGGCCCGTATCCTTTTACTATTACAAGAGCCAGAGTAACGGATGAAAATGCAGAAGTAAAATTTGTAAATCCGTAAAATGTTTTATTAAATTATCCCAATAAAATCACCCAAGATGATTTTAAAGAATGGATACAGGAACGAGTACTACCAGGCAGACAATTATGGAGATAATTATAATTCACTTTTTGAAATGAATGATGCCAATGAGCCTTTGTCAGAAGGAAGCCTTATATACACTGATTATGGCAAAGGGAGGTTTGTATATTCCGGTTTGGTTTTTTTCAGGGAATTGCCGGCGGGCGTGCCCGGGGCATTTCGGTTGTTTGCTAATTTAATTGCAAAACCTCATACAAATTAATTAGAAAAATTGCATTTTGGATAAAACAGAAAAAAGATATTGGAACCGGTATATTTAATAGTACTGGTTTTTTAGTACTTCAAATACTTTTTTATTATTTCATTACGGTTTATTTTAAGTAATAAAATATCAT
>CAVUJE010000012.1:0-96945 GCA_963741705.1 uncultured Chitinophagaceae bacterium | reverse complement strand
AGTAAAAGCCGTGGATATAAAATCAACCGGAATTTTTAGCCTTTTTTTATTTGGCAGCAGCTTTACTTTCTGGCGCGCCGAAAAAAATTATCAGAAAGGGAAAATAAAAAATTTAAAGATTTGGCTTATAACCACCATCGTTCTTGGGATTGTATTTTTATTTGGCGAAGGAAAAGAATACTGGAGTATGATACAGAAAAATATTACTTTAAACGGAAGCGTATTTGGTACCAGTTATTTTACATTAACCGGCTTTCACGGATTCCACGTTTTAGCAGGGCTAATCATTTTAGCGATTGTGTTAATCATGTCTTTTTTGGGCGATTTTAATGACAAAAAATCTAATGTGATCGGCACTGTTGGCATGTACTGGCATTTCGTAGATATAGTCTGGGTTTTTGTGTTCACGGTGGTATATGTGCTTCCTTATTTTACTAAAATTTAAAATAGAAATTATGCGTTCAATCTTTTCTTACTGGCATTTCGACCCGATCGTAATTTTATTTCTATCGGCGTTGAGCATTTTTTATTTGTACGCAATCCGTTTTAAATTAAAAAGTAAATCACTTTATTTCCTGGGAGGAATTCTTTTAATTATTTTATGCGTGGCTTCGCCATTGCATTTTTTAGGCGAAAATTATTTATTCAGCGCCCACATGGTTTCGCATGTATTATTATTGTTGATAGCAGCGCCACTTCTGGTAGGGGGAATCCCAAAAGAAAACAGGTTCAAAAAAAATCTTCTTTCGCTTTCAACCAATAAAATAAAAATCTATGCTTTTTGTTGGTTTACTGGCGTAGGCATCATGTGGTTTTGGCACATTCCTTACATTTTCAACCAGGCAACTTCGGGGCACGGAATGGGATTAATGTATTTGCAATGGCTGAGTTTGCTGATTGGTGGCATTGTTTTTTGCTGGCCCGTCATTAATCCTTATCGTGAATATCGCATTCCGTCATTATCAGCAGTGCTTTATCTTTCTACGGCGTGTGTTTTTTGTACTATCCTTGGATTGATGATCACCTTTGCACCAGCAGGCATTTATTCTCATTACAACAACATTACAGACTCGTTTGGCTTTCTGAATTTGATAAGAAATCAATGGAAAATATCAGCAGGTATGGACCAGCAGGCGGCAGGACTGATCATGTGGGTGCCTTGTTGCTTTATTTATCTGACGGCTTCAATGATCATTCTTATCAAATGGTTTGATAGCAAGGAAATATATGCAGTGCCTGATACAACAGTTGTCCATAGTTGATTGCAAATTGAATAATAAAAGGTTTTAAATTATTTAGAAATGAGTGAAGATATACCTGGAAAAAAACTTAAAAAGCTTACGGGCGTCAAAGAACTTTCCGCGGCAATTGAAAAGCTGGAAAGAAAAAAAGAGGCAATGGAAAAAGATTTTAAAAAGGAGGCGCATACGATTTTTGAAAATTTAAATCCCATAACTATCCTCGATAAAACGCTCCAAAATGTAAAAAACTCATCATCTGCAAAGTATTCGATTCTTAAAGATGCGCTTGGTTTAGGATCAGGGTATTTTTCAAAAAGAGAATTGATGCATCAACTTAAAAGTGCTTTGATAAAAACCTTCATTGGTTCTGAAAATCGTAATAGTCTTAATTTAAAAACAGCCGCCAACCACCAGGAAGAAACGAAAAATGATGACAGCACATCGGGCAATAGAAAAGAAAATAATTATATGAATTCATCCGTTGCAAAAGTAAAAGCAAAACCGGAAGTATTACCGGAACCTACTTACTGGCCTTTCTTCCTGGCATTGGGCATCGTGTTCCTGGGCTGGGGATTATTAACAACATGGTTGATTTCCCTGGCTGGTTTTATTATAATGATTATATCACTTACCGGATGGATAAATATTTTACGCCATGAATGAAGAATCAACCAACAGGATTGAAGAATCACCGAAAGAAATAACCAGGAGGAATTTTTTTCTGAAATTAAGCCTTGGCATTGCAGGCCTGAGTGCTGCTGCAGCAGCGGTTCCTGTAGTGAGTGCCTTGGTTGCCCCTTTATTGGAAAAGAAAAATCAAAAATGGCGCACTGTCGGAAAATTAAACGATTTCCAAACAGGCTCAACTAACATGGTAACTTTTATCAATGCAGATCCTGAACCTTATGCCGGCACTACCGCAAAATCGGCTGCCTGGTTAAGAAGGGATGATCAAAATAATTTCATTGCCTTTGCTGCCAATTGCACGCATTTAGGCTGCCCCGTAAGGTGGGAAAAAGATGCACATTTATTTATGTGCCCCTGCCACGGCGGCGTATATTATGCAGATGGATCTGTTGCCGGAGGGCCGCCGCCATTTCCATTGACAAGGTATGAGGTAAGAGTTTTTAATAGTGAAGTTCAGATAAAAACAGCCCCGGTTCCTGTTACAAGTATCGGGTCCAAATCAGCATGAAAAAATTTTTAAAAAAAATATGGAATTGGATAGATGACCGGACAGGCATTTCGCAAAATATTGTTCCGATCATCAAACATCCTGTGCCACCAAAGGCAAAGTGGAGCTATGTTTTCGGAAGCGCTACCTTGTTTTGTTTTATATTACAGGTAATTACCGGCGTTTCATTATCGCTTTTATATCAGCCATCTTCCAGCGGGGCATACCAGTCACTTGTATTTATTACGGATAAGGCAAAGTTTGGAAATGTATTAAGAGGCATTCACTATTTCGGCGCTTCTGCAATGATCATCCTGGTGGGCATCCACATGATTCGCGTTTACATAACGGCTTCTTACAAATTTCCCCGGGAAATGAATTGGATCAGTGGAGTCATTCTTTTATTGTGTACCATTTTTATGGGATTTACCGGTCAGTTGCTGCGTTGGGATTCCAACGGCGTTTGGTCGTCTGTTGTGGCTGCCGAACAATTAGGAAGAACCCCTTTTATTGGTAAATACCTCGCAAGGCTTCTTTTGGGCGGAGACACCATTGGGGGCCAAAGCCTAAGCCGGTTTTATTCTTACCATGTTTTTATGGTTCCTGCCATGATTTTTATTTTCATAGGTTTTCATTTGTATCTCGTTATCCGCAACGGAATATCTGAACCGCCAAAAGCCGGCAGGTTGGTAGATCCCAAAACCTATCGAAAGTGGTATAACAATATGCTGAAAGAAAAGGGTGTTCCCTTTTGGCCCAATGCTGCATGGCGAGATATATTTTTCAGCGCCATAGTTATCATTTGTATCATTGCCGCAGCAGTTATTTTTGGGGCACCGGCGCTTTCAGGAAAACCCGACCCTGCGGTGTTAACTACCACACCAAAACCTGATTGGTACATGGTTCCGTTTTTTGCATTGTTTGCTTTGATGCCTCATAAAATCGAATCTATCGCGATGCTTCTTGGCCCTATTCTTACTATAGTTATTTTATTTTCAATCCCATTTATTTCGAACAGGGGAGAAAGAAGCGCCATCAAAAGGCCCTGGGCAATGTATGGAGTAATTTGTGTAACTGTGTTTGTAATCAGTTTATTAGTCATTGGTTTAAAAGCCCCGTGGTCGCCTCATTTTAATACAAAACCTTTGCCATTAAGCGCCATTAAATCTAAAAACCCTGATTCCACCATTATTAAAGGTGTGAACCTTTTTTATTCCAAAGGATGTGAGTTTTGTCACAAAATCAATAGCTACGGAGGAATTGATGGCCCCGACCTTACTACTGTCGGAAGCCGTTTATCTATCGGGGAATTAAAAGTTAGAATTGTAAACGGTGGTAAAAATATGCCGGCTTATGGCGGAATCCTAAAAAATGATGAGATGAATGAAATAGTGAATTTTTTAAAATCACAGAATTAGCTTATAACAGTGCAAAGTGCTTACGTTACATTTTTGATCGTATAATAATATTTTAAAAGTAAAAAAATGCCACCTCTTTTAAAATGCGGCCTCATTTATAAAATACCGGATACTATTTTTTTTCTTCCATTACCTGCGCTGCAGGCACTTCTGTTTTCATTTTCTGCATCCAGGTATGGCGGGTATCTGGGCTGTCCCATTTTGCGCTGGTGCTTATTATTTGACCATTTCCGGCTTTCAGGTTAAAAAAATGTTTACCGTTTTCGGCGGTTTTCATTTCGTATTTATCAGGTAATGCAATATTTCTTTTCACAGATTCAATACCATTTAAAAGACTCTCTTTTTGAGTATAGCCTTCGCTGGATAAAAGAACTTTACCTTCTTCGTTTATCAATCTGAAATAATGTTCATTGTTCTTTCCTACAAAGGTTTCAAACTTAGTCATAGTGTATTTTTATTTTTAAAGGTGAATAATAATTATATTTAATATAAAGAAAAAAAGGCGGAAAAACAAATTCATAAAGATTTTACTACTTTTTAAATAAAAGCCGGATCAATAAAAGCCGGATCAATTTCGGTTGATATGTTTTTATAGTGAATCGACAAATAACCCCTTTTTTTATCCTGAATTAGAAAAAGGAAGGGTTTATATTATTATAAAATGTTTCTCATAAAACATAACAGCAATGCCTACCTGATTTTGTAATTAAATCTTTTGTATTTCAAAAAGATTTTTTTCAATTTCAATCAGGGCACAGCGTTTGTGTGCTTTTTTATTTAAATCAATAATATAAGTAAGTACTATGCAGGACATCGACTCGCCCTCAACCAATTCTCAATTAAGTTTCTCAAAAAAAGTCTGGATTACAGGAGGAATCTTTGCCTTAATAATTGTTCTTCTACTTCTTTTCAAAACTTTGTTTGGAGTATTTCTTTTATCATTGGCAGGGATTCTTCTTGCGGTATATTTCCGGGGTTTTGCTAATTTAATTCAGCATAAACTTCATTGGTCGTCAAAGCTTTGTCTTTTTCTTTCTGTGTTTATAAATATTCTTTTGGTCGCCGGATTTTTCTGGTTTGTAGGAGCGCGGCTCCAAAATCAGATCGCGGAATTATCTGATACTTTACCGCAAACCATTCAACATTTAAAAGAGCAGTTGAATCAATCTGATCTGGGGACTAAAGCTCTTTATTATATGAATAATGCCGCCAGTTCGATCAAAGTAGAATCCGTTGCCAAGAAATTTTTTTCGGGCACTTTTGGAGTGCTAAGTGATATATACGTGGTACTTCTTTTTGCCATTTTTTTTACAGTTGACCCCATGCTTTATAAAAAAGGCCTTATACACATTTTGCCTCCCAAAGCAAAAGATAAGGGAGATAAATTGCTTGATGAATTGAATTCCGTTTTAAAAAAATGGATAAAAGCACAAATTATCGGCTTCTTTTTTATTGCCGTTTTCACAGGCATTGGTTTGTGGATATTGGGAATGCCCCTGATATTAACGCTGGCGCTAATTGCAGGAATTTTAAATTTAGTTCCCAATTTCGGTCCGCTGATCGCGGTAATCCCTGCTGTCTTACTCGGGCTTATGCAGGGGCCATCTACGGCTATTATTGTGGCGTGTATTTATACGGGAGTTCAAATTATTCAAAGTGCCGTTACTCAACCTATCATCCAGCAAAAAATGGTAAGCCTGCCGCCGGCGCTTACCATTTTTGCACAGGTGGCCTTTGGAATCGTAGCAGGTTTTTGGGGAGTATTGCTTGCCACTCCAATCGTAGTAATTGTATTAAAAGTAGTAGACAGGTTGTATGTAGAACCACAGAAAAATCATAAATATGCATTAGAAAAAGAATGAATCAGGACCCGATGAATAAATTTCCGAAACAAACCTTTGCAAAATAATAGTATAGATTTTTACCTGCAGAAACAGGTATTCTTTACAATAAAATGCTGCCATTATCATAATCAGGAATAAATTAAAAATTTCAATTAAAAGTTCGTTTACTGAAAACAACCTTGTTTTTTAGGTTTAATTTTTGAGACTGTTCGGCACAATCTTATTTATGATCAATAAATTTTTAAAATGGCTACGCAATAATTATTTTAAAATAGTAAATAGTATTGCCTTCTATCCCGCCATTATTGCTATTGGTTTTCTCATTCTTGCGGTACTGATGCAGGAATTTGATTTTTCCCAAACCGGAAAACACATCAAGGCCAGTTCGGGATGGATAAGCTTGCGCGATGCCAACACGGCCAGGAGCATTGTTTCTACTATTGCCGGTGGCATTATTTCACTTACGGTTTTTAGTTTCTCCATGGTGATGATCGTGCTTAACCAGGCAGCTTCGCAAATGAGCAACCGAATGCTGGAAGGAATGATCGCCAATCGTTTTCAACAATTCGTTCTGGGAGTTTATATCGGCAGCATCGTTTATGCACTGAGCTTATTAACAACCATCCGCGATATTGATTCAGGCATTTATATTCCTGCGCTCAGTATTTATTTATTGCTGATAATTACCGTTGTGGATATTTTTATTTTTATTTATTTTCTTCATTATGTTACCCAATCCGTAAAATTTCAAACCATTATTAGTCGTGTGCATGAGGATACAAGGGATTCTTTGGAGAAAAGTAGTACCGAACAAACACCTGCTGCATTCCTGTTGCCAAAGTGGAATTGCCAAACAGTCTGTATGGAGCACTCCGGGTATTTACAGGGATTTGACAAAAAACAACTTATAAAATTTGCCGTCAAATATGAAGGCCTCGTACATTTTTTAAAACCAGCCGGCAGCTATGTTTTAAAAGGAATACCTATAGTTGACTTTTATAGCCAACAGAAATTATCTGGGGATGAAATAAAAGACCTTTTAATTCACATTGATTTTTACAATGGCCAGGATATTGAGCAAAATTATTATTATGGATTTCATCAACTGGCAGAAGTGGCCCTGAAGGCACTAAGCCCGGGAATTAATGACCCTGAAACAGCGGTGCTCAGCCTTCAAGCTATCGCCGATCTTTTTTCTTATAAATTGACTCATTTCCCTCAATCCATTTTTGAAGACGAAAACCGGGTTGTCCGGATACAAACCATGGTGTGGAGTTTTGAAAGCCTTTTTGCAAAAATTATTTATCCTATCTGGGAATATGGGAAAAAAGACTTGTATATCCAAAGCGCAATGTTGCAAATGGTTAGCCAGTTAAAACAAACTGATTCAAACGAATCTCATTCTTCATTATTTACTATTTTTTTAAATACAGTAAATAAACAAATTGCACAAAATGAATTTGACAGGATAAATTAAAATACAGAATGGCCGAATCGAAATCTTCTATTTATGGTGCTCTCATTGCTAACGCCCTGATAGCTGCCATTAAATTTATAGCTGCTTTTTTTACAGGAAGTTCCTCTATGCTTTCTGAGGGCATTCACAGTGTAGTAGATACCAGCAATGAATTGCTACTTCTTCTTGGAATAAAAAGAAGCAAAAAGCCCCCTGATAAGCAACATCCGTTTGGCCACGGGCAGGAATTATATTTCTGGTCGCTGATAGTTTCTATCCTCATTTTTGGCATAGGAGGCGGGATGTCTGTGTATGAAGGTATCAATCATATTCTGCATCCAAGCCCAATGGAAAATGTTATCTGGAATTACATGGTGCTGGCCAGCGCTTTTATTTTTGAAAGCGTATCAATTTATATTGCCATAAGAGATTTATTAAAAAATTCCCGGACCGAAAAAAATTTTTGGAAAAAACTGCGGAACAGCAAAGACCCCGGATTTTTTATTGTAATATATGAAGACGCGGCTGACCTGGCGGGGTTATTCATAGCTTTCCTGGGAGTGATTTTGTCTTCTTATTTCAATAGTCCTTTGATAGATGGAATTGCTTCAGTTATGATCGGCCTTGTGCTAACGGTGATAGCCATACTTATGATTATTGAAAGCCATAACTTACTGATCGGCGAAAGCGCGGGAATGGAATTGGTTGATGAAACAGAAAAGTTAATCAGGGAAGATGACGACGTCCGTGAGGTAAAAACGCCTTTAACTATGCAGCTTTCGCCTGATGAAGTTTTATTGGCTTTGAATCTTGAATTTAAAAAAGAACTTACAGGCGTTCAAATTGTCAGTAGTATCACACGGCTTGAGAAAATGATAAAAGAAAAATTCCCCCAGGTAAAACAGATTTATATTGAAGCTGCTAATTTATCAAAGTAAAAGCTTCGCTCAGGTTAATCCGTGATTATTGGAATAATGCTTGCTACATTAAAATCAGAAGTATTAAAAATTAAAAATTTATTTTATGAAACGCAGTCTCAAAAACTTTGAAGGATATTCACTCAAAGAAACCGATGGTGAAATAGGAAAAGTTGATGAATTTTATTTTGATGATATTAGCTGGACTATCCGCTATCTCGTGATAAAAACGGGCAATTGGTTCTCGGGAAAGAAAGTTCTTATTTCGCCGGAAGCTTTGTTAACACCTGATTGGGAAAACGAAGAATTTCCGGTAAACCTTACCAAAAGCCAGATAGAAAAAAGCCCTGACATTGATACTGCCAAACCGGTTTCACGCCAACACGAGGAAGAATTATCCTCCTATTATACATGGGATTCTTACTGGGGTGCAGATGCACACGGAGCGGGAATTTTTGGGGCCATGCCCAGCGATTTATATACAAGCGAAATAATACCTCCCGAAAATATACCGGTAGAAGACCAGGCAGACTTTGATCCGCACCTGAGAAGTACCTCCGAAGTAAAAGGTTACACCATTCATGCTACAGATGGGGAAATTGGAAAAGTAAAAGATTTTATTATTAACAACGCTGACTGGAAAATTAATTACCTGGTGGTTGATACCGGCGATTGGCTAAGCAGCAAGAAGATTCTTTTGCCTGTAGGATGGATCAAGGAAGTAAAATGGGACAATAAGATCGTAATTGTAAATGTAACTACAGACCAGGTTGAAAATTGTCCGCTTTATGATGAGGATCAACCTGTGAGTAAAGCAGATGAGAAAATCATCTTCGATTATTACGCAAAGCCTCACCCGTTTGAATAAAAACTTCAATAGAAATTTAATCTGAATTATGAAAGCGCTGATCATTGTTGATGTTCAAAATGATTTTTTACCGGGTGGGGCTTTGGCCGTTAAAAACGGATTTGATATTATTCCGGTCACTAACGATATCCAGGAAAAATTTGATCTTGTGGTAGCTACGCAGGATTGGCATCCGGCAGAACATAAAAGTTTTGCTTCTAACCATCCCGGAAAAAAAACATTTGAAGAAATTGACCTTGATGGATTGCCACAGGTTTTATGGCCTGACCATTGCATTCAACAAACGCAGGGCGCGGATTTTTCAAAAGATTTAAATACAAAAAAAATAGAAGCCATCTTCCGGAAGGGAATGGATAAAAATATTGACAGCTACAGTGGTTTTTTCGATAATGGAAAAAGAAAATCCACCGGCTTAGCGGCTTACTTTAAAGACAAAGGTGCCGATTCTATTTTTGTGGCGGGCCTCGCTGCTGATTTTTGTGTTTACTTCACTGCAATGGACGCATTGGAACTTGGTTTCAAAACAACAATCATTACAGACGCTACGAAAGCAATTAATAATGAAATGCTGAAAAGCAAATTAGATTCATTTGTTTCAAAAGGAGGGAACCTTGTCACCAGCAATTCTATTTTATAGATTTAAACCAAAATAAAAATTGGGAGTATTTGTTTCTTTACTATTAATGGAACTAAGTGAGAAGTGAAAAAAACGCTATTTTCATAATTTCACCTCCTGATTTTCCTAAAAGAAAAAGTTGAATTTGCATGAATCATATCGGCCATTTGTCCAAAGATAAAAGACTTAAAAAAGTAATTGATTCACAACCGCCTTTTGTTTTGGAAAAAAGAAATAAAGTTTACCTGCGTCTATGTTCCTCCATTTTGAGCCAGCAATTAAGCACCACCGTTGCCAAAGTTTTATACCAAAGATTTCTTGGATTATACAATGGCAAAGAACCTACCGCAAAACAAATTTTAGAAACGCCGCCGGAAACCTTCCGGAGTATTGGTTTTTCCAACGCCAAAGCCTCTTATGTTCATAATGTTTGCCGGTTTTTTATTGAACACAAAATCACAGATGCGCAATTGCATAAAATGAGCAATGAAGAAGTTATCTCATTATTAACACAAATAAAAGGCGTGGGCAAATGGACCGTTGAAATGATTTTAATGTTTACGCTCGGCCGCGAAGATGTGTTTGCATTAGATGATCTTGGTTTAAAACAAGGCGTTATCAAATTATATAATCTTAAAGAAACCGATAAGAAACTGTTAGCAAAAAAGATTGAAAAAATTTCTTTGAAATGGAGCCCTTACCGCACGTATGCATCCCGTTATTTATGGAACTGGAAAGACAATCCGCCGGAATTGTAAAGGTTATTTTTTCCCGGATTCAATTGCAGTAAACGAACTTTTAAACCCAATTTTTATTTCCCTTTTCGCGGTTCGTCTTTTTTTATCAAAGGATTATTTAATCCATTTACCACATTATCTACCACTACAAATCCCGTGAGTTTTGAAAAAAACTGGGTGAGCGTTTTACAACCGTACGTGCGCACATCAAAGCTGGGATCAAGCTTTCGCAGATTAATGCCCAATGTAGAAATATACGCTTCGTTGCTTTCATTAATGCTCATGTCATACGCTTTGTTGATAAGCTTTTTATTAACGTTATGCGTTGTTTTGGGGTTTTGCTTTTTTACTTTTTCTTTCTTTTCCGGGGTTTCGGAATTCTCATTCTTCGGTTCAAGATTCTCAACATAAGTAAAAATTTCGCAGGATTTCACAAAAGCTGAAGGCGTTTTTTCTTCACCTATGCCCATCACAAAAATACCAGCCTCTCTTATTCTTTTTGCCAAACCTGTATAATCGCTATCGCTTGAAACGATACAAAATCCATCTACAAGGTCAGCATGTAAAATATCCATCGCATCAATGATCAATGCGCTGTCCGTAGAATTTTTGCCGGTGGTGTAGGAAAACTTTTGAATCGGGTTAAATGCCATTTCATTCAACTGGCTTTTCCAGTGGTTCATGTGTTGGGTAGTCCAATCGCCATAAACCCTGCGGATGGTTACCTTCCCATATTTGGAAGCTTCTTCCAAAACCAGGTCCATCATTTTTGATTGCGCATTATCTCCATCCACTAACAAAGCAATCCTATTATTTTTTACTTCCATATATTTTATATTATTACAAAAATAGGTTTTACTATTCATAAAGAAATTTAAGCAGCGAAGGGGAAATTCGCCGATTAAAAGAGCCGTATTTTAGCATTTCTATTCAAAAGAAAAAAATGAAAAAAAAGAACTGGTACTTGTTTCTCATTTTTATAGGATTTATCCTGATAATTACGGGAGTTTTTACGTTGGATGAAGCCATTTCAGAAAAAAATACTTTTAAGATTTGGATAAGGTCTTTATTGGTTATTTGCTGGGTGGGTTTTACCATTAGCAATTATTTTCTCTTCAGGAAAGAAATCCGGAAAAGTAAAGGACAATAAATTCAACCCTAAAAGATCTCCCATAATTTTCATTGTGTCACTGTATATGTATTGATTTTTATTTCTGATCATTAATTTGAATCTTTTATCTTTGGCATTAAACATTTTATATGAAGTTCATTGTTTCCTCTTCGCAATTATTAAAGCATGTTCAACAAATAAATGGGGTTATCAGCGCCAATACAGTTTTGCCTATTCTTGAAGATTTTCTATTTGAAATTGAAAAAAATAAGCTTACTATAGTTGCTACTGATCTCGAAACCGTTATGAAAATTCACATGGATGTAGAGGCAAAAGACAGCGGACGTGTTTGTATTCCCGCAAAAATTCTTCACGATTCGCTTAAAAATATTCCGGAGCAACCCCTCACTTTTAATATTGACAAAAACAATGCAATTGAAATTACAAGTGACAATGGGAAATATAAAGTGATGGGTGAAAATGCGGATAATTTTCCCAAGGAACCTTTGGCCGAAAGTGCCGATTCTTTTACCATGGCTTCTTCCGCTTTGGTTACTGCCATTAATAAATGCATTTTTGCCACCAGCACTGATGAACTTCGCCCGGCAATGACAGGAATGTTTTTCGAACTTACTTCAAACGGTATAACCACTGTTGCAACAGATGCACATCGCCTTGTAAGGTTTACACGCACCGATGTTTCTTCTCCTGAAAAAGTATCTTTTGTTGTTCCCAAAAAACCACTGAATTTATTAAAGAATGTATTACCCAATACCGATGAGGTTTTGACCATTTCGTACAACAGCAATCATCTTTTTGTAAAACAGGATGAAATAGAATTGGTATGCCGCCTTATTGATGCCAGATTTCCTGATTATAAAGTGGTGATCCCGTCAGATAATCCTTACAAACTGACTGTGAATAAAAATGATTTTCAAAATGCTTTGCGCCGTATAAATGTTTTTAGTAATAAAAGCACCAACCAGGTGGCTTTGTCTATCACAGGAAGCGAATTGCAACTTTCGGCGCAGGATGTTGATTTTAGTTTTGAAGGAAACGAAAGAATGGCCTGCCAGTATGATGGCGAGGATATGCAGATTGCTTTTAATGCAAAATTTTTGATAGAAATGCTAAACGCCGCAGATACAACTGAAATTGTAATCGAATTAAGCACGCCTACCAAGGCAGGAATTATCAAACCGACCGAACAGGAAGAAAACGAAGAATTGCTGATGTTGGTGATGCCGCTGATGCTGAATAATTAAAAATAAAGTTTTATAAAAAATAAAAAAGGAGTTGCCATTCAACTCCTTTTTTATTTCAACAATCTTTTAAGGGTAGTTTCATTTTTCATCAAACAAATTCAGTATTTTTAATTCATTCAAAAATGAATTAATGAACCTCGTAACCATACGTACTTTTCAGAATTATTTTTCCGCTCACATCATCCTGACCAGGTTAAGAGCAGCCGGAATTGATTGTTTCTTAAAAGATGAATTTACAGTTACTGTAGATCCTATATTATCCAATGCTGTTGGTGGCATTAAGCTGATCGTAAAAAAAAATCAATTGGAAGAAGCCAATAAATTATTGAAGGAATTTGATGAGGCTTACCGTCAAACGGCTGTTTGTCCCCGCTGCGGAAATAAAACAATCGAACTCGTCCCTAAGCAAACCACTGCAAATCTTGCCACCGCGATATTAACGTGGCTATTTGGTAGTTACGCCATTTCTGCCAGGAATGTTTATCAATGTTCTTCCTGCCAATATGAAAGCGAAACCTTGCCGGAAGTTTTTAATTCCACAATTGATATAGATGAAATCGTAGCAAATCAAAATTAAATGAAAACAATTGCGTTTATACCTGCCCGTTATGCTGCCACCCGTTTTCCAGGTAAGCTGATGCAAATGCTTGGTGACAAAACCATCATTCGCCACACGTATGAAAATACTGTCGCCACTTTATTGTTTGATGAGGTAATTGTTGTAACCGATAGCCAGGTCATTTTTAATGAGATCGTTGAAAATGGAGGATATGCCGTCATGAGTAAAAAGCCACATGAAAGCGGAAGCGACCGCATTGCGGAAGCGGTAGCCGATATTGACGTTGACATTGTAGTAAATGTGCAGGGTGATGAACCTTTTGTAAAAAAATCTTTGTTGAAAAATTTATTAAAAGCTTTTGAAAACGATGAGAAGGAAGAAACAGAAGTGGCATCGCTGATGTTTCACATAGTAAACGAACAAATAATCAATAATCCTAATCACGTAAAAGTGGTAGTTGATAAAAACAATAATGCACTTTACTTTTCAAGAAGTGTGATTCCTTATCATCGCGAAAAAAATATCACCCCGGTTTATTATAAACACATCGGCATTTATGCATTCAGGAAAAAAGCTTTGATGAACTTTACCAGCCAGAAACCGACCTCTCTTGAAAAAATTGAAAAACTGGAACAACTTCGTTATGTTGAAAACGGTATAAAAATTAAAATGGTTTTGACGGACGAAAGCCCCGTTGCTATTGACACTCCGGAAGATTTTGAAAAAGCAAAAAAATTAATGTCTCTTTTTTAAGAAGCTTAATTTTATCTTTATTATACTTTTTAAATACATTAATTTTATTCAAATGCATGTTACGCTTAATCGCTGCCTGATTTTGGTTATTGTTTGTTTTGTTTTATTTTCCTGTAGCCAGCAGGATAAGATTGAAATTGAAAAATCGGCTTCTGCCTTTGATCTAAAACAAGGTGAAGCCTCTGTAATGCAGTCTAACCAACATTTTATAAAATCCTATAAAGCCAATGATTCTGCAGAAATTGCCCAATCATTTACAACCAATGCCCAGCTAATACTGGCAAACCGGGCTCCTATAGAAGGAAGAAAAGACATTGGTCATTATTTTACTGAAATGATAAGGTCCGGCTCAACTGAAGTAAAATTAAATACTATAAAAATCTGGGGCGATAGCGCCATTTTAGTTGAAGAAGGAAAATATATTCTCGCAGATAAAAAAGGAAAGCAGTCAGATAATGGTTCGTATATAGCATTATGGCAACAGGAATCCGGAAACTGGAAAATTTACCGCGATATATTTGCCAGCAGTGAACCAAAATCAGTGATCAAAATAGATTCTTCAAGCCTTAAACATTAGCCTTTTATTTTCACAAAAAAGTGTGTATATGAAAACCGATGGTTACTTGTCATTCATAAAACCTTTAGAGAGGCTGATTACCAAAAAGGTTCTCCAGGTAAATCCAACGATCGCGCCATTAAGAAAGGAGCCTGAAAAAACGGTAATTTATGTTTACGAATATGACAGCGAGGAGGTAGATTGCAAACAGTTGAATTCGATAGAAGATACTTTTGAGTATTTGTATAGTTCAAAAAATGTGTGGATCAATCTTGATGGACTCAAAAAAGGTGATATTGACAGAATTTGTGAGCATTTTGGCATTCATCCGCTTATTGCAGAAGACATTTTAAGTTCAGGGCAGAGACCAAAAATGGATGAGCTGAATCATCTGATCTTTTGCCTTCTAAACATGCTTTATCTAAATAAAGAAATAATTTCTGTGGAAAGCGAACAGATCAGCATTGTACTTGGAAATAATTTCGTGCTTAGTTTCCAGGAAGATGCCTCAAGAGATGTATTTGATCTTTTGCGTCAAAAAATAAAAATTAAAGGAAGCAAAGTCAGAGACTCAAAACCCGATTATTTATTTTATTCTCTCATTGACCTTATCGTTGATAAATATTTTGTTGTGATGGAAAAACTGGGAGAAAAAATTGAAGACCTTGAAGAAGACATTGCACATCGGGCAGACACCAGAACGCTTGCAAAAATCAATTTTCTGAGAAAAGAATTGATCTTTTTAAAAAGAAGTATTTCTCCTGTTCGCGAAATGATAAACGGAATCCTGCGTAGCGAAACCGTCCTGATAGAAGAAAAGACAGAAAGATACTTTAAAGATATTTATGACCACATAATACAGGCCAATGAATTGGCAGAAAACTATCGCGATATGATGATAAATCTGCAGGACCTGTATTTGAGCAATGTGAATTTAAAAATGAACGAGGTGATGAAAGTGATGGCTGTGGTTACCTGCCTTCTCGCACCGGCAACAGTCATCGGCGGAATTTTTGGTATGAACTTTATAAGAATTCCGTGGCTGCACAACCCTTATGGCTTTTTTATTGCCGTTGGATTAATGCTGATCATACCAGTGTGGATGATTTGGATTTTTAAGAAAAGAGGCTGGTTTTAAAATCTATTTTCCGGAAGAGGAATCCGCCCGCAAAAATCTTTCAACCTGCTCCAAAGCTTTGGTATTATTATCTCTGAGCAAAGAAGCACTTACTTCTTTTTTTTCACTTGCCGTTAAATGGAAATTAAGTGGCGCTTCGCCATCAATGGTTTTTGGCACATACATAAACGACACGCGATGAAGCCGGTTTCCAAAAGAATTTTTTAAATAGGAGAGCTCATCTTCCTGGAAATAATCCTGCAGGGTAAACCAGTTAGTTTGCATCATTGTAAAAGGATTAGTAATAATTTCAGAAATACCTCCTATCTTATAGCCATTATCCCAGCTACCTTTTTTTCTTGAGCGAACCTGGATAATTAAAATACCGCTTGTATTTTCATTGATCCAGTCTTTAAACACATTCAGAAAACGATAGGTGGTTTCCGCTCCGGAATTGTCACGAAGGCCGGCGTCCATCACATCAATAATTGGTTTTGAAGGAAGCCACACGGCAGGCAAAACATAAGGATACGTTGCATTCATTCTCAACGCGGTTAACATCCTTAAATTCATTGGATCCATGTTTTTAAAAAAAGCGGCAAAATCAACGGCATCCGGGCCGGTAATCTGAGAGGTACTATCTTTGAATGACGCCTGCATCATAAAGCTTATGGGCTGTGATGAGATCATCATTTTTTTAAAGTCGCGGGTTACTGTTGAATTTAAAATCATCAGCGGGATCTTTGCCTGTTGTTCATCTTTAGTGTAAAAACCAATTGGTTTGTCAAGTACATAATTCGTATTTAAGTTCAGTTTTTCTTCAAAAGCATAACCACGGTCCTTAACATAACGGTAATGGCCATACGAAAATTTTTGCGAAGGAGAAATCAGGTCTCTGGTTATCAAAGAAGAAAAGACGGGATTCAGCAAATCTTTTGAAATATTATCAAGGTATTTTTTGTTTTCCAGATCAATACGCGCGCCGTTCATTTTTAATCTTGATAATTCCCTGAAATAAGCCGCGGCAAGCATTCCCCCGGAAGCGCCAGTCATCATCACAGTTTTATTCATAATTTCCCCTCTGGTTATACTATCTAATTCCTGCAAAACATTCATCGAGAAACTGGCGCTTCTTACGCCACCACCACTAAAATTAAACAGGATCATCAATGGTTTTTCTTCATGCTGCTTATGTTTCCACTTTTCAAGTATGCTAATCATATTGTTTTTGTCAGCTTCTACTTTCGCCGAAGTACTTATTGCTTCCAGGCCCTGGAGGGAATAATCCGGCCTTTCGGGACTTGAATAATTGAGTCCGTACGCTTTGTTGCGGGGGTCAATTACATCATATTTATAAAGAATGTTAAGCACAGCGTATAAAAGGATTACCAATAACAAACTCCAGCTTCTTAGAAAATAAGAAAGCGCGCCCATTACAGATATTAATATGGCAAAAAACAAGAGAATGCTGGCTGCTGCCGGAATCTGAAAAATCCTGTTGTCAAGAAAAAATGCAATAAATACCATAAAAATAAATGCAAACAAAACAGAAAGCATCGCCGAAAAATGGTGGCGCTTGAAAATTACATCTAAAAAATTTTGACTGTAATGTTTTACTGGCCTGACATTTTTTACTTTCAACCTCGTGCTTAAATAGTTTTTAACCGGCAGGCCAAAATCATCGCTCAATATCTTTTCTTCAGTAGTTTCCGGAATTTTATTTTCATCAATATCCTTTAAAACAGTTGGCAAAGTCCTGATGATTGTTCTGTCAGCGCCAAAAAAATAAAGAAAGGAAATGAGGAGAAGAAGAGAAAAACCTGCGGCAAATCCAAAAACAATTAACAGAAACTGTTTCAATGGAATTAATTCTTTTACCCTGTCGAAATATAGTGCCTCAAGGAAATACAAAATCAAAAAAGCGGCCGGGATAATAGCGTTGTTAAGGCAATATTTTAAAAAAGGCTGAGAACTTGTTGCCAGGAAACGAAACCTGGCGCTATGAAGTATAAATGTTGTAATGTTCCAGCTCATCATGAATATTCCGGTTGCAACGCCGGTAATAGCAGCGCCCGCTAAATTCACTGAGCCCAAATATTCAGGTGCAAGAAATAATGTATTAGCACCAAATGAACCCATAAAATAACCGGAAATGGTAAGAAATAATATGAACCAAAGAATCAATAATACCTGCGATTTTCTAAAATGAAGCAGCAACAACTGAACCGGAAAGGAATAATAAAAATTATGAAAAACCCTTTTCATTTCTTTTAATTTCAGTCTTTTAGAAAAAGTTTTGTTGCACTATAGCCGGCCTGATAATATAAAGCATAAAAATTATTGACATCAAAAACAAAATAGCTACCAACTGGTGAGCAACGCCAAACCAAACTAAATTATCTCCGTAAGGAGAAAGAAGAACAGTTGAAATTCCAAGAGCCACCTGTAAAAGAACTAAAAACAAAGGAAGATATTTTGTTCTTGAAAATAACGCACTTCCCCTGAACTTTCTTGCGTGCGAGGTCCAGATAATTACCAATACCAGAATTGTATAAGCAAATCCGCGATGAATAAATTGAACCGTGATCTTATTGTCTAAAAAGTTTTTCCAGCCGGGCGAAAGCCTGTTCATAGATGCCGGGAACCATTGTCCGTTTATGGTAGGCCAGGTTGGTGCTGCCGTTGCCGCGTGCAAACCTGCCATAAAAGCGCCATAAATCAATTGAAAAAATAGAATCACTAAAATTGTCCAGGTAATGTTGCGTAAACTTTTATTAAAATTTTTCATTGCCGAAGGGACCGAAATGCTTAAGGCAAACCAAAAAGTATAAACCAACAAAATTAATGCTGTCATAAAGTGGGTTGCCAGTTTTATGTGGTCCACAAATAACCTGTCGGGCACCAGTCCACTGGCCACCATGATCCAGCCGATGGCTCCCTGAATCATTCCCAGCAAAAACAAAATGATAAAAGGAATGATCATGTCTTTTTTGAATTGTTTTTTAAGCAGGAAATAAAAAAAACCCAGCAAAAACACAAGACCCATCAGCCTTGCCCAATTGCGATGAAACCATTCCCAAAAAAATATTTTTTTAAAATCACTTAAAGAAAAATCAGCGTGAATATGGCGAAACTGGTCTGTTCCTTTATATTTTGAAAATTCTGTAATCCATTCCCCATGATTCAATGGCGGCAGGGCACCTGTTATTGGATTCCATTCTGTAATGCTTAATCCTGATTCAGTTAGCCTGGTAATGCCGCCCAATACAATTTGTATTACCAACATAAAAACCCCTATGTAAAGCCATGCGGCAATATTCTTATTTGTTTTTTTCAATATGATCTCAGCCATCTTTTCTGGTTTACGTTTTGGATATATAATACGGAAAATAAACCATTCAAAGGTAACTTCCATGCACATACTTTTCTTTTTCAGATCAATTTAAAATTACATGTTGAAAACTTAATGAATGCTTAATAAAAAGTGATTGCTACTTTTGAAAAAAACTGCCGGATTTGTTGCTACCTTTTTTTCATAATAAATTTCTTGAAGCGGGCGTGGATGAAGTAGGACGCGGCTGCTACGCGGGCCCTGTTTATGCGGCGGCTGTTATTCTGCCCAAAAGTTTTTATCATCCCTTATTAAATGATTCGAAAGAACTTACAAAAGAGGAGAGAATTTTATTAAGGCCGGTTATCGAAGAGGAATGCTATTCGTATGCTGTTGCAAGCGTTACCAATGCGGAGATTGACCGGATTAATATTTTGCAGGCTTCTTTTAAAGCAATGCACCTGGCATTAAATAAACTTAAAATGGCGCCGGAATTATTGTTAGTTGATGGAAACCGTTTCAAAAAATATAAGCAATTGCCTCACCAATGTATTATAAAAGGTGATGGAATGTATGCATCCATCGCTGCCGCTAGTGTTTTGGCTAAATGCTACCGCGATGAATACATGGAAAATCTACACGGTAAATATTCGATGTACTATTGGAACAAAAACAAAGGCTATGGAACCCGTGAACACCGCGCTGCCATTGAAATTCATGGACTTTGTCGCTATCACCGCAAAAGTTTTAAGATCTGGCCGGCTTATGCAAAAGAACCTGAAATATTAATGGAGGATTAAAATAAAAAATGCCTTTATTTATCCGTTCACTGGTTTGGCTGTTTATTTCTAATAGAATAAAATAAAAATTTACCTTATTTGTTGTTTCACTGCGAAAGATAAATTCAGGCAGCCCATTCCCCCAATCCTTCACGAAGAACCACCCATTCATCAGTGGTGCAATCGACAACCGTGGAAGGAATAATACCTCCGGGGCCGCCATCAATTACTATGTCCACCTGGTTTCCAAAAGTTTCATAAATTATTTCAGGATCAGTAAACTCTTCAACCATTTCTCCCGGAAGAGAAGCGCTTAAGATGGGAGTATCCAATTCTTCCAGTATCTTTTGGCATATAACGTTGTTGGGTACACGCAAACCAATTGTTTCCTTTTTACTTTTCAAAATTTTTGGCACCAGCTTGCTGGCAGGTAAAACAAAGGTATAAGGCCCCGGCAGGCATAACTTTAGCATGCGGTATAAGGGCGTGTCGATACTTTTTGTAAAATCGCTGAGGTGGCTTAAATCGCGGCAAATAAAGGAAAGCTGCGATTTTTTAGCCTCTATTTTTTTTATTCTGCAAATTCTTTCCACTGCTTTAGGATGATGAATGTCGCAGCCAAGACCATAAATCGTATCCGTAGGATAAATGATTATTCCACCATCTTTCAAACATTCAGCCACCTGCCCGATCAGGCGTGGCTGTGGATTCACGGGATGAATTGATAAAAGCATTTGAAAAAATTTAAGCTACAAAGATAATTTTTATTTTTCCGGTTGAGATACTACTCCGCCTAAAGTGATTAACATTATGTATTTTAATCAATCGGTTATTATCTTTTACATTTGCAGCTATTAAAAAATAATATATTTTCTTATGGCAATAATTTCCCTTGGTTCGATGGCTTTTGACGCGATAGAAACCCCTTTTGGCAAAACAGACAAAATCGTTGGTGGTTCCGGGACTTATGTGGCGCATGCTGCCAGTCATTTAACAAATCCTATTCAGCAAATCTCTATTGTAGGTTATGATTTTCCGGAAGAAGAAATGAATGATTTAAAAAAACGCGGTGTCAATTTATCTGGCGTTGAGATAGTTTCCGATCAGAAATCTTTTTTCTGGAGCGGCAGATACCACATGGACATGAATACCCGCGATACCCTGGTGACCGACCTTAATGTGCTTGCTGATTTTAATCCAAAAGTACCGGAAGAATACCAGGGTGCTGAATATTTAATGTTGGGAAACCTGGCGCCGTCCCTGCAATTGAGCGTTATTGAGCAATTGCGCAAACGACCTAAGCTTGTTGTTTTAGATACAATGAATTTTTGGATGGAAACCGCCATGGAAGATTTGAAGAAAGTTTTGCAAAAGGTGGATGTATTGTTGATAAATGATAGCGAAGCACGCCAGCTTAGCGGAGAATATTCTATCGTGAAAGGCGCCAAATCGATTCTAAAAATGGGGCCACAATTTTTGGTAATCAAAAAAGGCGAACATGGCGCATTATTGTTTCATAAAAATGAGGCTTTTTTTGCTCCGGCTTTGCCATTGGAAGATGTATTTGATCCAACAGGCGCAGGCGATGCATTTGCAGGAGGCTTTATTGGCCACATTGACCATACAAAAAACATCACTTTTGAAAACATGAAAACAGCTATTATTGTCGGGTCTGCTATGGCAAGTTTTTGTGTAGAAGCTTTCGGGGCCCAGCGTTTAAAAGAAATTTCAAAAAAAGATATTGATCAACGTTTGGAAGAATTTGTTCAATTGGTCAACTTTGATATTTCACTCGTTTGATCTAATATTGATTTTAAAATTAAATCCGGGCAATGCTTGACTTAATTGTGCTTTATTTTCTAACCAAAGAAATTGGAAAAATTGCTTCCCAAAAAGGGCTCAAAACCATTACATGGAAAATTTATACGATTGTTGCGTGGATCGCTTCTGAAATCGTGGGTCTTTTTTTTGGAATCATGGTCTTTGGTGTTGATAATATTGTATCCATAATACTTGTAGCATTTACTTTTGCCATCACCAGTTATTTTATTATCAGAGCCCAGTTGAACAGGTTGCCGGATAAATCTTTTGATGATGATATTAATAATATTGGCAAACTTTAAAAAGCCTTGCCTGTAACTTTTCTTCGTCAGATTTCTTTCTTCCCCGTTTATGAACGAAAAAAATTTCCCTTTAATTTAAACTTTTTTCTATGACAGATTTAAGAGTTTAATGACTTCCGTGAAAAATAAACGAAGTATTTTAAGCAAAAATAATCTGGTCATGAGACTCTGGAATCTTGATACTAATACTTATTAAGATGATGCTTTGGATAAAAACAAAAGAGATTCCAGGCCTTATGGCCAGCACGTTGCTCCGGTGTGATGATTGCATTAAATATCATTTGGGCAAATCAAAAGAAATGGGCGTAACCAAGGAACAGATGTATGAAATCTTTTCTGTGACTAATGTTTTCGGGGGAACCCTCGTGATTCCACATACCAGGCGCGCCGCTAAATATTGGGAAGAATTGGAGAAGTAGTTTTGCCTAAACGGGCAAAGAACTATAATTTATAAAGTAGAATTAATTTTCATTAATTTTAGCGATAAATTTAATTTTCCTTGTGCGGTTTTTGAAAAACATCTTTCTATCAAAAAATAAACGGAGCTTTCGTAAACAACTACGTAATGTTTTGGGGTTTTCTCCCAGGCATTTAAATCTTTACCAGACGGCGCTGAGTCATCGTTCAGTGCGGGAAGGCTCGGATGAAAATAACGAACGCCTTGAGTACCTTGGAGATGCCGTGATAAGTGCAATCGTTGCAGATTATCTTTTCATGCGCTATCCTTATAAAGACGAAGGCTTTTTAACCGAGATGAGAAGCAAAATGGTGAACAGGAATCAGCTAAATGAAATTGCAGTAAAAATCGGGTTGAAAAAAATCACGCTTTTTAATCATTTTGATCATTCATTAAAAATATCCCAGATTTTTGGAAATACCCTGGAAGCTTTAGCCGGCGCAATTTACCTTGATAAAGGTTATGCTAAAACGAAAAAATGGGTAACAGAAAGAATAATAACCCCTCATTTATTTATGCAGGATTTAGAAACCCTGGATATCAATCAAAAAAATAAACTCTACGGTTGGGCCAATAAAAATGGAAAAGTATTGGAATTTGAAACACTAAACGAAAGCCTCGAAAACGGGCGAAGATTGTTTACTATCGGAGCGATGGTAGATGGCGTGTTAGTAGCCGAGGCAAAAGCATTCAATAAAAAAGATGCCAGCCAGATTGCTGCTCAAATAGCCATAGCAAAATTACATCTATCATGAAATTTGGAATTATCGGAAGCGGAAGCTGGGGAACAGCCATCGCTAAAATATTGACTGATAATAAAAATCAAATTAATTGGTGGATAAGGAGCGATTCAAATATCAATAGTTTTAAAAAGCGCCGCCACAATCCACATTATTTAAGCAATACTTTTTTTGATACAAGCCTTATCAATTTTTCAAGCAGCGCAGAAGATGTAATTAATAAAAGCGATGCGATTATTATCGTGATTCCATCTGCTTATGTCACAGGCATACTGAATGATTTATCACCCACCATCTTTAAAGAAAAAAAAATAATTTCAGCCGTAAAGGGAATTATTCCTGATAAAAATATCTTGCTGAATGAATATCTTAAAGATCAGTTTGATTTTAACCTCAAGAATTATTTCACGGTATTGGGGCCATGCCATGCTGAAGAGATTGCCGCCGAAAAATTATCTTATCTCACCTTTACCGGGTTAGATGAAAAAATGACTTATAAAATTTCTGGTTTTTTCAAAACGCCTTATTTAAATCCCATTTGCAATTCAGATATTTTTGGAGTTCAATATGCGGCGGTTCTTAAAAATATTTATGCAATCGGAGCAGGGATTGCTCATGGACTAGAATATGGCGATAATTTTTTGAGTGTCCTGATTGCCAACAGCGCCGATGAAATGGCGGGGTTTCTAAGAAAAGCAGGTATTGAAAATATAGAAGTGGGTTCTATTGAACATCATAGCGTGACTAAAAATCAAAAAGCAAGAACTAATTATGCAGCGTCAGTTTATCTCGGCGATTTGCTCGTTACCTGTTATTCTTTGTTTAGCCGAAACAGAACTTTTGGGAACATGATCGGAAAGGGGTACACAGTTCAATCTGCAAAACTTGAAATGAACATGGTGGCCGAAGGATATAATGCCAGTAAATGCATGTTTCTTATCAATAATAAAGTGAATGCTGAGATGCCCATTGCAGAAACCATTTATAAAATTTTGTGGAAAGGGCTTCCGGCTGATAAAGGATTTGGAAAAATAGAAAGCGTGCTGGTTTAAAGGGAGAATTGGAAAAATAATTAATAATTAAATAATTAGAAAACAATTTGAAATCAGCCACTATTTTATTTTTATCGGCCCTTCTTTTTTATTCATGCAAGAAAGATTCTTTCATTACAAGCCCTGACGCTTCATTATATACCAGCGCTGATACTTTATCCTTTGATACTGTTTTTACAAATGTTGGTTCCATAACACAGTCTTTCAAAATTTTTAATAATAATAATCAGAAACTTAAAATTTCAAATATCAAACTCGCCGGAGGTTCCTCTTCTCCTTTTAAGATAAACATTGACGGAACAGCCTCCCCGGAAGTTGACGATGTGGAAATAAATCGTGATGACAGTATTTATGTTTTTGTACAGGTAAACGCAGACCCTTCATCGTCAACGCTTCCTTTTATCCTCAGGGATAGTATCCAAATAAATTACAATGGAAATAACAAATATGTTCAGCTACAGGCTTATGGCCAAAATGCGGTTTTTTTAAAAAATCAAACCATATATGGAAATGTAAACTGGGCTAAAACTTTGCCTTACGTCATTTTAGGTGGAATCCAAATAGATACAGGCGCAACTTTAAATATTGAAGCTGGAACGAAAATATACTTACATGCCAACGCCCCCTTTTTAGTAGATGGAACCTTGATGGCAAAAGGAACAAAAGAAGAACCGGTAATTTTTACAGGAGACAGGCTGGATGAGGATTACAAAGATTTACCCGCAAGCTGGCCGGGAATTTATTTTCGCAATACCAGTGAAAATAATTCAATGGTACATACAATTATCAAAAATGCATACCAGGGAATCATTACCCAAAATCTTTCCGGCACAGCCAAGCCAAAACTTAGTTTATCGCGAAGTATTATTGAAAATATTTATGATGCCGGAATCACGGGAATCAATACCAATATTTATGCTGATAATTGCTTAATCAGCAATTGCGGAAAAAATATAAGCCTGGAATATGGAGGAGATTATAAGTTTATAAATTGCACAGTGGCTTCGTTCGGCAGTATTTACATTTCGCACCTGGACCCCGTTTTGAGCATTTACAATTATTTACCCGATGCCAACACCAGCCAAACTTCTGCGTTAAATGCGCTATTTCAAAATTGTATTTTTTGGGGAGATGGAGGATCAGTAGATAATGAGATTGTAATTAATAAAGAGAGTTCATCTTTTTTCTCTGTTTCGTTTGACCACGTACTTTATAAAGCGAAAGATCAAATATCAAATGCTGATTTTATTTCTTCCATAATAAATGAACCGCCGATGTTTGACAGCATCAATGTTTCCAGAAATATTTTTGATTTTCATTTTGCCAATCATCCAAACTCACCCGCCGTTGATGCAGGAGTGGTTACACCTTTCCTTTACGATCTGGATGATAAATTGAGAGATTCAAAACCCGATATCGGCTGTTATGAAAGATGAGATATTTTACTATCGAAATAAAAATTAGCTGTATTTGTTGGTTTACTCTGGTAATTAATTTTAGTATTTTAGTTTAATATCCCCTTCTAAATCACCATCAATTTTAAAAGTTACATGCGATAAAAAATTATTTTCGTTTAGTTCATAACTTAAAGTAGCCTCTTCAATTCCGGAACCCCCATCCGGCTGATGCGTGTCCTTCATTTTGGAAACATGATATTGATTAGTAGCACTAATAAAATAATTATCATAATCCGGGTCTAAGTAAAAATTGAAAGGAAATAAATCACTCAAATCCCATAAATAATAATCCTTCCCCAATAAAATCTCATAAAATGCATCTTCTTTTTCATCCGGAATACCTGAAGTATAGGAAAAATCAGCTTGGTTTTCTCCGATACCTTTACCAATTATTTTACTCAGGCTGTTATTAGCATTGTATGAGAATGTTGCAGAACCCTGACCCATATCACTTGAGTACCCGAGTAGTTTATTATCATTATCGTAATTATAAACAGTGCTCCCTTCAAAATAACCATTAGATCCTCCAAGTGATGAAATATTTGTTCCGCCGCTTACTAATTGATAATTATAAAAGGAAGTATCTTTCTCATTATAATCTCTGTCATTGTAGGCTATATAGATTATTTTATTATCGGCATCCCTTTTTATATTTACTGAACCATTATCAAAAATACCACCCCAAAATTCCGGGATATTTGTATCGAAATTTATCAAATAACCATCTTTATTATAAGCATAAGAAATGGCTAACTTATCATAAGGATTTGAATTGGTAGTGTCATCTTCATAAAGTTCAATCTTGTAATTCGCGGTGTCATATTTTATTGAAAAGACAGTTGCTGTAGTAAGTCCTTCTTTCCAAATAATTTGTTTTGGTAAAACAGATTTTATGCTATCAATTGTCTGTGGCGTCGGCTCATCACCTTTGTTGCACGAAGTAATTGTTGTTAAACTAAATGATGCTAAAAGCAAAATAAGCAGAAATGTTTTTTTCATTTTTTATAAATGATTTTAGATAAAATTTTAATAATTAAATTTTCTGATTATGGTCCGGCCAGGTTGTTGTCCATTTCCTGCAATGTGAAACGTTACTTTAGATAAAGTTTTGTTTTTGTTTAATTCATACGTTAAAGTAGCTTCTTCTTCATCTTCTGAACCTAACCCCGGATGCTTAGCGGTTATGCGGCTTATATGGTTTGGATTGGTGGAAGAAAAAGAATTAGGAAAAACAGCATGATCCAAATAGAACGAAAAGGGATAAAACCAGGATATATCCGGTAAATAATAATCTTTCCCAGTCAGTAACCTGCATAATGAATCTTCTTTATCATCATTAATTCCGGATGTATAATAAAGGTTTATTTCATTATAAGAATCGCTAAAGTCATCGTCGAAACGGATTTTGACAAGCTGATTTTTTGCATTGTAGAAAAAGTTAGTTTCATCACCTGCATGACGTGGTACATCAGGATTATAGAACTTCTTGTAACTTATTAATTTATTAGTATTGGTAAATTTATAATTAAGATTATAATCATAATAGCCCGGCTGGCGGGTTACTGTGTTAACAAACGTTGTATCACCAGAATTTTCATAAAAATAAAAAGTGGTGTCTGTTATCTGGTCTTGCGTATCAACATAAATGATATCAACAATCTTGTTGTCATTAGTTCGGTTTATAGTAGCATTCAGGTTCTCGGGAATGTCTGCAAAATTATTTCTGTCATACTGATTAACTGCAATAAGGTATCCATCATCATTGTATAAATACTTTAATGCTAATTTATTATAGGGATTAGAATTGGTAGGATTACCCTCATACAGTTCGATAGAATTATTGGCGGTATCATACTTTATAGAAATAGCCAAAGAGTCATTATAATCAGCGTTATCATTGGTTGCTATGGTAATGATTTGTGGCGGCAAAACCGATTTAAGGCTGTCAATCTGCCCTGGTTGAGGCTCATCCCCTTTATTACAGGAAGTGATTGATATTGCGGAAATTAAAATGATGAGAATAAAAATAAAAAGTTTTGGCATTTTTGTTAGCTCAGTTCGCAATTAAGAATTCCCAAAATAAATTAAAATATTTCAATTTGCAAGTAAACAATCAAAAATTAAAATCATCCACAATCATATCAGCAATCGAAAGATCTTCCTTTGTTTGTGTTGTAGCTACAGCAACTACTTTCATACCGGCTGCTTTTGCGGATTGTATTCCTACAACGGCATCTTCAAAAACCAGGCAATTTGTTGGGGGAATATTTAACAGTGAAGCAACTTTTAAGTAGATTTCCGGATGAGGCTTTCCGTTGGTAATGTGAGAAGAATTCACAATCACTTTAAAATATTTTTTGATAGGAATATTTTCAAACATAAAATCAATATTGGGCTGTATGCCTGAAGTAGCGATGGCTATTGTGATATTTTTTTGTTTTAATATTTCAAGAAAATTAATTAACCCCGTAACCGGTTTGATAAAAGGCTTATAAATTTCACGGTAAAGGGCTTCTTTTTCTAAAGTATGTTTTAATGAATCTTCAGCCGAAACATCTTTTCCATAAATATATTTAATAACATCCTGGTTGGTACGCCCGTTAAAATTAGCATTGAACTCTTCATCAGAAATATTCCTTCCACTTTTTTCCAAATATTTTTTCCAGGTTTTAATGTGATAAGAATTATTGTCCAATAAAGTTCCATCAAGATCGAAGATTACCGCTTTTGTGCCAAAATTATTTAATAACGAATCTATTTTTTCCTGTAAGTTGTTTTCATTTTTTTCCATCAATATTTAATCTTTTTTTGAATGCTCAAAGTTCGTATAAATGTCAATGAATCTTTACCAAATCATTTTTGCATGAATCGTTACCTTTATAAAAAAATTATGAAAAAGATATTTTATGCAGTTGTTCCTTTATTATTATTTTCTTTTATAATTCCAACTTCCACATCAAGAACTACGAAAGCAGAAACAATTTATCAATTTAAGGTGCCCGGATTAACCGGAGGAACTATTGATTTCTCACAATTCAAAGGCAAAAAAATTCTTGTAGTAAATACAGCTTCAAAATGTGGCAATACGCCACAATATGATGATCTTGAAAAATTGTACAATGAGTATAAAGGCAAATTAGTAATCGTTGGCTTTCCTGCTAATAATTTTGGTGGGCAGGAACCGGGCAGCAATGATCAAATTGCAGAATTTTGTAAAAAGAATTACGGCGTTACCTTTCCAATGGCAGCAAAGGTTTCAGTAAAGGGTAATGATATGGCGCCGATCTATAAATTTATGGTCGCTGATGCGGAAAAACATGGATTTTCTGACCCAATTAAATGGAATTTCACTAAATTTTTATTTGATGAAAAAGGAAACTTTCTCACCGTTTTTTTTAACCACGACCGCTTAATTCCGAATAATCCCGATGCAAAAGGCAAGGCAGCTTATGAAAACTTAATGAGCTTTTTGAATTAATAACATTCATTTAATTCTATTTGTCTCAATTATTGAAACTCTACATAAAGTTTTAATTGTATTCCTTTTGCTTTTTAATTTTCCTTCATGCAATTCAATCAAACATTAGCTAACAGGTCGATAAAACATAAATTAAAAGATTTAGTACAAAAAAACCGTCTTTCACATGCCCTTTTATTTTTAGGAAAAGAGGGAAGCGGCGCGTTGCCTTTAGCGATAGCGTTTGCCCAATATATTTTGTGTGAAAAAGTAAATGCAAAACAAGCATCTAAAAATGAAATTTCATTATTTGGTGAAGAGTAGTCTGGAACAGACAACTATCAATTTAGAAGATAGTTGCGGCGAATGTAATTCGTGCAAAAAGGTTAGCCAGTTAATTCATCCCGACCTGCATTTTTCTTACCCGGCATTAAAAAGAGACAGCAGGCATGACCGGGTTTTAAGTACAGATTATATACAAGAATGGCGGCAGTTTATCAAACAATATCCTTATAATAATGTCACAGACTGGATCAATTTTTTAAAAGAAAATTCAAAATCTAAAATTGAAAACCCGGTTAATAAACAGGGAAATATAACAGTTTTTGAATGCGATGATATTTCCCATAAGTTGAGTCTCAAGTCTTTTGAAAGTAATTATAAAATATTGATTTTGTGGATGCCAGAATATCTTGGAAAGGAAGGAAATAAACTACTCAAACTAATAGAAGAGCCTCCTTCAAATACGCTTTTTATTCTGGTAGCGGAAGATGAGGAAGCTATTTTGCCCACCATTCTTTCAAGAACCCAGCTTATAAAAATTCCGCCGCCGGACAATGAATTAATAAAAAACGCCCTAATAAAAGATTACCAGACAGAGCAGGAAAAATCCGGTCAAATTGCGGCTCTATCAGAAGGTAATTTTCGGGAAGCCTTGCAATTGCTACAAAATCCGGAAGAAGATCTTCAATCGCAAGTGAGAGATTGGCTGAATATTATACTTAAAAACAACGTGAGCTTACAAATTAAATGGCTCGAAGAAATAAGCAGAACAGGAAGAGAAAAGCAAAAGACATTTCTTAAATATTTTATCCATCTTCTTGAGCAGGCCGTGAGAAGTAGTTTTTTGAATGAAGAAGATCTTAAAAATATCCCGGAAAAAGATCGTGACTTTTCAAACAGGCTTAATAAAATTTGCAGTTTTGAAGCATGCCTGTCTATGATAGAAGAACTTGAAAAAGCGGTTTATCACATCGAAAGAAATGCACATGCTAAAATGTTGTTTCATTCACTTACCATTCGCTTTTTTCATATTATTAAGGATAATTCGGTAATTTTGGTTAATTAAGAGAATAATCAAATTGACTATAATGATCTATAAAATATTCTAATTTTTAAAATAATTCGGATTTCGGGAAAATAAATATCCATTTTTTACTACTATCACAAAAAATTCAACCTGGGTCTGCTTTTAGAAATAGTTTTTGTCACAATATCATTACCTCTGATAATTCTCTTTGTAAACAAATTTTTTATTTAATTTTTATTAATTCTAATATGGGATGCACGACTTGCGGAACCGGAAAACCTAATGGATGTAAAAGCAATGGGGGTTGTAGCTCAGGAGGTTGTAACCGTTTAAATGTATTTGATTGGCTTTCTGACCTTCCGATAAATGATCAAGATAGTGAAGAATGCAAGATAATTGAGATTTCATTTAACCAGGGAAGCAGAAAAGATTATTACAGAAATAATACGGCACACTCTTTTTCAAAAGGAGATATTGTTGCTGTTGAAGGTATTAGTGGATTTGATGTAGGCACGGTTAACCTGACAGGAGAATTGATGAAACTACAATTAAAAAAGAAGCGCCTTGATGAGCATAATGGTG
The DNA here is from genome assembly GCA_963741705.1 of uncultured Chitinophagaceae bacterium. Taxonomy (GTDB): domain Bacteria; phylum Bacteroidota; class Bacteroidia; order Chitinophagales; family Chitinophagaceae; genus Ginsengibacter. Next base: position 66,026 of record CAVUJE010000012.1, on the reverse strand, counting down.
ATTTTAAAAGAATTTTGAGATTAGCTACCGATAGCGATATCGCAAAATGGAAAGAAACTAAACTCCGCGAACGCCAGGTTTTAATAAAAAGTAGAGCGATAGCACGCCAGTTAGATCTTAATCTTAAGATGTCTGAAGTAGAAATTCAGGCAGATTCACGTAAAGCTACTTTTTTTTATATCGCAGATGAAAGGGTAGATTTCCGTGAATTAATTCGCTTATATGCTAATGAATTTAAGGTAAAGGTAGAAATGAAACAAATTGGTGCACGGCAGGAAGCTGGCAAAATTGGTGGAATAGGTAGTTGTGGCCGTGAACTTTGTTGTAGTACCTGGCTTACAGATTTTAAAAGTGTTAATACAAATGCTGCTCGTTATCAGAATCTTAGCATTAATCAAACTAAACTTAGTGGTCAATGTGGAAGATTAAAATGTTGCTTAAATTATGAGCTTGATACATATCTGGATGCTCTCCAATATTTTCCGGAAGATGCTGATGTTATAGAAGTAGCCAGAGGACGTGCATTTCTGGTTAAAAAAGACATTTTTCGGAACCTGATGTGGTACACGATGGCCGATAGTACCAAGCATTATCCTCTTACTATTGAAACAGTAAAAAAAATAAAAGAACAAAACCAACAAGGTATTAAACCTGCTGCTCTTGAAACAGTGGAAATAATTAGTGATAAGCCAAAAGAGGTAGAGCCCGAGTTTGTAGATGTTGTGGGGCAGATAAGTTTAAAATCCCTTGAAAAAAATACCCGAAAAAGAAAAAATAACGACAGAAGAAACAAGGGGTCCAATAAAAGTAATTCAAGGAATCCTCCTTCGGATAAAAAAAGGCAAAATCCATCTTCCAATAATAGCCGGCCTCCTCAAAAGAATAATAAAAACCGGAATTCCCCTAAAAATTAACTTCCCTATTTGAAAGTTTAAAATAAGAATCTACCATATTTCTTTATTTACTGCTAATCGTAATATTGTTGGTTTTCAATTTCATCGTTTAACCACTTCTGGTACAAGGAATTTAATTGACTTCCTTTCCTTTATCATTTTTCTAATCTGGGTACTCGAAATCTGCAATAAAGGAGCTTTCAGTACTTTCCTTTTTTCATTCAATAGTTCTGCCTGGACCTTAAATCCGGGCCTTTCATAAATTAGAAAAGAATAATTTTCAAGTAAAAAGGAAGAGTTTTTCCAATTTCTTATATTTTGGAAACTATCGCTGCCCAATATTATTGTAAAATTATGTTGTGGGTATTTTTCGTTTAGATAAAGAAGGGTTTCAACTGTGTAGGAGGGTTTGGGAAGCTTAAATTCAATATTAGAAGAACGTAGTTTTTTTTCACCCTCAATAGCAATATCTATTAAATGCTTCCTATGGTTTTCATTGATTAAAGAAGCTTGTTTTTTATAGGGACTTTGAGGAGAAACCACCAACCAAATTCTATCCAAATTAGTATAATTCGCAACAAAATTCGCTATGATAAGATGCCCGTTATGAACAGGATTAAACGAGCCAAAATATAATCCAATCTCCATTATTGCTCTTTCATATTAATAATATAATCCACAAAAATTTGATCGGCCTCATCCAATCTTAAACTCAGGGAATAGCCGGCAACTAAAATATAAATCGGATCCCCAAGAGGGGCCTTTTTCCATACCACAATTTCCTCTTCAGGAAGACAGCCCATCTCCATTAATTTTAATACAATCTCATGGTTTTCAAAGGACTTAATTTTTACTTTTGTACCGGTTTTAACTTCTGATAATTTCATTAGATCAATTGAATAAATTTTTCTCCTCAATTTCTTTCAACTTGGGAATAATAACATTTAACAATCATAAAGTAAAATTCAATTTAAAGGAAAAACTGCTATTGAAATCTCTAATTGGGCGTGTTTTTGCCGAAGAAAGAGTTGCCTTTAAATCTGTTACTTATGTTTTTTGTACAGACGATTATTTATTAAAATTAAATCAAGAATATCTTAATCATGACACTTTAACCGATATTTTAACTTTCACATTATCAGACCGTCTTTTGCCAATTATATCTGAAATCTATATCAGCATTGATAGAGTAGCCGAAAACGCTTCAAACCTCCAAGAAACTTTTAATTCAGAACTCTTTAGAGTTATGATTCATGGAGTTCTCCATCTCTGTGGTTACGCTGATCACACGAAAAAAGAAAAATATATTATGCGGCAAAAAGAGGACCATTATTTAGCTCTCATTTAATGTTTCACGTGAAACACATTAATGCGCTGTTTCACGTGAAACATATTTTAATGAAATTTTTCATTTTGGTATTTTTGCACAATGTTTAAGGAATATGACGTGATAGTGGTGGGCGCCGGCCACGCTGGCTGCGAGGCAGCAGCTGCTGCTGCAAATCTTGGCAGCAAAACACTGCTGATCACAATGAATCTGCAAAATATGGCCCAAATGAGTTGTAATCCCGCAATGGGAGGAATTGCAAAAGGTCAAATTGTAAGGGAAATTGATGCCTTGGGGGGATATTCAGGAATTGTTTCTGATACCAGTATGCTTCAATTCAGAATGTTAAACCGAAGTAAGGGTCCTGCTATGTGGAGTCCGCGAACTCAGAATGATCGCATGCTTTTTTCTCTAAAATGGCGAAATCTTCTTGAGCAAACTCCAAATCTGGATTTCTACCAGGATTCGGTTATTGGTCTCACAAAAACGCAAAATGTAATTTCTGGTGTGAAAACAGGGCGCGGGCATTTAATAAATTCTAAAGCGGTTATTCTCACTAACGGCACATTCTTAAATGGAATCATTCATATTGGAGAAAAACAAACGAAAGGGGGAAGGATAGCCGAGCCTTCTTCTTATGGAATAACAGAACAATTGGTGGAATGGGGGTTCGAAAGCTCAAGACTGAAGACAGGAACACCACCAAGAATAGATGGAAGAAGCCTGAACTATTCCAAAATGGAGGAGCAAAAAGGAGATGAGATTGTTACAGGTTTTTCTTTTTTAAAAAAACAAAAACCCATAAAACAAAGAAGTTGTTGGATTACATATACTAATCACGAGGTTCATGATATTTTGAGGTCAGGATTTAATGAAAGCCCTATGTTCCAGGGAAGAATAAAAGGCGTGGGCCCAAGGTACTGCCCAAGTATAGAAGACAAGATTAACCGTTTTGCTGAAAGAGATAGGCATCAGCTATTTGTAGAGCCGGAAGGCTTTGAAACTATAGAAATGTATCTTAATGGCTTTTCCTCCTCGTTATCGGAAGAAATTCAATTCAGAGCGCTTAAGAAAATTCCGGGATTCGAATCCTGTAAAATGTTCAGGCCGGGCTACGCTATAGAATATGATTATTTTCCTCCTACCCAGCTTTCAACCACCCTTGAAACGAAATTAGTAGATAATCTCTTTTTTGCAGGTCAAATCAATGGAACCACAGGTTATGAGGAAGCTGCTTGCCAGGGAATTATGGCAGGCATAAATGCCCATCAAAAGATAAATAATCTTGAAAACCTAACCCTCAAGAGGAATGAAGCATATATAGGAGTATTAATTGATGATTTAATAAACAAAGGAACAGATGAACCGTACCGCATGTTTACGAGCAGGGCTGAATATCGCACATTATTAAGGCAAGACAATGCAGATTTACGACTCACCGAAAAAAGTTTCAAAATAGGACTGGCATCGGAGGAAAGGATGAAGGAGGTTTTAAGAAAGAAAAGCGAAATAGCAGAGATTATGCAAATTTTGGGAAATCTTAAATTAGAACCTTCAGAAATTAACGATTTTCTTGAACAAAATTCTTCCGCAGCCGCGTCACAAAAACTAAAAGCTTCTCAAGTCCTTTTGCGGCCCCAAATTAATTTGATCGACTTTCTAAAATCAATACCAACCTTACAGGATTCCTTATCAGGATTCAACAATGATGTTCTTGAACAGGCAGAAATTGAAATCAAATACCAGAGTTATATCCAAAAGGAAGAAGATTTAGTTAAGAAATTAAGTTTGCTGGAGGAACAAATTATTCCCACAAATTTCAATTACGAAAATATTTCTTCGCTGTCAAATGAGGCCCGTCAAAAATTAATAAAAATTAGGCCGCAATCACTTGGACAAGCCAGCCGAATAAGCGGTGTAAATCCAACAGATGTTCAAATTTTAATGGTATATATGGGTAGATAATTTCGTATATGCATAACCGTTATAAATTAATTAAATGAATTTAAATTTAACCACCAATCTAAGTAAAAACGAAGTATTTCAGAAGGTAAAAAACTTCCTCAATCAAAAAGGCTTTTCCATCATTAACACAGACGAATCAAGGCCCTGGGGTGGGTTTTTCGTAATTGATGAACAGCAATCCCAAAAATTTATTGATTACTTTTTTAATGATGTAGAGGAATCTCAAAAAGAAGTATCAGGAAAAGTTAGCCCCAAAATATTGATTGTAGAAAAAGAAAAAAGACTGAGTTGGCAATACCATCACCGAAGATCAGAATTGTGGAAAGTGATTGGTGGAAGGGTAGGCGTTATACAAAGCGACAATGATGACGAAACCGATGTTCAGCCGAAAAATATAAATGATGTAATTACTCTTAAGCAAGGGGAGCGCCACCGGTTGATTGGTTTGGAAGCATGGGGCATTGTAGCTGAAATCTGGAAACATTCAGACAAAAATAATCCAAGTGATGAGGATGATATTGTGAGGGTACAGGATGATTTTGGAAGATAGTATTTATTTTACTTTTCTTTTGAGCCTTAAAAAGGGATTTTCTAAAAAATTCCAGGAAACAATTGCAAGCGGAAACACTATTATTACAGTTATCAAAAAAAGATAGTAAGGGTTCGATATTCCTTTTTCAAGCAGTATTTGCTGAACAGGAAAAGAAAAAATATAAGTACCATAAGTAAAATCTCCGTATTTTCCGGTATAGTTTAATTTTCCTTTTATTTTAGCTACTGCATTTATCAAGATAGGAAGCGCAAAAAAGTAGACCACATCTATTCCGGGAAATACTATCCCTACAAGAAAACAGATAAGGCTAATCCCAATAGTAAGGAGTTGATTTTTTTTAAATCGGATTTTTAAAAGATAAAGAGATGCTGAATTGAGAAATAGCAGAGCGTAAAAAAAGGCAGCTTCTGAAAAATAAGGTAGTAATTCTCCATAAAAAAAATAACGGTTAATTATATATAGTGCATTAATTAAAACAATCAAAAAAGTAAAATAATTTGATTTGTCTTTTTTATATAAAAAAATCGCCGTCATTAAAAGATACATCCTTTCTTCTACTATTAAAGTCCATAAAGAACCATTCACACCCTTATCATGTAAACCAACAAACACTCCTGGCAAAGTAAATTGAACACCAAAAACCGGAAGTATGTTTCTAAAATACGTATAAGTCTGGCCAGTAAAAAAGTATTTTTTCAATGATAATACAGTAAAAAAAGGCCCAATAAAAAAAACGGTAAAAAAACAGATAACAATTAAAAGCGGTTGAATCCTCAACAATCGCTTCCAAAGATAGTTAACAGGAGTAGGAGATTTAATTGCGCTTTTTGCTATTAAATACCCGCTGATACAAAAAAAAATGCTCAAGCCTATGAAAGAGAAATTAACCCTGCCCCTTGAAAACAGATAAAGAGGTTCTTCATTTGCTTTTCCCGAGAGTGCGAATCCATGATAAAAAACAATACAAATTGCAGCAAAAATCCTCAGAAAATCATAATTGTTCTGAAATCTTTCTTTTAAGTGCATTTAGAATATTTTCCCGGTAAAAAAAAGAAGTGGTGTTTGCTGCAAAACCGGTTTCATTAAAAAACCCCGGTTAAGGGGTTTTGTGGTGTGGGGCGGGATCGAACCGCCGACACAAGGATTTTCAGTCCTTTGCTCTACCGACTGAGCTACCGCACCGATGGGGCGCAAAAATAGAATTATTCATTTAAAATAAAAATTCCTTTTTTACTTTTTTTAATTCCCGTATTCACATAAAAATTTTATCCTGACGATTTTCAATTGCTCTAAAGAATAATTACCATCAGCAAGTTCTTCTTTAGCTACTTCCAGGCTGGAAGTTTCACAACCTTTAAAATAATCAATGATCTCTTCCTCTTCATATTCTTCCATCAAATCTTCAATAGCATAATCAAGATTGAGTTTGGTGCCGCTTGCTACAATGGTTTCCATTTCTTCCAAAAGCTCCGGAAGCTGAAGAGTCCTGTTTTTTGCAATTGTTTCCAGCGGCATTTTTTTATCAACATTCTGAATAATAAAAATCTTATTATTATTTTTATTAACTACACTTTTCATCACAAAATCGTCCGGCTTTTCAATCTCATTTTCTTCAACATATTTCTCAATTAATCTAACAAAAGGTTTACCAAACTTAATGGCTTTACCAACACTTACTCCCTGGCATTTTTCCAATTCTTTCAGGGTTGTTGGATAAAGTGTGGCCATATCTATAAGGCTGTTTTCCAGGAAAATTACAAACGGGGGAAGATTTCGCTTTTTTGCTTCCTGCTGACGAAGATCCTTTAATAACTCAACGAGTTTCTCATCAGCGGCTCCAGCTTCGCCTGTATCCACGGTTTCCTCATCTTCTTCTCCATCTGTTTCATAAATATGATTTAATGCTATTTTAAAAGAGGTGGGCTTTTTTAAAAAGGATTCTCCTTTTTTTGTAAATTTTAAAACCCCGTAATCCTCTATATCTTTTTTGATCAGATTTTCAAGAAGCATTTGCCGGATTAATGAATTCCAAAAATGCTCGTCCTTATCTTTACCTAAACCGAATTCTGGTCTTTCCTCATGCCGATACATCTTAATCTGGGGATTCAATCTTCCAATAATTAAAGGAATCACATACGTGATTGGAAACCTTTCTTCCAAGGCCTTGATAGATTTTAAGGCAATTAAGGCTTCAGGTTTTGCTTCAACCAGCTCCTTTGGATTTTTACAATTATCACATTTTCCTCCACAGTTATCCTGGTCATAATTTTCACCAAAATAATTCATCAACATTTTTCGCCTGCAAACACCACTTTCTGAATAAGCTACCGTTTCATTAATCAATTGCGCACCTATTTCTCTTTCGCTTAAGGATTTGTCACGCATCAAATGTTCAAGTTTAGCTACATCTTTATGTGAATAATAAAGCAGGCATTTTCCCTCCAAACCATCGCGTCCGGCGCGACCAGTTTCCTGGTAGTAATTTTCAATTGATTTAGGAATATTATAATGAATCACAAAGCGAATATCCGGCTTATCAATTCCCATTCCGAAGGCAATAGTTGCTACAATTACCTGGATTTCCTCACCTAAAAACTGGTCTTGCCTTTTTGCCCTTAATTTGGTATCAAGGCCTGCGTGATATGCAACGGCCTGGATACCGTTTGCCATTAATGTTTGTGCAAGCTCTTCCGTTGTCTTACGATTTAATGTATAAATGATTCCGCTTTTCCCCTTATTATGAGAAATGAATTTCACAATACTTTTTATAGCCTGGTCCTTTTTCACTTTTGGCACCACTTCATAATACAGGTTAGCCCGGTTAAAAGAAGAAATAAAAATTTTCGGATCTCTCAGTCCAAGATTTTTTATAATATCACTTTGGACCTTTGGCGTTGCTGTAGCTGTGAGGGCAATTACAGGGCGGGTTTTATCTATTTCATCCATAATTTCCCTTAATCTCCGGTATTCCGGCCTGAAATCATGGCCCCACTCACTGATACAATGCGCTTCATCAACAGCAAAAAATGAAATTTTTAAATCTTTAAAAAATTCAACATTTTCTTCCTTTGTCAAAGTCTCGGGGGCTACATATAACAATTTTGTAGAACCTGATAGTAAATCATCTTTTACCAATTTTTGTTGCCCTTTATTTAATGAGCTATTCAAAAAATGGGCTATATTGTCTGTGCTGCTATATCCCCGCACGAGATCAACCTGGTTTTTCATTAATGCTATCAAAGGGGAAACAATTATAGCGCAACCCTCACTTATTATAGCTGGCAATTGGTAGCACAAACTTTTACCACCGCCTGTTGGCATTATCACAAAGGTGTCTTTGCCTGCAAGAAGACTTGTTATTATTTCTTTTTGTGGGCCCTTAAAAGAATTAAAACCAAAATGCTTTTGAACTTTTTCTGCGAGAAATATATCGTTAGCTATCTCCTTACTGCTATTTAGCTCTTTGCCATTACCTTGATTTGAAGTTCCTGTTTTTTGGATTCTTGGATTTTTTGTTTTTGTTGTGGGCATTGTTTTTCTTTTCACTAATCAATCTAAAAAAGATATCAAAGTTAATTCTTTAATTGAAAAACGAGGTTAAAGTTAAATGACTCATTTTTCAGTCTTTTAGGTTAATTGGGTTAAGGTACGAAGATTTTGGATTAATAAAACAAATCCTTCTCTTTGATCAACCATACAATTCAAGTAGGTTTGCAGTCTTCTCAAATAAATTATTCATATTTGACAACAGAAAATCGATAAGCACCTGATTGAAAATAATGGCTAATAATATTATACGAACCGGTAAACAAACAATTATTGCAGAATCTCATTCTGTAGCCGCTTTATCGGAAAAAATTAATGAAGATTTTGAAAAAGCAGTTTTAAAAATATTTGAATCTAAAGGAAGGTTGGTAATTAGTGGCATTGGAAAAAGCGCAATCATTGCACAAAAAATTGTGGCTTCGCTTAATAGCACCGGAACTCCTTCTGTTTTCTTACACGCCGCAGATGCTATTCATGGAGATATAGGAATAGTGCAGCCGGATGATATAGTAATGATAATTAGTAAAAGTGGTGACAGCCCTGAAGTTAAAGTATTAGTTCCTCTCATAAAAAATTTTAAAAATTCACTTATCGCCATTTGTGGAAATATGCAGAGTTACCTGGCAAAATGTGCTGATATTGTTTTAAATACAACTGTGGAAGAAGAAGCCTCCCCCTTTAATCTTGCTCCGACAAGCAGCACAACGGCGCAATTAGTAATGGGTGACGCCGTCTGTGTTTGCCTTATGGAATTGCGGGGGTTTAATGCCGAAGATTTTGCAAAATTTCATCCCGGAGGCACGCTGGGAAAAAGACTTTATTTGCGTATAGCGGAACTTTCTATAAACAATGAAAAACCTTCTGTAAAAGAGGAAGACTTATTGAAAGATGTAATTATAGAGATTACCAAAAAACGTTTAGGCGTAACTGTTGTTTTAGATGATGATGAAAATATTGTTGGAATTATAACTGATGGCGACCTGAGACGAATGCTTGAAAAAGATCTATACCATGCAACAGCAAAAGCAAAAGATATCATGTCTGTAAATCCGAAAACAATTGACAGCAAATCCCTGGCAGTTCATGCACTTGAGATAATGCGAAACAATAATATAACTCAATTAGTAGTTATTAATAATAAAAAGTATTTTGGAATCATTCATTTACACGATCTGATTAAAGAAGGAATCATCTAATAAAACTATGATTAAGAATAAAAATAACTTTGTCGCTATTATGGCCGGAGGGATCGGAAGCCGTTTCTGGCCCGTAAGCCGTGTCGATCTGCCTAAACAGTTCCTGGATATTTTAAACACTGGCAAAACACTCATCCAATCAACATTTGATCGCTTTGCACAATTTATTCCAATTGAAAATATTTATATTGTTACTTCTTTTCAATATAAAGATATTACTCATCAACAATTGCCGGAATTACCGGAAGAAAATATTGTGTGCGAACCTTCCCGAAAAAACACTGCCTCGTGCATTGCTTATATTTCTTTTAAAATTCAGGAACTAAACCCAAACGCTAATCTTATCTGTGCACCCGCTGACCACCTTATTTTAGATGACGTGGCTTTTATTAAAACTAGTATTGAAGCTTTGGCTTTCACGCAAAAAAACCATGCCTTACTTACTTTAGGAATAAAACCTTTTCAACCAAATACGGGCTATGGTTATATTCAATATGAGCAGCAATCTGTAAGCGACAATATTTACAAAGTGAAAACTTTCACAGAAAAGCCTGACCTTGAATTGGCCAAAACTTTTATTGCCAGTGGAGACTTCTTGTGGAATGCCGGCATTTTTGTTTGGCAAACAAAAAGCATCATTTCCGCTTTTGAAAAATACCTTCCTGAAATTCATGAACTTTTTGATGGGGCAAGAAAAGCTATGAATTCTAATCTTGAAAAAGAAGCGATAGAAGTAATCTATCCGTTATGCCTGAATATTTCAATTGACTATGGCATTTTAGAAAAAGCTGATAATGTTTATGTAATTCCTTCTTCTTTTGGTTGGAGCGATTTGGGAACCTGGGGAAGCGCTTATGAAAATCTTGAAAAAGATTATCACGAAAATGCAGTTGCTGGTGATAATATCATTCTTTTTGATTCTTCAAAAAATATTGTTCATACTTCAGGCGAAAAGCTGGTTTTATTGCAGGGGCTTAATGATTTTATTATTGTTGATACCGATGATGCGCTTTTAGTTTGTAAAAAAGAAAACGAACAAAATATAAAAGAATATCTCACAGAAATAAAAAGGAATAAAGGAGATAAATATTTATGATTAGCTGAAAAATTATAACTAATGCAAGCTTCTCTTTCCAGTAAATTACCTAATACTGGCGTAACCATTTTTACGGTTATGAGTCTTTTGGCTTCCAAACATAAAGCCATCAACCTTGGCCAGGGAACACCGGATTTTAAGATAAGCGAAGAACTAATTGAGCTTGTTACAAAGGCGATGAGAGATGGCCACAATCAATATACACACAGAAATGGATTGCTGTCTTTAAGAGAGGCAATTTCAGAAAAGATTCGTTTTTTATACAATAGCATTGTAGATCCTCTAACTGAAATTACCATCACCCCGGGAGCTACTTATGGTATTTATACAGCTCTTACTACTATATTAAAACCAGGAGATGAAGTGATTGTTTTTGAACCAGCTTATGACAGTTATGTTCCGGGCATTGAAGTAAACGGGGCAATTCCTGTTCTGGTCGAATTAGATTTTCCTGAATATAAGATTGACTGGTCTGTGGTCAAAGGCAAAATTTCTCCCGCAACTAAAATGATAATTCTTAATTCGCCAAACAACCCAACAGGAAAAGTTTTGGATAAAAATGATATAAAATGCTTAACAGAAATTGTAAAAGGAAAGAATATTTTTATAATTAGCGATGAAGTATACGAACATATTGTTTTTGACGGCAAAGAACATGAAAGCATTTTAAAATATCCGGAACTTTTCCAGAGGAGTTTCGTAGTTTTTTCCTTTGGAAAAGTTTATCACTGTACCGGTTGGAAAACAGGTTACTGCGTTGCTCCTGAGTATCTGATGAAAGAATTTTTAAAGGTTCATCAATACAATTGCTTTTGTTGTAATACTCCTGTTCAATATGCGCTGGCCTCTTTCCTGAATAAAAAAAATGAATATCTCAAGCTTGGGAAATTTTTACAGAAGAAAAGAGATTATTTCAAAAACTTAATGCTGGAAACAAAATTTAAACCTGTTCCTTCTTACGGAAGTTATTTCCAGCTTTATGATTATTCAGCCCTTTCAAATGATAATGAATTTGATTTCGCTAAAAAACTAACTGAAAAAGCAGGAGTCGCAAGTATTCCGGTCTCTGCTTTTTACCAAAATGGTAATCAAAATAATATTTTGCGATTCTGCTTTGCAAAAGAAGATAATACATTACAACAAGCTGTTGAAAGGCTGATTTTTTTTCAAAATCAATTATCCTAACTATTAAGAGCCACCCCCGGGAAACGGGTAATTCATTCTCATTTAGGTAAAATTTTCAACAAAATGAAGTACTAATGTGTTAGGTTAGTAGTAATTGTAGGTATCAATGCTTCATGGAACATGTTTTGTTTATTCTATAGCAACATTAATCTTAAACAAAATTTTATGAAAAAGTTAAGTATTGCAGTTATTATTGCCGGTGCAATGATTTTATCTGCGTGTAACGGAAATTCTGATTCATCTAACAGTACGGACAGTACGGCTTCAATGAATTCAACTGATACCAGTATGAATTCTATGAACAGTTCAGATACCAGCCAAGTTGGTGACGATGCTAAAGATTTTACAACGGAAGCTGCCCAGGGAGGATTAACTGAAGTTGAATTAGGTAATATTGCTCAACGGAATGGTGCCAGCCAGTCAGTTAAAAATTTCGGAAAAATGATGGTTGATGACCACACCCAGTTAAACCAGGAATTACAGGCTTTGGCCGTTAAAAAGAATGTGCCTCTTCCGGACGGAATAACCAACAGCCAACAAGATGACACATCCAAACTCAGTAAAGAAAAAGGTTCTGAATTTGACAAAGATTATATCTCAATGATGGTAAAAGATCATGAAGACGATATAGATGCATTTAAAAAAGCTGCAGATAAAATTGATGATCAGGATTACAAAGACCTGATAAATAAAGCACTTCCTACACTTCAAAAACATTTGGATGCTGCTAAGTCAATAAAAGACAAAATGAAATAGATATATTAACCTGGGAATTAAAAACATGGATGCCTTAACCGGCATCCTTTTTTATTTAATATAAATTATATTATTCTCGTTAAATTAAACTAAATAAATTAACAGGTAAATACTAAATATATTAGTGTTAATAAATATTAATTTCTATATTTGCGCAACTAATATCTTTACAATTTATAATTCTCTCTTAATTTACTTATATGGCATCAAATACTCCGGATAAAATGTCCGAAAAACTAAAAGCTTTAAAACTTACAATTGATAAGATTGATAAAGATTACGGAAAGGGAAGTGTGATGATGATGAATGAACGTTCACAGGAGCCACATGAAACTATCTCCACCGGTTCATTAGGATTGGATGTGGCACTTGGCATCGGTGGCCTGCCAAAAGGAAGAGTGGTTGAAATTTATGGGCCTGAATCTTCAGGTAAAACTACTTTAGCTATTCACGTAATTGCAGAAGCTCAAAAAAAAGGAGGAATGTGTGCTATAATTGATGCGGAACATGCTTTTGACAGCACCTATGCACGAAGATTAGGCGTAAATGTTGACAATCTTTTAATCAGCCAGCCGGATTATGGGGAACAGGGCTTAGAAATTGCAGACCGCTTAATTCTTTCCGGCGCACTGGATGTGGTAGTTATTGATTCTGTAGCTGCATTGGTTCCAAAAGGCGAATTGGAAGGTGAAATGGGAGATAGCAAAATGGGCTTACAGGCAAGGCTTATGAGCCAGGCCATGAGAAAATTAACTGCCACTATCAGTAAAACAAATTGTTGCTGTATTTTTATAAACCAACTCAGAGATAAGATTGGCGTTATGTTTGGAAACCCCGAAACCACAACCGGAGGTAATGCTTTGAAATTTTATTCTTCCGTAAGATTAGATATCAGGCGAATGGCCCAAATAAAAGATGGTGACCAATCAGTTGGTAACCGGGTAAAAGTAAAAGTGGTTAAGAATAAAATGGCCCCTCCTTTTCGTATTGCTGAATTTGATATAATTTTTGGTGGTGGAATTTCCAAAGTAGGTGAAATTATTGATATGGGTGTGGACCTGGGAATTGTTCAAAAAAGCGGTAGCTGGTTTAGCTATGATACTACCAAACTTGGCCAGGGCCGCGAAGCAGTAAAGCAACTTTTAATCGATAATCCTGATTTGGCAAATGAACTGGAAACTAAAATAAAAGCGAAAATTGCGGAAGGAGTCGTTTAAATTTAGCTTATTATATTTTTAGTATGGCTGCCTGTATTTAACAGGCAGTTTTCTTTTAATCCCTAATACAGACCTGCATTTCGAAGGTTAATTTAAGAATAAAATTTCAAATTATTTGTTGTTTTACTGTAGGTTACAATCCAAACTGCTTACTAATTTCCAGCATTCTCATTATAGGCTTTTTAGAGGCTGCAATCAATTTTTCATCCATAACAATTTCCGGTTCTTCGTATTCCATGCATAGATATAGTTTTTCGAGTGTATTTAGCTTCATAAAGGGGCAATCATTACAGGCGCATGAATTATCGGGAGGTGCTGGAATAAATGTTTTTAAAGGAGATTGAATCTGCATCTGGTGAATAATCCCCGATTCTGTAGCTACAATAAATTCGGTTGATGGATTCAGAGAACTGTATTTTAACAAACCACTGGTGCTTCCTATAAAATCTGCTTCTCTTAAAACAGCTTCTTCACATTCAGGATGGGCTATAACTTTTGCATTTGGGTGGCGCATCTTAAGTTTCGTTATTTTTTCCAAGCTGAATATTTCATGAACCATGCACGATCCATTCCATAAAACCATGTCCCTTCCGGTCTTCTTTATCAAGTAGGCCCCTAAATTTTTATCGGGAGCGAATATTATTTTTTGCTCTTTTGGCAAACTATTTATGATCGCTTCCGCATTGGAGGAGGTGCAGATAATATCGCTTAACGCTTTAATTTCCGCAGAGCAATTGATATAAGTAATCACCACATGGTCCGGGTGGTCTTCCTTAAATCTTCTGAACGCCTCTGCCGGGGCTGAATCAGCGAGGGAACAACCGGCATTTAAGTCTGGCAATAAAACTTTTTTATCAGGATTAAGAATTTTTGCAGTTTCTGCCATAAAATGCACGCCGGCAAAAACAATTATATCCGCAGTGGTAGACTGAGCTTTTTGTGCAAGGGCAAGGCTGTCTCCAATAAAGTCGGCGATATCCTGGATGTCCGGTTCCTGGTAATAGTGGGCAAGTACAATAGCATTTTTTTCAATTTTTAGGCGTTCAATTTCTGAGAATAGGTCCAAGTTAACATCAATATCCAAATCAAGAAAACCTTTTTTCTCTAAATTTCTTTTTGCTGCTTTAATGTTAATATCTGCCATAGTATTTAATATTAATACCTTTTTAATTTAAAAGCCTATTACTATTAGGGATGTTAATTTGTGGAAAAATTACTTTTTGCTTTTGATGCAAATTTAAATTATCCATCTTATCCACATCTTTCCACAAAATCTTAACAACACCTCTTCTATTACTATTTAAGGAAAGGGTTCGTTTTTTAACATACTGTTGATAAAAAAAACTGTTTATAAAATTATGAAACATTTTTTTGAAAAATTTGTGAATCCACTTTGGAAAGAATGTGTTTTTTTCCCACAAAAAAATTATCCAGTGTAAATTCATGGATGTTATTAAAAGTTATTCAACAATATATTTTAAGAAATCAAGGCTTCCCCACAGAAAAAACAATTTTCCCACAGCCAATTGTTGAAAACAAATTTCATCATTTCAGGAAAGTAGAATTTTACAAATCATTCGATATTTAAAAAACACTGCCAGAGCTAATTCCGATAGGTTATCCACAGTTTGTTCCTATTTTATTTTACACTATTTTTGCCGCCTCATTTTAAATTTAAGAGATACTCAACATGTCAATCATTCAGACAATCCGTGAAAAAGGAACTGTAATCGTAATTTCTCTCATCGGGATAAGCCTTGTCGCTTTTATATTAATGGACTCTATGAGCAGCAGGCGTGGAGGTTCGCTTTTTGGCGGAGGCAACTCAACCTCAGTGGGGGTAGTGAACGGAGAAAAAATAAATATTAATACTTTCAATGATAAGGTAAAGGAAGTGCAAGCCCAATATCCAAACGCAGGCTCTTCACAGAATAACCAGATTATGGAATCTGTGTGGAATCAAATGGTGGCTGAAAAGATTGTAGAAGATCAGTTTCAAAAATTAGGTATCACTTTTACGCCGGAAGAAATGAGTTCTATTATGTTTAGCAACCAAGCTCCGCAACAATTAAAACAGGCATTCACTAATAAAGAAACAGGCGAATATGATATTGAGCAGGCAAAACAATGGTGGGCACAAACTAAAAAGAATCAGAATGAACAACAGCGGAATGCGGTCATTTCACAGGTAATCGATCCAATGCGTTTAAATTCACTTTATACTAAATATACTTCTATGATCGCAGGAAGTATGTATCAACCAAAATGGCTTGCCAAAGAACAGAGCGAAGAAAAAAATCAATTTGCTACCATTTCTTATGTGGCTGTTCCTTTTACACAAATAAGTGATAGCACTGTAAAAGTTACTAATGATGATATCAAAACATACCTCCAGAATAATAAATTAAAATATAAGCAGGAACCGGGAGTAATGCTTTCGTATGTTTCTTTTAGTGCAGCTCCGAACGCGAAGGACAGTGCGAAAATTTTAAAATCACTTGAAGATTTGAAGCCGCAATTTGTTTTGGATTCTAATGCTAAATTTTTTCTTGGGAGAAATTCTTCCGTCATTCCTTACTCTGATGTATATATCCCTCAGTCGAAGCTTCAATCTCCAAAAAAAGATTCTATTATTTCTATGCCAATCGGAAGCGTTATCGGGCCTTATCTTGATGGAGGAAATTATGTTCTTGCAAAAAAATTAGGAAGTAAAGTTTTGCCGGATTCTATAAAATGCCGCCACATTTTATTAGGTACAATTAATCCACAAACACAACAACCTTTAATGGATGATAGTACGGCTCACAGGTTGGCAGACAGCATTGCTACCGCTATAAAAAACGGAGCTAATTTTGATTCTCTGGATGCAAAGTATTCAACAGACGAAGCTGCCAAGCAACAAAACGGGGTAATGACCTTTGATTTGGAAACCATTCAAAGTGACAATTTTGCAAAGCCTTTTGGAGATTTTTTATTGAATGAAAAAGGAGAAACAAAAAAAGTTGTAAAAACTCAATTTGGATGGCATTATATAGAAATACTCGATAAAAAAGATTTTCAACCCAGCTATCAGATTGAATATATGGCTAAAGAAATTGCGCCAAGTGATGAAACAATTAATAACGCAAACACAGAAGCTATTAAGTTGTCCGGCTATGCAAAGGACGAAAAATCTTTTAATGATTATGTAGCAAAAAACGGGTTGAAAAAAGTAGATGTTCCGACAGAACTTAAGGAAAATGATTACCAGGTAGGGCAGCTTCAGGATGCAAGGACAATTGTAAGATGGGCCTTTGATGCAAAGCAAGGCCAGGTTTCAGATCCTTTTTCTATAAAAGATAATTTCATTGTAGCCATCGTTGATAAAAGATTAAAAGAAGGAATCCCTGATCCTGAAACAGCCAGGCCTATGGTGGAAGGAATTATAATGAATAATAAAAAATCGGATATTATTAAAAAGAAATTGAACAATCCTTCAACCCTGGAAGCCGCTGCCGCATCCTATAATTTGCAGGTTTTAAAGACCGGGGAAGATTCAACGCTGACTTTTGATGCAGAAATCATCAATGGAATCGGGCATGAACCAAAAGTTGCGGGAGCCGCATTTAATAAGGCCTATCAAACAAAAATTTCTCCCGCCTTTGAAGGGAATTCCGGCGTGTTTCTTATTAAAGTGGATGGGGTTTATTCGAAAGGGCCGGTTAATGAAGCGCTGCAAAAATTGCAAGCGAATGATGAATTGAATAAAGACCTTCAGTCAACACTCAATGAATCGTTCCAGGAATTGAAAAAGACAGCCGATATTAAAGATTACAGAAGTAAATTTTTCTAAAAGGAAAATAAAAATTTTTCAAAAGCCACTGTTCATTAAGACGGTGGTTTTTTGTTTGGGATGATGTTCAAAAAGGCTAAAAAAGGATTTTGTAACTTTACTTAAATTGTGAATTATGGAAGAAATCATCGTAAATAAAGTAGCTCAAAGTGGATTGATAACTTTAGATCTTGAAAAATTTTATCCTGGTGAAGAGATAATAACTTTCGATGTGAAAGATTATTTGTTTATGGAACTGATTTTAAAAGAAAAAGAATATAGAGAAACTTTAAAAAATATAGACTGGAGTGAATATAAAAATAAAATTGTAGCTATTACTTGTTCTGCGGATGCCATCATTCCTCTTTGGGCTTATATGTTGGCTGTCACCTATTTAGAACCGTTTGCAAAAGATATCCAGTTTGGAAACTCTGAAGATGTTTTTAAGGCTTTGTTTTTAAAAAACCTGAACTTGGTTAATCCAAAAGATTTTGAAAATCAAAGAGTTGTAGTAAAAGGTTGTGGTGATAAAACCATTCCGGAAACCGCTTTCGTTGAGATAACAAAAATCCTTCGTCCAGTAGTGAAAAGCATTATGTATGGCGAACCTTGCAGCACGGTTCCTATTTTTAAAAGGAAATAGTTAGCTTTTCTACCCGAGAGTAAAATAAAAATTACCCAAATTTATTCGTTTACTGGTTCCTTTATTTTTGCACCCAAACAGAAACGGAGCCGGCATTACAAAAAAACTTACCCCAACCGTCTTTATTTATTTTTACTTCTTCTCTCCTTTTTTGCAACAGGTCAATAAAAGTTTTCCCTGCGTATCTTTTTCCTATTTCCATATTTTTATAACCATGGTCGCCATTAGATAATAAAACAGCACAACCAGTGCGTTGTTCATCACCTTCTCTTATCCAACCCACACAGTTTTTATGATTAAAATAATCGCGGGTAGGCCCAAAAGCATTGTTGTGCCTTGCCTGCATTAGCATATCCAGTTCTTCTACTTTTGACATCCATATTTCATATTCATTTCCATCTTCACCTGTATCTCTGTAATGCGCTCCATAAATATCTGGATAAAAAATGCAGGGATAACCTTCAAACCGAAGAAGGATCAAAGAATATGCAATTGGCTTAAACCATGATTCTACAGGCGCTTCCAGCGACTGTAAAGGTTGTGTATCATGATTACTTACAATCGTAACCGCTTTTTCCGGATGTACTTTTAGTAGCGTATTGTCAAAAATTCTACGCATATCGAAGTGCTTACCCGCGCGCGAAGCATGATGAAAATTATTTTGCAGGCAACAATCGAAAAGGCTCATTCCATGATCCGTTTCATCAATATATTTCAACAACAGATCTAATGAATGAGGCGCCCAGTATTCTCCAACTGTAAAAATTTCCTTTTGCGTATAATCGCGTATTTCTTTAAGCCATTCCTTGTAGAACCAGGTGGGAATATGTTTAACGGCATCCAGTCTTACGCCGTCAAAATTGCGTTGGTACCAATACCATTTCCCCCAATTGACAAGGTGCTTTCTTACCGCGGGATTTCTAAAATCAATATCATTATACATGAGATAGTCATAATTTCCTTTCTCATCTGTAATCATATCCTGCCATGAATGGCCATAGCCATTTAGAATTTTATAAATGGCTTTTTCTCCTGTATTGTGTGCATAATCTACGCCGGTGAAACACATAAAATCCCATTCAAAGCTGGCATATTTTTTATTTCTTCCGGGAAATGTAAATTTGGTGAAAGCATCAATTTCCATCCGTTCAGATATATTCCTGGTACGGTCATCGGGATCTACTTTTACAACCTTTACTTTTTCACATTCATCTCCCCCGGCTTTGTGATTAAGTACGATGTCAACAATCACCTGCATTCCCGCGGCATGCACAGCGTCAATCGCCTCAAGGTATTCCTGCCTGGTTCCATATTTTGTCCTGACAGAACCTTTCTGGTCAAACTCACCAAGATCGTATAGATCGTAAGGATTATATCCTTCACTGTAACCGCCGTTGGCACCCTTGTATGCAGGTGGAAACCAAATAGAAGTGAATCCGATTTCTCTTAACCGTGAAGCTTCAGATTTTATTTGTTTCCAAAGAGTTCCATTGTTGGGAAGATACCAATGAAAATATTGAAGCATGGTTCCTTGTGGCATTTATTTGATTTTAATTTTTCTTCCGGTCAAATCACGTACCGAAGTAATTTTGGCAGAAAAAATTAATCTTTTTTATCAAAAACAGGTTTAAAATCTATTTCTGAAAAGTCGGGGGGAAAACGATTTTCTAGCAACATATGGGCAGCAATTTTCCCCAAAGCATCACTATTCATTGCTGCATACCCATTTCCTCCCGCTGCTATGTATAAACTATTATTTTCAAGAGTACCTATATAAGGCTTGCCGTGAGGTGTGTAGCAAACTATGCATTGCTTTTCAATGTATTCGGAAAAAGAAAGACCTGGAAGTATTAATTTCAACGATTGTAGCAACCCGGAGACATCTATATTTTTTCCATTTTTGAACCAAGCCCTGATTTCCTCTGGAGAACTAAAGTAAAAGTCTCCTGGAATATTTGCTCCTATTTTCAGATAATAATTCCCATCAGGATATTTTACTGGTTGTATCAAATAAACATCCTGGATCTCCGGTTCAGCAATTTTATATAATAGCGCAGGAAGAGATTGCAAACGCCGGGCTTCTTTTTCATGAACTTTTACCCAAATTGTAGTTTCGCTTTTTAACCTGAGAGAAACTTTTTGTTTTAGCAGATTAAAAAAGTTGGTAAAAGCTCCTGCTGCTACTAAAATTTTTTTTGAGTAAAAAATTTGTCCATCGAAGGTGGTAACTTTTTGGACCCCTTTTTCATACAAAATTTCTTTCACCGTTTTATTAAAAATAGCACCACCATTTCTTTCAAAAATTTTTTGTTGCGCCTGTATCAGAAGCCGTGGGTTAATATGGCCGGCGGGTGAAAGCTCATAAAATCCTTTAGCAGAAGAGGGAAAAGTAAATTCACTGATGAAATCTTTAATAGCCTTTCCGTTTTCCAATAATCGATAAGAAATGTCAAATTCTTTTGACAGCTTTTCATATTCGCCGGTAAAATAATCTGCATTTTCAGGGAATACGGTTAAACAACCTTCCGTTGAGCGAAAAGCAATATTTGCTTCTTTTTCAAGAGTTGCAAATTCATTAGCTGATTGCAGATTAAGCTTCGTGGTAACCGAATCTTTTCCTACCATTCCCTGGATTCTTGCCTGGTCATAATGACTTGCAAATACAATTTGTTCCTGCGAAGTAGTTGCTTCGTCAGGCCCGATTAACGCAACTTTTTTTTGTGACCGGCTGATGTATTTTGCAGCGGCACACCCAATCAATCCACGCCCTATTATGATACAATCGTAAATCATCTAATAATTTAATATTTTAATTTTTCTCTCATTTTCGCTATCAGTGATTAATTCCTGCAAACGCTTCATTTTGGTTTCTTCTCTTTTGGCAGAAACTATCCAATGGATAGCTGCGCGCGAATAGGATGGTGCCATATTTGTAAAAAATTGCCAGGCTTTTTTATTGGACTTTAAAATTTTTTCAAATTTTTTGGGAAGAATAACCGAAGATTTTTCATAAGAATAAATGCTGGATTTATTTTCTTTCCGGTTTTGAAAAGCTTTTGTTCCTGGAGGATACATTAATTCTTTTTTGTTTAGCTCCTCCACTTTTTTGATATTTATTGCGCTCCAAATGCTATTTTCTTTTCTTGGAGTAAAACGGATACTATAACTTTCTTCATCAATTGATTTTCTTACGCCGTCTATCCACCCGAAACATAGCGCCTGGTCAACTGATTCACTCCATGTGATGCTTGGTTTGCTGCTTTTTACCTTGTAAAAACCGACCAACAATTCCTTTGCGGTATCATGATTTATCATCAGCCATTTTCTGAAATCAGAAGCGGTTTTAAAGTAAACGGGTTTAATAGAAGAGTTCATTTAAAATATTTCAATCCTTTGTAAATTTCTGCAAAAGAAATTTATAGTGAACAAATAAATAGCCCGGATTTTTATTTTGAATAAACATTGGTTTGACTTTTGAAGCAGAAACAAAAAACTGAAACATGCCAGAAGGCCCTACGATAGTTATTTTAAAAGAAGAAGTACAGGCTTTTGTCGGGAAAAAGATTCTGAAAGCAGAAGGAAACAGCAAGCTGGATATTCAAAGTTTAACAGGGAAAAAGATAATTGATTTTAAAAGCTGGGGAAAACATTTTTTAATTTGTTGTAAAGATGTTACGGTTAGAATTCATTTCATGTTATTTGGAAGTTACCGGATTAATGACCGAAAAGAAGCGGCTCCGCGATTGCGATTGATTTTTAAAAAAGAAGAATTAAATTTTTACGCCTGTTCCATAAAGTTTATTGAGGAAGATTTGAATGAAGTATATGACTGGAGCGCCGATGTAATGAATCCCGGTTGGGATCCCCAAAAAGCGAAGAAAAAATTAAAAGCACACCCGGAAATGATGGTGTGCGATGCATTGCTGGACCAGCAAATTTTTGCAGGTGTCGGAAACATTATCAAAAACGAAGTTCTTTATAGAATTCATGTACACCCTGAGGCAAAGATTGGCGATTTGCCACCAAAGAAAATTAATGAATTGATAAAAGAAGCGAGAAATTATAGTTTTCAATTCCTGGAATGGAAAAAGAAATTTGTTTTAAAAAAGCACTGGCTGGCCCACACAAAAAAAGTTTGCCAGAGATGCAATCTGCCCTTTGAAAAAAAATATTGTGGTAGAACTAAACGAAGAAGCTTTTTCTGTACAAATTGCCAGGAAAAATATAATTAGAAAAAATTTTCTAATCATTTCCCTCAGCAAAAGTATTTCCCTGGTTCAGGTCGCCGGTCTCATATCCCTTTTTGAACCAATACATTCTTTGCGCGGAAGTTCCATGTGTAAATGAATCCGGCGTTACTGTTCCCTGGTATTCCTGCTGTAAGCGATCGTCCCCAATGGCATTCGCAGCATTCAAGGCTTCCTGTATGTCCTCCGGCTTTATTACATTTTTCATTTGCTGATCATAATGTGCCCAAATACCTGCGTAAAAATCAGCCTGCAATTCAAGTCTGACAGAATATTTATTATACTGCGTTTCACTTACCTGTTGGCGGAGCTGCTCCATCTTTTGTGTAACGCCTAATAAATCCTGAACATGATGCCCCACTTCATGTGCAACCACATAGGCCATAGCAAACTCCCCTGAAGCACCAAACTGATTTTGAAGTTGTTGAGCAAAAGAAAGATCTATATATAATTTTCCATCGGCAGGGCAATAAAATGGGCCAGTTTGTGCGCTGGCATTTCCACATCCCGAATTGGTAACTCCATTGAAAAGTACAAGAGTGGGATCTGTATAAGTTCTTCCCATTTGGGAGAATAATTTTGACCACACATCTTCCGTGTCAGCAAGAACCACTTTTACAAATTCCGCCTCTTTTTCTTCAGTGGCTTTTTGTTCCTGCGTCATTTCCTGTTGCTGCTGAGGCACTAATTGCTGGAGATCATTTAAATCTCCTCCGCCCAATAAAAATTTTGCAAGAATAAATATCACACCTATCACTCCGCCGCCAATTGCCAATCCCCCGCCCGAAACTCCTCTGCGGTCCTCAACATTAGAACTTTCTCTTCTACCCTGCCATTGCATATTGTAATTTTAAATTTTTTGGAAAAATAATCTTTTATCTTCTGACCCGGTTTTTAAAATTCTCAATAGCTTTTTTTGTAAAATCACTTAGAATTAACCGGCCGCTTATGGCAGCTCTTTCTTTTAGCAACGTATCCCAGTTTTCGGTTCCTCTCCAAAACATTTTTTTCATTTCAGTCATTGCCAAAGGATTTGAATGGGCTAAGAATTCCGCCAGCTTGTAAATGGCTTCGTCCATATTTTGAACAGACTGGTGAACTTCTGCAAAAAGGCCTTTGTGCTTTGCCCAGTCAGCATTTCTCCAAAGAGCGGCATCAATTGAAAGCTGGCTAAAAGCGGAAGTTCCGATTTTTCGTTCAATTGCAGGACCTACTACAAATGGCCCGATACCCAGTGAAAGTTCACTCAATTTAACTTCGGACTCCTTCACCGCAATTGCATAGTCCACAGCCGCCGCCAGCCCTACTCCCCCTCCCACGCATTTACCATGAATCCGGCCTATGATAAATTTAGTGCAATTTCTCATGGCAATAATAACATTGGCGAAGCCTGAAAAAAATTCCATTCCTTCCTTTTCATTTTTTACCGAAACCAATTCCTCAAAACTTGCACCACCACAAAATGCGCCATTGCCTGCACTTTTGAGGATAACCACCTTTGTATCATGTGTTCCCGCATAATGAATCTCCTGGGCCAGGGAGCTCAGGAGCCTTCCTGGCAAAGAATTCCCCTGCGGATGAAAAAACTCAATAGTTGTAATGCCATGTTCTGTGTGAGAAGTTACATAACCTTCTCTAAGCGCATCTGTCATAAAAAATTATTGTAATAGTGAAAAAGTTTATTTTTAAAAAAAAGGAATGCGTCATTTTCATGTAATGATATGTTGCAAATTTTTAAATTGCTTTATTTTGAATAACAGGCAAAAAACTCAAATCCTATCAAAAAAAATCATTCAAGCGCTAACCAAATTTCCTTGTATTCATATAGTAAAATTACTATTTCTTTCTAACCATTGTAAGGATCGTTGCTACTCCGGTAATTTCATCCGTATCGTTCATTATTTCCACATACCATTTTACAATTCCTTTAGGAATATTAATGCCCTTTACATTTTTTGTTTCAGGAGTGATATCTTTTAACTCCTGCTCAATTTTTTCTTTACAAGTCAGTTTAATATAAATCGCCGTTCCCGGATAAACAGGTTTTGTAAAACGCAATTCTTCAATCCCGTAATTTAATAAAACCGGGTTCTTTTCATAACTATCAACAAATAAGCCAGCCGCAGCACTTATAATAAAATAACCATGAGCCACCTGTTCATCAAACATTGTATCTGCGAAATCGGTAGTAGTAAGATGGGCATAAAAATGATCGCCACTCAGGTCAGCGAATTTGTCAATATCTTCTGAAGTAATTATTCTTTTTTCGGTTATTAGCTGGTCACCGATTGTAAGCTCTTCAAAATATTTTTTAAAAGGATGAATTGTATTTGTATTTCCTTTGGCGCCTGGCTGATAAACATTGGTGACAGCTGTAAGCATTGTCGGCGAACCCTGCAGAGCCACGCGTTGCATGTAATGTTTTATGCCACGCAAACCGCCCATTTCTTCTCCTCCGCCTGCCCGGCCGGGCCCTCCATGGATAAGCATTGGCAAGGGTGAACCATGGCCAGTACTTTCTTTGGAACAATCCCTGTTTAATACTAAAATCCTTCCATGATATGCTCCTGAACCCAAAATAAAATTTCTGGCTATTTGTTCGTTTACTGTAACCACCGAGCTGCAAAGGCTGCCTTTTCCAAGCTTTGCTAACAGAATGGCTTCATCAATATTTTTATAAGGCATCAAAGTGCTGACAGGGCCAAAAGCTTCTACACTATGTGGTTCTTCAGAAGAAAAAGGTGTTTCATTTTTTAATAATAACGGGCTAATAAATGCCCCTTTTTTTTCATCCGCATCTATTAGTTCTACACTGTCAAGGCTGCCATAAATAATTTGAGAAGAAGCCAGCAATTTTTGAACCTGGCTGAGCACTTCTTTTTTTTGCGATTGGCCGGCAAGAGCACCCATCCTGACTTTTTCATTTTCCGGATTGCCAATGCATGTTTGTGATAAAGATTTACTTAAAGCTTTGGATACTTCTTCCATTTTATTTTCCGGAACAAAAATCCTGCGAATTGCGGTGCATTTCTGCCCTGCTTTGGAAGTCATTTCTTTGCGGACTTCCTTTATAAAAATATCCCATTCGGGCATACCGGGATTAATGTCTTCGCCCAAAACAATACAATTCAAAGAATCCGCTTCAAGGTTGAAAGGCACATTTTCACGAAGGACATTTGGGTTCGATTTTAGCATCAGGCCGGTAGAAGCAGAGCCCGTAAAAGTGATCACATCCTGAGAACCAGCATGGTCAAGAATATCGCCTGCGCTGCCACAAATTAATTGCAAAGCGCCTTCCGGTAAAATTCGGGAAGCGATTATTTCTCTTACTACCGCTTCTGTTAGATAAGATGTTATGGATGCTGGTTTTACTACTGCGGCCACTCCGGCAAAAAGATTTACAGCTATTTTTTCCAACATTCCCCAAACCGGAAAATTGAATGCATTAATATGTAATGCCACTCCTTCTTTAGGCAATAAAATATGTTGCGCGGTAAAAGTTCCGACTTTGCTCAAGCCAATATTTTCCCCATCCAACGCGAAAATCTCGTCAGGAAGCTTCCTTCTTAAAGATGCATTTGAAAAGAGATTGCCGATCCCGCCTTCTATATCAACCCAGCTATCAGCACGGGTAGCGCCGGTTTTATAACTTACCGGGTAAAATTTTTCTTTTTTTTCAAAAAGATAAAGCGCCAGTGCTTTCAACATTCTTCCTCTTTCCTGGAAAGTCATTTTTCTCAAAGCCGCGCTTCCGGTTTTTCTTCCGTAATCCAAAATGGCAGAAAAATCAAGGCCATTCGTGGTAGCATTTGTAATTATTTCTCCGTTTACTGCATTGTATAGTTCCTGTCCTTCTCCTTCACCTTCTATCCAATTGCCGAGGACATAATTTCCTAATTTCATTTAAAAAAGAATTTAATCAAAGTTATTTGAAATAAAACAGGATAAAGTAAATACCGTATGAATTCCAGGAATTTTAGAATGGTTGTAGATTACACCAGCCCAAACTGTCTTAAATGATGAAGGGCGTGTTTGTGTAAAAGCTGGATATTCATATTATAATCAAGCTTTCCAAAAAAGGCATTATCAGTTTGTAATCCCGGGTTCTTTTCAAAAACCCAAAAGAAATGTTCAAGCTCTTTTTGTAATTTATCAATAGCAGAAGAAAGGTCGGGTTGGCGGTGGGGAATTCCTTCTTTTGGTATTAAAGGATTAGCGGTATTTTCTTTAAAAGGATTTTCACTCATCAAAAACTCTCTTGATTT
Organism: uncultured Chitinophagaceae bacterium; assembly: GCA_963741705.1. GTDB lineage: Bacteria > Bacteroidota > Bacteroidia > Chitinophagales > Chitinophagaceae > Ginsengibacter. Next base: position 39,326 of record CAVUJE010000012.1, on the reverse strand, counting down.
CTCCAGCTTCTCACCACTGTTTAGTGAGGGTAATATTAATTTTCCACTTGCATTTTTTACCGCATCAGCAAAATGCTCAATCATTTGCTGAGCGTCCATTATTCCCCAATTTCCTTTTTCATCCCCTTTTAATTTACGTAGCAAAGGAACGAATTCATTTTTGAGAAAATCTTCTTTTGCTTTTATCACTTGAAAGGTTTTAAAGTAATTAATTACAATTATCCGCCTTCATTAACGTATCAATTTCTTTAGTAAGCCGGTTAAAAATTTCTTCTATAGTTCCTTCGCCCTTTACCATTTCTACCTTGTTCTCTTTTTTATAATGATCGGCGACAGAGGCTGTTTTTTTATGATATTCCTGGATACGTGCTTTTATTACCATTTCATTGCTGTCGTCCGAACGGCCGCTTGTTGCTCCACGTTTTACCAATCTTTTAATCAGTTCTTCTTCGCTAACATCAAGTGCAAGCATTACATCTATACAGGTGTTTTTTTTAGCTAATAGATCATCCAATTCCTCTGCCTGTACTGCGGTACGCGGAAACCCGTCAAATAAAAATCCTGCAACCTCCGGGTTATTGTCAAGCGCATCATTGATCATACCGATCACCACCTCGTCAGGAACAAGCAGGCCTTTATCCATAAATTTTTTTGCTTCAAGACCTAAATGAGACTTTCGGGAAATTTCACTTCTTAACAGATCTCCCGTGGAGAGATGTTTAAGGTGGTATTTTGCGATCAACTTTTCTGATTGCGTTCCTTTTCCGCTGCCCGGAGGGCCAAATAAAATAAGATTGAACATCGGCTAAAAATATCCTGGTGAGCATCAAATATACTTGAAGCTTTTTAAAAATTTGCACGGTATGTTAAAAAGCAGGATTTTTTTTAGAAAAGCAATCATTTTTTGATTTCGTAATTTTACAAAACCCGGAAGGTTTACAAATTCAAACAAAAAAATGGACACAAAAAAGAAAGCAAAAGGTTTTTTAACATCGGAAAAAAATCCGGTAGACGTCAATAACCAGGAATGGAAAGAGGTTTTACCTAAAGAAATATATCATATCGCGCGCGAAAAAGGAACAGAAAGACCCGGGACGGGGAAATTTTATCAACATAAGGAGGCTGGTACTTACTATTGCGCAGTGTGCGGAAACCTGCTTTTCAGGAGCAATGGAAAGTTTAACAGCACCTGCGGCTGGCCAAGTTTTTTCGAACCCATCTCAAAAGACAGCCTTATCTATCTTCCTGACAATTCTTTTGGAATGAAGCGTACTGAGGTGGAATGTGGAAAATGCCATTCACACCTGGGACATGTTTTTGAAGACGGCCCACCGCCCACAGGTTTGAGGTATTGTATTAATTCGGTGGTGTTAGGTTTTGAAAAAGAGGAAGAATAGCCGTTAATCCCTTCCTGTAAATGCTCTTCGCAGTAAAGCAACAATGAACGTAAATATTGCAGAACCTATAATTGCCCAGATGATGGGAAAAGGTTTTCCTTCAATATTTATTGTAAAAAAATCGGGTAATCCCATTTTGCCCGCGAGCCAAAGGCCTATGTAAGCGCCAATAAATCCGACAACAATGGAAACCACACACCCACCAACATCATAGCCTGCGAGTGATTGCCCGATTCCACCGCAAATTGCGGCTATTAATAAAAGTACGAGTAATCCAAAAAGAGTCATAATTTCTATTTTTTATTTACAAATATGTATTTTGTATATATAGCAAAAAGACAGCCGAAAACTTTTATTTATTTAAAAAACAGGTTCACTTGATTTTTTTAGCCTGATCTTTGAAGTGCTTTAAAAAGTTTCTATATTTTAATTTCAAGGACCCATCTTTGCATCAAGAAAAGTAGATTTAGTATGATGAATAGTAAACCGGTTGAGAAAAATTTAATTTCAAAAAAGATAGACAGCATCTTTCTTGATTTTTATTCTGCTGCTCAGTTTATAATCAGGTTTTTTAAACAACTTTTCGTTCCGCCTTATGAGTTAAAGGAAGTTATTAAACAATGTTACGAGATAGGTTATAAGTCATTATTTCTCATTTCTCTTACAGGATTTATTACCGGCCTTGTTTTTACGAAACAATCAAGGCCTTCGCTGGCTGATGTGGGTGCCACTTCGTGGATTCCCAGCCTGGTTGCTATTGCTATCATCCGGGCTTTAGCTCCTCTGGTTACGGCATTAATTTGTGCGGGTAAAGTGGGATCAAATATTGCAGCTGAATTGGGTTCTATGAAGGTTACTGAACAAATTGATGCGATGGAGGTTTCGGCGGTAAATCCTTTTAAGTTTTTAGTAGTAAGCAGGGTATTGGCTACTACGCTAATGTTACCCATGCTGATGTGCTACACCGGGCTTGTTGCCATGTTAGGGGCATATTTAAATGTGCATCAAAACGAAATGACCAGTTTTATCACTTTCTTTCAACAGGCATTTCAAAAAATTTCTTTTTTGGATATATTTTCATCACTTACAAAGAGCATTGTGTATGGATTTACAATAGGAATGGTAGGGTGCTATAAAGGCTTCCACGCAAAGAATGGAACGGAAGGCGTAGGAAAGGCTGCAAATTTATCTGTTGTCCTTTCGATGTTTTTAATTTTTATAGAAGAAATTCTTATTGTACAAATAACAAATAGCATAAGGTACTGATGGAAATAAATAATGAAAATTATAGCCCTGATAATGATGTCGTGATTTCGATAAAAGATCTCTATAAAGCTTTTGGCGACAATGAAGTGCTTTGTGGCGTTGATCTTGATGTACATAGTAAAGAAAACGTGGCAGTATTGGGCAGGTCGGGTACCGGAAAATCAGTTTTGATTAAAATAATTTGCGGGTTGTTGAGGCAAGATAGGGGTGAAGTAAAAGTGTTAGGCCAGGAAGTAGAATTGCTAAGTGACCGGCAATTGCAGGAGCTCAGATTACAAATAGGGTTTTCTTTTCAAAATAGTGCTTTGTATGATAGTATGACCGTAAGAGAAAACCTGGCTTTTCCATTAGTCAGGCATGCTAAGCATCTGACGAGGAAGGAGGTTAAAGAACAAATTGAAAGAGTTTTAAATGAAGTGGGTCTTTTGCAAACCATCAACCAGATGCCTTCAGAACTTTCCGGTGGCCAGCGAAAAAGAATAGGTATAGCAAGAACTCTGATCTTAAGGCCTAAGATCATGTTGTATGACGAACCAACTTCGGGGCTTGACCCAATCACCAGCATTGAAATAAACAACCTGATAAACCAGGTAAAACATAATTTTAATACTACTTCAATCATTATCACGCATGATCTGACCTGTGCTAAAACGATAGGGGATAGAGTGGCAATGCTTTATGACGGAAAATTTATTAAAAAGGGAACTTTCGACGAAGTTTTTGCCAGTGAGGATGAAAGAATTCAACATTTTTATCAATATAATTTTATTAAATAATTATGAGATCGACCGGAAACAGAAGAGCCATTATTGTAGGAATATTTATTGTCCTCGGGCTCGCTATACTCATCTGGACTGTACTTACTCTTGGTTCTCAAAAAAACACTTTTGAAAAATCAATTGCAGTTAAAACATTTTTTCAAAATGTGAACGGGCTCCAAAAGGGAAATAATATCTGGTATTCAGGAGTGAAAGTTGGCACCATTGAGAAGGTTGCTTTAATAGGAAACGGAAAAGTAGAAGTGGATATGAATATTAATGAAAACTCTATACCCTACATTCACAAAAATGCCAAAGCCAAACTTTCGACAGACGGATTGATAGGCAATAAGATTATCGAAATTTATGGCGGCTCTACCCAGGTACCTCAAATTTCTGAGGGTGATGTTTTGAACAATGACGAACTTTTAAGCACTGATGCGATAATGGCAACTCTTTCAAAAAATAACGATAATCTTCTTGAAATTACCAATAATCTAAAAATTGTTAGTAATCAGATGGCAGAGGGAAAAGGTTCTGTCGGCAAATTATTAAAAGATGAAACTTTTGCAGATGAACTTTTAAAAACGGTATCTACTTTAAAAAATGCATCTGCAAATCTTCAGCAGTTGTCAGCAAACGTAAATCATTATACTGCCCACCTGAATGATTCTGGAACATTGGCAAACGACCTCGTAAGCGACACAATTATTTTTAGTAAACTTAGATCAACAGTCGGAAAGCTACAGCGGATGGCAGACAGTTCAACTGAAGTGATCAGCAGCCTTCAAGGCGCAGCCAACACAGTAAATGAAGGGCTGAAAAACCCTAACAGCCCGGCAGGGATGTTATTAGGAGACGAAAAGACGGCTTCTTCGTTAAAAGTTACCATGCAAAACCTTCAATCAGCCAGTGTAAAGCTCAACGATGACCTGGAAGCTGTTCAACACAATTTTTTACTCAGGGGATTTTTCAGAAAAAAAGCAAAAGCAGAAAAAGCGAATAGCGATACACTTTCAAGATAATATCAGTTGATCTTTATAAGGGTTTTCAAAAAGTTAATTGAAAAAATCTCTGCGGATTTTCTTTTATTTTTGAAAAAACCCCTTTCATGAAATCACAAAAAATTTTTATTTCTGCCCTGCTGGCATTTATTCTTATTGGTTTCCAGCATTGTAAGGCACAACCTAAGCCCGAAAACTGGACAGCGGACCAATTGATGGAGCCGGCTACGCTGGCTCAGACGCTTAAAAGCGATAAAAATATTCCTCTTATTTATTGTGTTGGCCCGGGTGTCGTTATCCCACATTCTATAAATATCGGGATGACAAGAGATGAAAAAAATATTCAAAAATTAAAAGATTCTTTAACCAATGTTCCACGGGATGCGGATATTGTTATTTATTGCGGATGTTGCCCTTTTGAACATTGTCCTAATGTTAGACCCGCAATCGCCTTGTTGAAAGAAATGAAATTTACCAATTATCATTTGCTCGATCTGCCTCACAATATCAAGACCGACTGGATAGCTAAAGGATATCCGCAGGTATCTGAATAATTTTTAATAAAGAACCAAAATGAAGAAAGCTAAAAAATTATTGATTCTGGCTTTGCCCGTGTTATTTGCTGGCCGGGCATTTGCGCAAAGTGATGATATGCCTGATTCAAGAAGAAAAACAGAATCGTTTGAAAGATTCCATAATAATGAAATACGCGCTGAACTGGCCACTTTTACCCTGGCCGGGATAGGCGAAGGCGCGCCAACTACTCCGTTGGAAAAAGTTCCTTTTTCTTCTTTGGGAAAAGATTCCATTGTTTTTGAAGGTAATGGAATAAAAGCCGAAGTAAAGATTGCGCCATTTGACCCCGCAAAGCATAAACTCAATTATGATGAAAAATACCTGGTAAGAATTGACCGCAGGCCTTATTATGGGGGTATTTATGGGAAAGTTCCCAAAACACAAATCAGTAATGTCATGCTGATCATTCGCGGAGACACTATTGCAATTCCTCCCACAGCTTATAATGATTTGTTTAATTTAAATTTTACCTATTCGGATAAAGGTGTGGAACGTACTACTGACGCGGTTTATATCTCAAATGTGGGACAGCGTGTTTATATTTATCTTTATTCAAGAGATAGAAATGGTAGTTATGAAGTTACCTGGATCATCCAGGACAGAAGATACCAGCGGCGCATTTTAGATTATGATCTGATGTGATAATTTCAATAAGAATAAGAAGATTTTCTATAGTTTTTTATCAGGATACAAAATAAGAATTGTCACTATTTCTTGCTTTACTGTAAAATCTTTTAAAAACGGAATCTAATAAAAAGGCATTTATGAATTTTCCTCATAAATGCCTTTTTAAATTTTGCTACTTTATATAAATTTACAGTTGACGCCTATTGTGTGCTTGTAGAGTCACTTGCGGGTGCTTTACCAATTAAATCCATGAACTGATCAAGCTTAGGCGTAATGATAATTTCTGTACGCCTGTTTTTTGTTTTTCCGTCAGGAGTATCATTAGTTGCGATAGGATTATATTCGCCGCGGCCACCTGCGGTAAGGCGTTTCGGATCTACCCCAAAATTATTTTGCAATGCCTGCACAACGGATGACGCTCTCAAAGCGCTCAAATCCCAGTTGTTACGAATGTTTGGTTTTGAAATAGGAACATTATCCGTATTACCTTCTACCAACACATCATAATCTTTATAATCCATTATAATTTTTGCAATTTTTGATAAGGTTGAATTTGCCCTGTCTGAAATTTCATAGCTGCCGGATTTGTAAAGCATATTATCTGAAAGCGAAATATAAACAACACCTTTTAGCACTTTCACATCCACATCCTGCATCTCATCCCTGCTAAGTGACCTCGTTAGATTATTAGTAAGAACCATATTCAGAGAATCGCTTTTGCTTTTTGAAGCTATCAATTCCTGGATATATTTGTTGGAAGCATTTATTTCGTCTACCAGTTTAGAAACATTTACGCTTCCCTGGCTGGCCGAAGTAAGACATTTATCCAGCGCATTTTGCAGAGACGTTACGTGGTTGCGTTCTGCATTTAGCTGGTCGCGCAAACCTGAAATTACCACATTGGCATGGTCAAGATTGCCTTTGCATTCTTCGCTTTCTCTGGTTAACTGGCTATTCCTGTCCATTACTTTATTGTAATTGGAATAGAGCGCATTGAATTTTTTCGTGCTTGTACAACTTGTAATACAAACCATTGCTGCCGCAGCAATCATTAAACTGACATTAATTTTCACTTTTATAAATTTTGAGTTAATAAATAAGTTTTTGAATAAAGATTTCCGCCAAGTTATTAATTTAAAAAATAAATCGTGGACTTAACGGGAAAAGATGGGCAAATTTAGCAATTAAAAATATGAAGATGAATAAGCGCATACGTACGATAATATAAATTTCCTTCTCTTTTTATTTTATAGAGGATTTTGAGTTTCTGATGAACACTTGCGCCGGGCTCTTAATCTTAACACCACCGGAAATAAGAGTAAAGAAACAAATAAGTGAGATTTTTATTTTCATTTCTGTTATAGTTATTGTAGGCACCCTGTTTACTGGCTTGTTATTATGGTATCGGTAATTTCCAAATCAATTTGTTTTACAAATTCAGTCCGTTCATTTTTAACTGCAATCATCGTTATCAAAGCTGAAAGAAACAGAGAACCTGACATAAAAATATAAGAAGCATCAAAACTACCGGTAGAACCGTTTAAATATCCTACTAAATACGACCCGAGAAAGGAACCTAAAGCTCCGAAACTGTTGATAAGTGCAATAGCTCCACCTGAAACGTTGCTTGGTAATATTTCTGTAATGATGGCGAAGAATGGGCCATAAGGAGCATACATGGCACCACCCGCTACCACCAATAAAACAAATGACAGCCAGAAATTAGAAGTGCCCACAAGGTAAGAACCATAAAACGCAAAGGCTCCAATCAGCAAAAAGGGCCAAACATATATTTTTCTATTTAAGGTTTTATCCGAAAAATACGAAGCGGATAGCATAGCAATAATTGCCAGCAGATAGGGAACTGCAGCCAGCCAGCCGGTTTTAACCATATTTAAATCGCCTGCTTTTTTAATAATATCAGGCAGCCACAGTACGAAACCATACACGCCAATACTCCATAAAGCATACTGAAGGCAAAGCAGGACAACCACTTTTGATTTGAAGGCCTGCACGTAATTTTTAACCGGTTTTATTGCTTGCTGCTCTTTGAGAAAAATTTCTTCCATATTCAGTTTTTCTGAATCTGTAAGCCATTTAGCATTTTTGGGTTTGTCTTCTACAAGCCGCCACCAAAAAAAAGCCCAGATGATGGCCGGCACGCCTTCCAGGATAAACATCCATCTCCATCCCATTGAATTCACCAAATAACCTGAGAGAATCGACATCCATAAAATGGTGACGGGATTGCCGAGAATTAAAAAGGTATTGGCTCTTGAACGTTCGGCTTTAGTAAACCACCTGCTTAAAAATATCAACATTGCGGGCATTACTGCACTTTCTACGACGCCCAACATAAACCTGATAACAATCAAAAGGGAAACATTACTAACCATGCCGGTAGCCATCGCCAGCAGGCCCCAAAGAATTAAAGACCAGAAGATTAATTTCTTGGCACTTTTGTTAGCTGCGTAAAGAGCGCCGGGAATCTGGAAGAAAAAATATCCCAGGAAGAATAATGATCCCAGCAAAGAGGAAGTTGCGGCAGTAATATTCAGGTCGTTTGCCATTCCACCGGCGGTGGCAAATCCAAAATTGGCCCGGTCCAAATAGGCAAGGCTATAAGTGATAAAAGCTATCGGAATTAATCTTATCCATCTTTGTTTAGCAATTATATTTGGCATCTGGTTTTAATATTTAAATTGATTTTAAGAAATAAAAGGATTTCAGGTTATCATATTTCGTCTGAATTACCAGGTTCTATTACTCATAATTTTATCAAGTTTATTTTTGTCCATTTTTCCCAGTTCCGGGTGTTGGCCGAGCCATTTAAGAAAATCTGCTTTAATTTCTTCTGTCCATTGGCTATCAATCTGGCCTGTTGAATATTTATTTGTCTTTACCATTTCAAACCCGAATTGATCTTTTAGCACTACAAATTCTGCCGTACTGATAACCTGTTCGGCGAGCTGGGCGGGGATAAAAATAACGCCCTCTCTATTTGCAATCACCAGGTCGCCGGGCAACACAATTGCATGCCCGATACGAATCGGTGTATTAAGGCCCATCAACACCATTTCCTCCAGGAAAGAAGGATGGAAATCACGCACGAAGGCATTAAATCCTTGTATCTCAGACAGCCCTTCAAGGTCTCGTGCTGAACCATTAAAAATGACACCGTTACCCGACTTGCTATAGATCGAATTTCCAAGTGTACTTCCAATCAGGGTTCCACCCGCAATTTTTCCAAAACCATCAGCTACATAAACGTCTCCTTTGGTAAGTACATCTATCGGCCATGAATTGCTATTGCCCTTTCTGCCTTCTTTTATTCCCCGGTCTTTAATATTTTTTTCTACATCCGGCCGGGAAGGAAAAAACATTGCCGTAACGGCACGGCCGATAACAGGAATACTGTCATTTACCATTTTCCATCCCCCTTCAAATTGATTGGTGTAACCTAAATTTTTTAATACGGTCCATGCATCATCAATTCCTATATTGTGTGCCCTTATCAATAAATCGTCAGGAACTTTTGGCCTGCCATCTGCAAATCGTTCTCCTTTCCATTGTGAAGTGAGAAAAATCAATTCATCTTTTGAGATGGTTTGTGCACTGACACAGCTGGAGGAAAAGATGCCAAAAAAAACTAACCCAATTATAGCTTTATACACTTTCATTATTGTAATTTGACAGTAAACAAATAAATACCGATGATTTTTATTCAGGCTTTTGCCGCGACCCACTTTTGCTGACAGTCCAATCCTATGGAACTCTTACCTTAATAACGATCTTTTTCACGACATCATTTCCAGGAACTTTAATAGCCGGCCTGTGCATTTCCTGCGGAGAAAAAATAAAGAACGTGGAGGGATCTGCATCAAAATATTCCCCGCCGTCATTAGTGAAATTCATGTTATCTGTTTCATTAGTATAAGGTATCGTAAGAACTCCCCTGATATCTGCACTGGGCGCTACACCCATGCGAGCTTTCCCTTTTATGATATACTGAAGATCATTAAAATTCCGGTGGGCTTCCCATTTTACATCTTCCATCTTTTTGGTGGGTCCTTGGGAAACGGTTGCAATTACGTTACCGGAATCAATCACGTAAACGCCGGGTTTGAGTTGAGACCAAATCTTTTGTTTTTAAGAATGTAAATGCTTCATCCCACCAGGTATTGTTTTTACGATATTGCCTGAAGAACTCTTCCTGGTTGATGCTCTTATTGGGAGTCAGTTTCAGCCCATTGCCTGAAGGTATGCTGTTATACCAGTCTTGAAAATTATTGGTGGCATTGGCGATGACAGGTAAAGGGCGCCGTGGAGCGATTATCGGGTTAGCAATGCCATTCAAATCGTAAACGATTCTACCGTCTCTTATGGTCATTTGGCATTCCAGCTTTTTATCGGTTTCCAGTTTATACCCGGTATAATCAAACAAGCCGAATTTGCCCTCACGTAGGCTGAGTATGGCAACATCGGCACCTGACCCCACTGATAAATTTCCGAGTTCTTCATGATTGATTTCTTTGGCAGGATTCCAGGTGCTTTCTGTAATAAGTGTTTTAAAATCTATACCCATAGCCAGGAATTTAGACATAGTAGTAAGCATACCTTTCATAGCGGCATTCATACTTCCTACGTGTAAATCTGTGCTGATGGAATTGGGATAAAAACCTTCTTTTATTGCGGGGATAGCCTGGGAATAGGCAAAGCTGATTCCACCATAGCCCACATCGAAAATGATACCTTTTTTACGCGCTTCCCAAACGAAAGGTTTTACTTTATTAGTGGAGGTATCTACAATAAACTCCCTGCTGCCCAACTGTGCAAAGCAGTGAGTAAAGATATCTCCCGGGCGTAAGTGATTTAGAAAAAGTTCTTCAATGGAAAGCGGAGGGTTGCTTCCGCCAAAATCCACCATTACAGGAATACCACCTGCAAGATTTCCTGCCAAAACGGCTCTGTCTGCAGGTATCCAGTCGTGCCCTTCATAATGTGCCAGCTTAAAACCAACAATAATATTTTTATACTGCCTAGCTATCAGAGCAGACATTTTTGGGTCCATGTCGTTTTCGTTTTGTTCATATCCACCCCGCATACCTTCGCCCACAATGTTTAGAAAGGCAAGTACCCTGGTTTGCGATACATCAATCGTTTGGGCCTTAAAAGCGGGGAAGGTTCGCCAGCCTGAACTTCCGGCATCCACAACGGTGGTGACTCCATTACGAAAAGTAAACCCGTCTGGTTGAATGGCCAGGTTCCCATTTTCATATTGCTGATTGGGTTCTGTGCCCCAAAAATCATGTGTATGAATATCTATTAACCCGGGAGTAACGTACATTCCTTCGGCATTTACGACCTGCAATGCATTTGCAGCATTAATATTTTTGGCCACCAGCTTAATTTTTCCACTGTCAATGGCTACATCCATTATTTCATCGATATTGTTTTTTGGATCGATTACATGGCCACCTTTTATAACGATACTATAGTTTTGGGCAAAGGCGTGGTTGTAAGAAAGCGTTGTAAGTGTGATAAGAATCAGGAATAAATTTTTCATTAATATATTTATTTTTACGATTAAGACATTTTTTTAAAGGCAAAAGATTTAAATGGCGTGTTCTAAAACCTCTTTTACGCGGCGGGCTACAACATCTACCTGGTCTGGCCTCAATAAAACTACACCAACGCTCAATACCTTGTTACCCTCTTTAATGGCCACATTCGTAACAATACTTGGAGTGCCTTTTTGAAGGGCAGCTTGCGCATCATTTGCTGTCATCTTCACGGTCTCCTGGTCCCAGGTTACATATAGTGTAGGAAAAGCGTTGGCAGGACCGGGATTTATAAATGTTTCTCCTTTTACACTTTGAACCTGCACTACCTTTTTCTTAATCCTTTCGATACGGTCAAGCCATTCGTTCCATTCTTTTTTATGATCACGCTCAATGTATGATTTTAAAGCAGCATACATCCCAAACATCTCCTCTTTATTTACTTTCATCGGTCTGCCAATTGGCGCTTCGTAAGGACTGTGATTTAATTTGGCAGCCTCTATCAAATCTTTTCTGCCAAATAATAACCCCGCGCTTTGAGGGCCCCGGATCATTTTACCTCCTGAAAAAGTAACGAGATCAAAACCCATTTTCTGGAATTTAAATAAATTTTCTACCGGTGGTACGTCTGCGGCTGCATCTATGAAAGAAGGAATGTTATGCTTTTTGCACAATGCTACAAATTCTTCGTGCAAAATACTTGAACTTCCGGCCGCATTAAAGAAAAGAGCGAGGACGGTATTAGTGTTAAAAGCTTTGTCCATCTCATCAGGGCCTTCCACTTCTATAATTTTTGCTCCCGTTGTAGTAATAGCCTGGTCAAAAAGATAGCGGTGGCTTTTCTGCATAATCACTTCAGGCCTTGGCCCCGGAAGGTTTGGAATTAGCTTCATCTTTTCCTGGTCTTTTCCGGTGATGGCTGCTGCAGTTCCCAACAACAAGGCGCAGGCTGCTCCTGAAGTTACCATTGCATCTTCGCAATGTAGCATCTCGGCCATCTTTGCGCCGATTTTATCCTGAAGCTCATACATATTGGCGAAGTCATGGCACGTTGAATTAATAGCATCTATTACTTCAGGCATCATCAAAGAGCCGGACAAAAAAGTCATGGTTACTCCCGCATTTATAACCCGGGTAACACCTAACTCTTCAAACAAATCTCTTTTGGGACTCTTTTGTTTTTGCTCAGCAACAACAGCTTGAGAAGAAAACTATTGCACCGCCGGAAAGTGGCAATAAGCTTAATCCTTTAATAATGTCTCTACGTTTCATTTTTTTGGGATTTATTAGATTTTTAATTTTTTGAAAATTGGTAAATAATATTATATCCGGTTGTCATGATGCTTTCAATAGTTCCTCCTTGATTCTGTCAGCAACAATTTTCACCTGTTCGGGTCTCATCATCCAGGGCGAAACCGTAATTGAATTTTTTCCACCTCCATACGCTTCAATGGATGGATTTCCATTCCGCAGAGCATCAAGCAAATCTTTTCCTGAAAGTTTTATTTTATTAATATCCCATATTATATCAACCGTCGGAGTATGATCTGCGATTGGAGGAACGTACGTTTTCGTGGTAACGCCTTTGACCGATTCGGCTGCTTTGGCAATTCGCGCAACCCTATCTTCCCACTCTTTCCATTCTTTGTCATGATCCTGCTTAAGATATCGATCCAGTGCCACATACATTCCAAGGATTTCTTCTTTGTTCACCTTCATTCCGCGCCCAACCGTAGCAGCATTTGGAGAAGAACTTAACCGGGCTGCAGCAATGATATCTTTTTTACCCATTAAGATTCCTGCACTTTGCGGACCGCGAATAGCTTTTCCTCCTGAAAGAGCGACAAAGCTAAAACCCATGTCATTAAAAGCCCAAAGATTAGATACCGGCGGAACATTTGCAGCCATATCAATAGAAGCCGGCAGATTGTGCTTCTTTGCCAAAGCAAGCCATTCCTCATGCATAATTGTACCTTCAACGGCACCACTGCCCAGGAAATGCATGGATGCTGTATTTTCATTTACCGCACGGTCAACATCTTCAGGCGTTTCTACCAAAACTAATTTAGCACCGCAGTTGAGAAAAGCATGGTTATAATGAATCTGGTGTTTTTTTTGAATTATCACTTCGGACTTCATACCCGTGCCTTCAAGGTGAGGTAACTGTTCTACTTTTTTTACATCCGTTCCGGTAAGAATTCCTGCCATTCCAAGCGTTAAGGCTGAGAATGCACCGGCTGTTACCATTGCGGCTTCTGAATGGACCAGAGTTGCAATTCTTTCGCCGACCTTATCCTGCAATTCCTCTAACATGCAAAAATCTTTAGAACTATTATTGATTGCGTCTAAAACATAATCATGCATGAGAGAGCCAGACATAAAAGTTATGGTTCCCCTCGCATTTATGAAAGTGCGAACGCCCAGTTCTTTAAAAAGATCCTGCTTCGGTAAGTGTTGTTTAGCAAAAACTGATTTTGAAGTAAACACGCCGCCGGAAAAAGGCAGCAGTGATATTCCTTTGATAAGGTCTCTGCGTTTCATAAATCGCTTTAAAGATGATTAAATATTAGATATAGGCAATACAATCCATTTCTACCAAAGAATCGCCAGGCACTCCTCCTTTGGCAACCGCCACAGTTGTACGAACAGGAGGGTTCTTTCCAAAACGGCCTTTATAAACTTCATTCATACCCTGGTAATCGGCTATATCATTTAGAAATACACTTACTTTTAATACCTTCTCCATTGATGAACCGGCTTTGATTAATTCCTTTTCTAACTCTTTTAATACTATTTCCGTATGTGCTTTTATTTCAAACGGCGCTACGTGGGCTCCTTTGCCGGCAATGTAAACTACCCCATTGTGAATTGTATGGCCTGAGAACAAAGGCACGTCCTGTTCGGTAGTTATATTTCCAACTTGTTTCTCGTTTCCTGTAATGGCTCTTGCCTTTGCAGCCAATCCAAATCCGGCGATGGCAGTTACGGAAGCTAATAGTTTTTTAATGGCTGATCTTCTTTCTGTTTGCATAATTGATTTTTTAAGGGTTTATAAAAAAGTTGAATTTTAAAATAAGAATTATCGTTATTTGTTGGTTTACTGTGAAATAAGAATTGCTGTTATTTATTCATTTACTCTACCAAATATTCTCTTCCGTTTACGTTTCTTGTCAGCGTAATTATTTCTCAAAATGAACTTCCCCTTCATCATTTAAAGACATCATTTCATTGGCGGATGTTAAAGAAACCTCTAATAAAAACTGCCGTCCATCTGCATACATTTTAATTTTAGATTTGCTTTCGGTCAGGCCTTTATCTCCGGTAAAAATTTTATCCAATTGTTTTAAACGAGTCGCAAATTTTCCATTTATATTTCTGAATTCCTGTTGCAAATAATAATATTTCCAAAGCAGCAATTTCAATTCTTCATCCCCACTGGAAAGAAAGCTTTTCGTGGATAACGTATCTGAAAACAGAACATATCCCCATCTTTCAGGATAATGGAGATTAATAATTCCCTGGGGCGACCATACTGAATAATGTTCAGGAATTAATTTGCCAGTAACCTTATCTTTTCTCCGAAAATATTCTCCGTTTAATGTATCAAGCTCCCATTGCACGCGGGAAAAATTCATACGCCAAATAGTTCCATTTGGCGGATTATGACTACCATTCATTTGAACCGAACTGAAAGGCACCGCTAATTCTATGCTCCAACTTTGTCTGTATCAGTAGGGTTATTCAGAGTCCCATCTAAATAAATCGCTTTTTTTAATCCCTTCATATCCCAACTGGTTAAACCCTTTCCGCCATTTCGATAAGGTTTAGGCATAAAAAAATCCCAAACAGTTCCAAGGGCATTTATTTGGAATTCAAAATAATTGTAAGTGGTTCCATCAGGCGCAATAAACATTTCGAATGCATTATCCTGGAAAACCGGCGCGTCATGTTGGGTTATTGAGGCCCATAAATCCGGCTCACTAAAATTTGCATAGACGTATAAAAAATCATCATCCCACAACATTTTGCACTTTGCCTCCTGGTTGGAATTAATTTCCCCACCGCTGACGATATCTGAAAATGCCGGTGTCCATGGCGCTTTGCCCCAGGCTTTTTCATCATCCTTTCCATCTATCATCATCTTTTCTGTCGTTCTCAATACCGTGTACTGCAATGGAATTTGCAAAAGCCTGTCATAATCAGTATCGTTGGTCTGTGCATTAGCTGCTCCATAAAATAATGAAGCCATTACAAAAAATAGAATAGATAAACTTTTTATTATTTCCATTTTAATTCTTCCTTACTTATTGCCCAAAGCTTTCCTTGCTTTTACCACATCTTCAATCGTGACAGCACTTTCATTATTATTAAAATTTTGCCTGACATAAGTTACTATCTGCGCAATAGTTTCGTCAGGCAGAAGATTAAGCCGTGGCATTTTATTATTATAAACTTTCCCTTTGACATGCAGTTCACCTTCAAAGCCATTCAGAACAAAATTTAATGGAACCATTTTGTTCCCCGTGACCCATTCGGAACCGCTTAACGGCGGAAAACGGTCATTTCCCATACCGTCTCGCTGATGGCACACCCCGCAATAAGTATTGTATAACCTACCTCCTCTATTTACGTTTCCTTTATCAAGGTTATCTGCCACTTCATCTGGCATTTTTATATTAGGCGCCTGTTTTTTTATTTTTGCCATTTCTGACAATTGATCCTCTCCAAATTTAGTTTTATCTCCTGTATAGATAACACGCCAAATCTTACCTTTTTCAGAATCGGAAATGTATAAAGAACCGTCAGGGCCCATCGCTAAGCCCATTGGACGATACCTGGCATCGCTGGTATTGACAACGGTATCTACTCCTGCAAAGCCATTTGCAAAAACTTCCCATGGACCTGAAGGTGCACCATTTTTGAAAGGAACAAAACCAATAAAGTAACCCGATTGGGGGTAAGGAGCGCTGCTCGTAGATCCATGAAAGGCAATGAAAGCGCCGTTTTTATAATGCTCAGGAAACTGATTGCCTGTATAAAATAATAGATCATTTGGTGCAAAATGACCGGGGAAACCAATAATAGGTTGTGTATATTCAGCGCCTTTTCCTTCCTTTTTTCCATCTCCTCCATATTCAGGATTAAGAAGTAGTTTACTCTTTAGATGATCATAATAATAGTAAGGCCAGCCCGCATCAGATCCTTCTTTTAATAACAAGAACTCTTCTGAAGGCAGCACAGATCCTTGCCATTCAGAAAAATATTTTGGCCACGTAGAATGCAGGTAATCCCTGCCATGCATAACTGTGTATAGATTATTGGTTTTATTATTCCATTCAAGGGCAACAATACTTCTGAGGCCGGAGGCAAATTTTTTCCC
Organism: uncultured Chitinophagaceae bacterium; assembly: GCA_963741705.1. GTDB lineage: Bacteria > Bacteroidota > Bacteroidia > Chitinophagales > Chitinophagaceae > Ginsengibacter. The sequence goes on along the minus strand of CAVUJE010000012.1, from coordinate 22,757 downwards.
ATCTTTTTGATATTGTCCTTGTTTATTAGCGTCAAATTTCCAAATCCCGGCTCTTAATTCAAGAATTGGGCAGGGCTGCATTCCAGGTGAGAAGGGCGTCCTGTCTTCAGACTGGCAGCAATCGGATGGAGCGCCAAATGGAATGTACATGTTTCCCTTGTCATCAAAAGCTATTGGTTTGGTATCATGCTGGCGGGGCGGTTGCGTATCTGTCAACATCAATTCTATTTTACTGTCGGGTATTAATTGGCCGGGTATGAGTTTCTGACGGAAAACTCTTGTAACCGAACTAAAATAGAGATATCCATTATAAATCCTCATGCCGGTTCCATAACTGCTTTTATCCTGGTATTCATCAAAAACCTTGACGATGTCCGCCTTGCCATCACCGTCTTCATCCCTTAAGGCAGCATTACCCCCTTGTTCAGTAGGGAATCTCAGTTTAACGTAGATATCTCCATTAGCGTTTACAGCAAGGTGCCTGGCCGCACCCTTGAGGCTATCTACAACAACTACTGCCACAAATCCGCCTGGCAATTTAAGACCCCCATTATCTGCGTCGCCTCGCGGAAATTTATGCCTTCTGCATTGCGTAAGACCTATAACAAGCAGGAACAAAAGAAGAAGTCTCAAGTTGCCTAACTTCATAGAGGAAATTTATTTTTTAAGTGACTAATAGGTTTAATGTTATTCAGTGCTAATAATTATTTCCGGATCAGCAATTCCATTTAAGTCATACACTATGTTACCGGCGCGTATAGTCATTTCGCATTCAAGTCTTTGTTTGCCTTTCAACTTGAAGCCGTTTTTATCCCAAAAACCAAACTTGCCTTCCCTGAGATTTAGTACCGCTATATCAGCAACTGATCCGACAGACAAATTCCCCAATTCTTCGTGTTTTATTTCTACAGCGGGGTTCAACGTACAGGCTTTGATTACACTTTGAAAGTCCATGCCCATTGCCAAAAAAAGTGACATAATGTTTAACATACTCTTCATCGCTGCATTCATACTCCCTATGTGAAGATCGGTGCTGATGGAATTTGGATAAAGACCAGCTTTAAGGGCAGGAATTGCCTGTTTGAAATCAAAACTTGCACCGCCAAAACCCACGTCAAAAACAATTCCTTTTTTCTGTGCATCTAATATAAACGGCTTTAACTTCCTGGTAGTAATATCTACGATAGGGTCTCTTCTTTTAAGTTCTGTAAACACATGAGTATAAATATCGCCCGGTCGGAGATGCTTAAAAAATAATTCTTCAATAGATAAAGGCGGATGACTGTCATCGCCTCCAAAATCGATCATCACAGGTTTATCAGTTAGCACCCCTGCTTTTACGGCACTATCCACCGGCACCCATTGGGCTGGCTCAAAATGTGCTACTTTAAATCCAACGATATAATCTTTGTATTCTTTGGCAACATAGGCGGCCATAGTGGGATCCATATCTTCTACGTTCTGCTCATAAGCACCGCCTCGCATACCCGCTCCCACAATATTCAAAAATGCGAGTACCCTTGTTTGAGATCTGTCAATTGTTTGTTCCTTAAAAAGAGGAAACGTGCGCCAACCCGAGCTCCCCGCGTCAACAACTGTTGTTACCCCCGATCGGAAAGTAAATCCGTCAGGAACTATCGCTACATTGCCGTCCATCAGGTACTGATCCGGATGGTTACCAAAAAAATCATGTGTGTGGATATCAATAAGACCCGGTGTAACATAAAAGCCCTTGGCATCAACTACCTGCTTTGCGTTTTTGGCGTTTATGTTTGATGCAACCAGAGCGATTTTTCCGTCATTAATGGCAATATCCATTACACTATTGATGTTATTTTTTGGATCAATAACATGGCCTCCTTTAATAACAAGATTATACACTTGAGCATTGACTAAATTTCCTCCTATAAATAAAACCAAGACAAATAAAATGCAGGATTTTACCATGATTTCGGTCGATTTTTTTGAATAAATAAATAAATAATTAAGAAAAGTCCAGTTAAATTTTAAGTTTAAGCTAAGCTTTGGAAAGTTCCTCTTGTATCCTTTTAGCCACAATTCTATACTCTCCTTTTTTCAACATAAAAACCGTCAGGCTGATGCTATTATCCGGATCACCCCATGAAATCACTTCTATGGAAGGATTTCCATTGCGCAGTTTTTCCCCTAAATCCTTGCGGCTGATGTTGATGATATTTTTATCCCAGGTGATCGTCAGTTTCGGCGTATGATTGGCAATTGGCGGAACAGTTATTTCTGTGGTTACACCCTTAATTTTTTTGACAGTATCATTAATAAATCCAATATTTTCCTCCCACATCTTCCACTCTTTATCATGATCCTGGTTAATATATTTATCCAATGCGGCATACATGCCGAGCATTTCTTCCTTATTTACTTTCATTCCACGCCCAATCGTTACACCATTGGGAGAATCATTCAGTCGGGCTCCTGCGATGATATCTTTTTTACCCATTAATATTCCTGTGCTTTGCGGCCCACGTATTGCTTTGCCCCCCGAAAGTGCAACAAAACTAAAACCCATGTCATTGTACTTCCATAAATTAGATACAGGTGGCACATCCGCTGCGATGTCGATGGTAGCAGGAAGATTGTGTTTTTTCGCTAACTGCAACCATTCTTCATGCATAATTTTTCCTTCCCCTGCGTTGCAGTTTAAAAAATGCATTGATGCAGTTTTTTCATTAACAGCTCTGTCAACATCATCGGCTGTTTCAACAGGAATAATAGTAACACCTGTGTTGTATAGCGCCTGTTCATAGCCATCAAAATGGCCTTTCTGCAATAACACTTCTGATTTCATACCCGCCTCTTGCAATCGGTGAGGTAATCTTTTTATCTTTTCCTGGTCAGTGCCAGTCAGTATTCCGGCCATTCCAAGGGTCAATGCAGAAAATGCACCAGCCGTAACCATAGCTCCTTCCGCATGTACCATTTGGGCAATCTTTTCACCTACTTTATCCTGCACTTCGTTAAGCATGCAAAATTCAGTAGCGCTTTGATCTATGGCATCCATTACTTCCTCATGCATCAGCGAAGCGCTCATAGTGGTGTAAGTGCCTGCAGCGTTTATAAAAGTGCGGATACCCAGTTCCTTCACAAGGTTGCGCCGGCTACCGGCTTTCGCGCGCGTACCTGCAATGGATTCACCGGGAAGCACGCTTCCAATAAAACCTCCTCCAATCGGAAGAAGCGTTATGCTTTTAAGAAGATCTCTGCGTTTCATTTTTTATTTATTTATTTTTAATTCAATAATTTTTTTCATTACAATTTTTTCATTTTCCATTCTCTGCCGGGAATGTTTACACGAAAACTTTCAAGATTGCCCATGTCCATCAAAGTAACATAAACAGTACACCCATCTTTTCCACCAAAGGCCACATTGGTGGGCTTGTTACCAATTAATTTAATTTCTCTTAAAAGCTTACCCGCAGGAGAAATTTTTGCAACGACGCCTTTTCCGATACGGGCAATATATAAGTTGCCCTTTGAATCGCAACGCATACCATCAGTACTGAAATCAGGAAATTCAATCAGTAGTTTTTTATTGCTTACCTCTCCGATAGAAGATAAATCATAGCTAAAAATCTCTCGTCCGCCACCTACATACAATTTCTTTTCGTCAGGGCTTACTTCAATTCCATTTGCGATTGTTGTCAAACTATCCAGTAATGTAAAGTTTCCATCAGTATCTATTCTCCAAACGCGTCCTGTATTCATTTTGAAATTTGGGTCGCTGGCATAAATCCTGTTCTTGCTGTCAATTGCCAGATCATTAGGCTGCGTCATCCCGGATTCATGAGCATACACACTAATGTGTTTAGTTTTCATGTCAACCTTAAGCACATTGTGCATTTTATAGTCGGCGATTAGCATATTGCCATAGCTGTCAAACCTGATTCCATTTCCAACACTGCTGTCCGGAAGTTTTACAAATACCGATGGTTTTCCGGATGGAGTTATAATTCCAATTGTTCCCTGGGAGGAGAAATTAACCGAATAAACATTTCCAAATTTATCAACTGCCGGACCTTCTACTCCATGTGTAAAACTATTAACCGGCGTGAATTCAACAGATTTGAATAAATTCTTATTTTCGGAACGGGAGGCTTTTGAGGAAACGCAGGATTGTTCGATAAGCAACAGCATAGCCGATACCGAACCTAAAATAATCACTAAAATACTTTTAGCCTTTATCAGTTTCATATAAAATTTCCTTTTAGATCCGGGTTTGAATTTGGTTTAAAAGTGCATTTATAGTGCATTTATAATTGAATAAAAGGGAATCTTTGCACAATGCAACTCCCTGAAAAGCAAGTCTATTAGATTTCATTAGGAGAGCACGGTATAAAATCGGTTTTATACTTAAAATTATATCGTACAGATTAGAGCAAACGTTTGTATCAAATCAAGAAGTAGAACATTTTTGATACATCAAACCACCAAAAAAGTTTTTGAAAAAAGCACTTAGTGATTGTAAACTTTTAAGGATTTTAAAAATATTGTATTTAGACAAGAAAACTTCACTTTTTTAAAAATATTTTTTCCCATCACCTACTCTCTTTCGAATTTCCAACCTTAAACTATTAAAAGAATAACCATAATTCAAGAGGATTCCAGGAAAAACAAGATCTTTCTTTACAAAATCTTTATATCCTTATGACTAAAAAATTCCATTGATTTATCAACAGGTAACCAACATACAATTAAAAACGTGAAGAGCAATGTAGTAAAGGATTATTCAATACTAAAAAAGTCAATCAGTTAACTTTGATTTCTTCATGTTCATCAAAATTAAAATCCAAAGAATTTGTTTGTTTACTGTCTTTTGATTTCTAAAATTACTTGAATTTTAAAAATCCTTCTAAGACCTTTTCCGGTAATTTAAAATCGCCCATCCGTTAAAGAAAATCGCAAAGCCAATTACAGCGAAGATTTGGTTCTTTATATCTGCCAACCCGCTTCCTTTTAGAATCACCATTCGCATCACTTCAATAAAATAGGTAACAGGATTAAACCACGTGATAACCTGTGCCCAGTGCGGCATACTTTCAATCGGAGTAAATAATCCACTCATTAAATTAAAAATCATTATTAGAAAAAAGGCCACTAAAAATGATTGTTGCTGCGTTTGAGCATAAGTGGATAACAATAAGCCCAGACCAAGAATCGCCAATAAATAAATGGCAGAAAAAATATAAATCGTCAGGTAATGACCCAATGGGATTATTCCATAAACCAAACGCGCAATGGTAAGCCCGGCCGTTAATACAACAAGCGCCAATATCCAGAAGGGAATTAATTTGCCGAGGATAAAATAGGTTTTTTTAATCGGGCTTACATTAATCTGCTCAATAGTTCCTAATTCTTTTTCCTTTACGATATTGAGCGCTGCAAAATTGGAACCGATAATAGTGAGTAACATAACCAATATTCCCGGTACCATAAAATATGGATAATTCATATTAGGATTGTACCAGTCAGAATATTCCACATCGATGATTGGTTGTGGATTAAAACGCGGGAATTGAATCCACTTCATTCTTACCGTTTGGTTATAGTTCTGTATGATCTGTTGAATGTATGCGGAACCGAGCCCCGCTTTTATTCCATTGATCGCGTTGGCGGCGATAAATAAATTGGCCTTACTATCTTTTACCAGATCCTTTTGAAAATTATTAGGAATTTCCAATACGAGGTCTGCTTTATCCAGCTCAATCGATTGTAAGGCTTGAGGAAATGTGGCGCTATAATCTTTTAACCTGAAATATCCCGATGAAGTAATTTTATTAATCAATATTTGTGAATATTGGGAATGGTCCTGGTCAACGACAGCAAGGTTGATATTTTTTATTTGATAATTTGCAGCCAGTGGCAATATAAGCAATTGTACTATTGGCGCAATAAACAATACCCTGAAAATAGAAGGGTCACGAAATATTTGCCGGAACTCTTTTTGCAATAAAAATTTAAGTACTCTCATGCCAGCCTGATTTTAAAATTTCTGATACTAATACCCAATAAAAACAAAGTCATTACTACCAAAATCAATGTTTCTTTCCATACGGCCCAAAACCCGAGGCCTTTTATCATTACCGATTCTACGATGATGTAATACCATTTTGCCGGAACGATATTGGAAATTACCTGCAAAGGCCACGGCATGCTTTCAATGGGAAATAAGAAACCACTGAATAATAAGGTTGGCAAAAACAAACTCAACAATGATGTAAACATGGCTGCCTGCTGCGTTTTAGCGCCATTGGAAATTAATATGCCGATCGCAAGCGCTGTGATGGTAAATAAAATACTTTCCAGTACAAGTAAAACAAGGCTGCCATTTATCGGCACATTCAAAACATACACACTGAGCAAAAGGATGCAGGCAATATTAAATATGGAAACCGCGAGGTAGGGAATTGTTTTTGCAATGATGATACGAAAGGGTTTTAATGGCGAAACAAGAATGACTTCCATCGTGCCCAATTCTTTTTCCCGAACTATAGCAATGGAAGTCATCATGGCGCAAACAAGCATGAGCACTAAAGCCATCACGCCCGGCACGAAACTATAAGCCGATTTTAGTTCCGGATTATAAAGCATCCGCAAGTTGGTTTTTATGGTGTAAGGCAAATCTTTATTTTGATTCAATGATTGCTGGTAATCGTGAATGATAGCCGCAGCATAATTGGTTAAGGTATTAGCTGTATTCGGATCGGAAGCATCGGCAATCAATTGTATCTGCGCAGAATTTTTTTGGAACAGGCTGTTTTGAAAGTTTTGGGGAAATACAACTGCTAATCTTATTTTGCCCTGCCTGAATGTGGCTCCTATTTCCTTATAGGAATGGAGATGTTTGATGACTTCAAAATAACGGCTGGAATTAATTTCGTTAATGATATTAGTAGTTGCTACATCATTTGATTGATCAAAAACGGCAATCTTTGCATTCTTCACTTCATTAGTCAAAGCAAATCCGTACAAAATAATTTGCACTATCGGCATCCATATTAAAATAAATAACGTCCGCCTGTCTCTCCAGATATGGAGCCATTCTTTCTTTACAAAAATGAAAAATTGGTTCATGATAGAGCTTTTAGCCGTTAGCTTTTAGCTATTAGCCTGGTTAATTTTTATTAGCCGATGAGCTTTCTAATAAAGGCATGAAGCATTTTAATTTCTTCTTCCAACAACATCTCAATAGCTTCTATTGTTTCATTGGGTGCCCAACTCATTTCATTAGCGATAACCAAATAAGTTTGTACTTCAAATGCAGATCCTAAGGCTATTTGAAGAAATCTTGCATAATCTTTGTCACTATTTCTGCTGCTGCCTTCTGCAATATTTGCCGGTATTGAAACGGCGGCTCTTGTTAATTGACTTATCATACCAAACTTTTCTTCAGCAGGAAATTGTTTGCTTACGGCATAAACAGATTTTACCAGGCCAATTCCCTTTTTCCATATAATTAATTCCTTGTAATTTTTCATTCTTAAATCTTTTAGATAATAGCTTTAAACCATTAGCTTAGTTAACACTCTTTTTTAGAATCTTCGATTTTACAGAGTCGTTCTTGCTAAAAGCTGAAGGCTAACAGCTATCAGCTTTCTTCACTCACTTCTCACCGCCTTCCTCGCCAAATGCAAAAACACCTCATCCATTGATTTTGCAGAATAATTTTTTTGCAGGTTAGCCGGAGAATCTAATGCATCAATTCTGCCATCAACCATTATGGATACACGATTGCAATATTCCGCTTCATCCATATAATGCGTCGTTACAAAAATGGTAATGCCCCTTGCCGAGGCTTCATAAATAAGGTTCCAGAATTCCCTTCTCGTTATCGGATCTACACCGCCTGTAGGTTCATCCAGGAAAACAATTGCCGGATCATGAACGATAGCAATAGAAAAAGCCAGTTTCTGTTTCCATCCAAGCGGCAACGATTTTACCAATGTTTTTTCTTCTCCTTCCAGATGAAGTTGCTTCACTAATAATTGAGTTTTTTCTTTTATTTCCTTATCAGTCAATCCATAAATACCTGCGTAAAAACGAATGTTTTCCTTTATGGTTAAATCTTCATAAAGTGAAAATTTCTGGCTCATGTAGCCGATACTTTTTTTGATTAGTTCATTTTGTTTATATACATCGTAACCCGCTACTGTAGCCTCTCCTGAAGTGGGTAATGACAAGCCGCATAGCATCCTCATCGCCGTTGTTTTACCCGCACCATTAGCGCCAAGAAATCCGAATATCTCTCCTTTCTGCACTTCAAAAGATATTTTATCAACAGCGGTAAAATCGCCAAACTTTTTGGTGAGTTCTTTTGCTGTTATTACTTTGTCTTCTTTCATAATTTTTTTATTACACTAATTCATTTCTTAAAAAACTCCTGTAATTAGATTGAATTCGTGATACCGCATTTATTCCTTCATCAATGCCATAAAGCAATCTTCAATACCTGGCTTGATTGCATGCATTTCCACGTTTGTAAAATTCCCATTTCCTGATATTTGTTCCAGCTTTCCTTTATTATTTTCAGGAGATTTAAAAACCACATGATGGTATTGCCCGAATGAATAACAACTCTCCACAGAAGGATCAGCAAGAATGGCTTTCATCAACGGAAACATCTCGTTTGCTTTTATCGCCCATAAAGGTTTTTTAAATTCTCCGGGTCACTCCTTCGGGCGTATTGATAGAAAGAATTTCTCCTTTCTGAATCAATGCAACCCTGTCACACAAATTGGCTTCATCCATGTAGGCGGTTGAAACCAAAATAGTAATGCCCTGGTCTTTTAGCCTGTGTAACATTTCCCAAAATTCTTTTCTCGAAACTGCATCCACGCCGGTTGTTGGCTCATCAAGAAAAAGAACAGATGGTTTATGTATTAATGCACAACTCAACGCCAGCTTTTGTTTCATGCCACCAGATAATTGTCCGGCTTTCCTGTTTTTGAATGGCTCTATCTGCTGGTAAATATCTTTAATGAGATCGTAGTTTTTCTGGATAGTTGTAGCGAAAATCGTTGCAAAGAATTCAAGATTTTCCTGTACCGTCAAATCCTGGTACAAAGAAAATTTTCCGGGCATATAACCAACGCGGTTGCGTATTTGCTTATAATCTTTTACTACATCAAAACCATCCACGGAAGCTTTGCCGTTATCTGCCAATAATAAGGTGGTAAGAATTCGAAACAGGGAAGTTTTCCCTGCGCCGTCCGGCCCTATGATGCCAAATATTTCCCCATTGTCCACAGAAAAAGAAATGCCTTTTAATGCTTCTACAACTTCCTTTTTAGAACCATAAGTTTTTACAATATTTTCAGCAACTACAGCGGGCATATTTTTTAATTGAACTTTACTTCGCCATACATTCCAATCTTAAGCAATCCATCATTTTTTACATGGATCTTTACCGCATATACGAGGTTGGCCCTCTCATCTTTTGTCTGGATCGTTTTTGGAGTGAATTCGGCTTTATCTGAAATCCATGTAATCACGCCCGGATATTCTTTAAATGCATCTGCCGTACTATCCACAAAAACTTTTACGCTTTGATTTAATTTTATTTGAGCGAATTGTGTCCCTGTTACATACACCCTTAAAGTAATCACCGAAAGATCACCAATGGAATACAAAGCCTTTCCGGGAGTAGTATATTCTCCTGCCATCGCATATTTCGTAAGTACGGTTCCGCCTGTAGGATTTCTAATTTTAGTGCGTTTCAATTGATCTTCAATTTGAGCAACTGATTTCTTCAAAGGCTTAGCCTCGCTGAGGATACTGCTGTTTTGAGTGCCGGTGTTGGATTCCTGCACTTTTATCTGTTGCTGGTTTACAGCAATTTGTTTTTGATATACAGCAATTTGTGTATTAATATCATCCAATTGTTTTTGAGTGGCTGCATCCGCTTTAATCAATCGTTCCGTTCTTTCCTTTTCATGAATGGCATTATCCAACTGCACCCTTAATACGCCAATCTGATCCTTTAAAAGCTTTACCTGCGGCTCTGCATTTACGGTTTTTTCATGCAAGGCATTGAGTGTTGCTTCCGCCTGCGCTTTCTGCAATTCAAGAGGTACAGAATCAATATATCCAACGATACTGTCTTTTGCCAGAACAGAACCTTCCCTGAGATCAAGCGCTTCTATCTGGCCTGGAACTTCAGAAGAGACTACCGTTTCATCCGCTTCAAAAGTTCCGGAAGCATCAAAATCCGGTTTGTTGTTATTGCAGGCAAAAAGCAAGATGCTCATCAGGCTAACGTACAAGGCTATGCGAATTTTCATTTTATAATATTTTATGTTTTGTATTATTTATTATTAATATTCCCAACAATATTTTGATAGGTGTATTGCGCCTGTAACAATTGCATTTCATGAAGAATTTTGTTTTGCCTTGCCTGGTCTTCAGCGTTTACTTCATTAATGTAATCGTGCGCACTGAGCACGCCGTTTTCAAGCTGTGCATAAGCCGACTTTTTCACCGAAGCCCTGAGATTAACAATGGCGTCGTCTTTTTGAATAAGGCTATCATATTTTTCAACATTTGCCCCCTGTTGCCGCTGTGAAAGCTTTGTATTAAAAAGAAATGTTTCTTTTTGTATATCCTGTGAATTTTTCTGTATCTCAAGCAATCGCTGTTGATTTTTTAAAGCATACAGGCTTCCGAAGTTCCAGTTCAATCTTAACCCACCTATATAATACCCTTCAAAATTGTTGTTCAAAAAATTGAGGCCGGGCCTTCCATAACCACCCTGGGCAAAAAAACTGATTTTGGGTTTCAGCTGATCAATCAATAGCTGGCCTTGCAAATCATAGATTTTCTTTTGAGAATCAAAAGCCAATAATTCCGGCCGGCTGATTCTGTCCGTTAGCTCAGGCGCAGAAGGCTTTTCCAGAACAATATTTTCATCGGGCTTAGTATTAATGAAAAGGCCAAGCATATCTAAAAAAGCTTTTTTGGTTGCAGTAAGTTCCACTCTTGATTGCTGAGCCTGTAAAAACTGCGCCGACAATTCATCTACACTGCTTCTTAAAGCAACTCCATTTGCAACCAAAGCTTTTGCTTTATCGATTCCGTTTTGTATATCCTGTTGTAATAAATCGTTTTGTTTTAATTGTTCTTCCATCAACAAGGCACCGAAAAAAAGTTGATTTACCCTCTCATATAATCCGTACAATTGTACTTCAAGGTTTTGTTGCTGAACTACTTCATTTACTTCCGCCGTTTGCTTTTGATTTTTGATAACGCCGCCATCATAAATAACCTGGTTTGCTTCAGCATAAAATTTATATTGGTCTTTGCTGAATTTTGGCATAGAGAACCCCGGAACCTGGAACGGAAAACTAGTAACAGCCGATTGATAAGTTGCCTGCCCATTCACAGAAAAAACCGGTAAATATCCTTTTGCTGCATTTGACACCGAATAATCTTTTGCCTTTGCAATTAAATCTCTTTGTTTAATCAGGGGATAATTTTTTCTTGCCAACCGGTAAACATCTTCAATTGAAAGAGATTTGCTTTGTTGTGCATATAACTTTAAACCAAGAGAAGAGGTTAATATGATTAATAAAATCAATGCAGAAATTTGTCTTAACCAGATGGTCAATTTTTTCATACAATTTTCATTTTTTTATTGAATCAATAATAAATTTTGGAATTTCCTTTTTCCTTTGAATCATGATATTTCGAAACTGCAATTCATCCAATCCGTTTATAAACTGAATCATTGTTTTGCCCACAAAAGGAAAAATGCACATTGAAATGAGATTAATCAAAAGGTGCAATGGGCTTATCCTTTTTATGGTTCCCTTTTTTGCTTCTTTTTCTATCTGCTCTAAAAACTTTTGTGGCCTCGGAAACTTTTGTTTATTCCATATTTTGCCAAGAAAATGCTCAGGGTCCTTGTTGATCTCATTCAATACAAATAAAGGCAGGTAAGGATTCTCACTCATTATTGTTATGTATTCTTCGCAGAAGTTTTCAATCTTTTCAAATAGCGGCATGTCCGATTCAAAAATAGAATTAATCTTAGGAAACATTTTTTGCGCTGCTTCCAAAAAGATCACTTCAAACAACTTTTCTTTATTTCTGAAATAATAATGGAGCAAAGCTTTATTGATTCCTGCTTCATCTGCAATATCCTGCATGCGGGCTCCGGCCATTCCTTTTATTACGAAGACTTTTTTTGCGGCAGTAAGAATTTTTTCTTCTGTAGATTTTTCTTTAACCATACGATTTAACCAAATGGTTAACAAAAGTATGAATTATATTTTTACCTCAAAATAAAAATTTTGATTATTTGCTGCTTTGCTGTGTTTTTGTGAAAAATGAATTATTAATCCAATTTGGTCAATAAAAAAACGAGTAGAAAGAACACAAGGGAAATTTAATAAGAACAGTAAACTAATAAATAGATGAGATTTTTATTCTGAAAATAATCTAACAAATATGCCTGACCGAATTAAGATTGGCGCATTTAATTTTTATTTTCATTCAATATCATTTCTTTTACTTTTTCAATTTTTGTATCAACACCATTCAACATATCGCGCCAGTTGGGGCCTACATATATATCCGGCAACACGCCGGTTCCTTTTACAGGAACATGATGATATTGCACCAGCCTGAAAAAGGGAAGCCGCACCCTGAGCTTTGTGTTGGGTAGCGTAATATCAGGAATCATAATTCCGGAATTCCCATACCAACCTCCGCCTGTTTCTTCGCCCACGAGCGTGATATTGTGCTGCCCTTTAACTGCGTTGCAAAAAACAGTTGAAGCAGAAAACGTGAGGCCATTGGTAAGAACATACACGTTGCCATAAAAATGATTTTTGTGTTTTGGTTTGAAAGTATGCCGCTCCCAATAGCCAAAATGATATTTGCCATCTTTCTCTTTATGAGTTACAAAAAATAACCCGATATTATTTAAAAAACCCTTTGAAAGATAACGGGTGTAAGGACGAAGATTATTGCTCATAGCGACGGCAGTATCTGCGACTTTAAAAGATGAATTGCGGAGGAACCTGGTGAGGAAAGCAGATTTGATAATGTCTCCGCCACCATTTATTCTCAGGTCAATAACCAGGTTTTTTGTTTGGTTCTTTTTTAATTCACGAAAAGATTGCCGGAAAAAACTTTTCAGATGGGCCTTTGAAAAACTATTTACTGTCATTAACGCAAAAGATGAATCAAATTTTAAAGAGCGGACGCGCGCTAATTTTTCCCCATGGGTATATTTTATTTTTCGTCTTTCATTTAAAATTTTTTTATTTTTTAGTGTGTCCACTACCGGCTCAAAATAAGGAATTACTGAAGTTTTAGCATTGCCGGAACTATCTGTATAACTAACCTGGTAATTTTTATACAATCCAAATATATTCCGGTGATAATATGGGAAATCCTCACTAAGCCTGATGCAATTTATATTTTCAGAATATCCGTCTTCCACCAAAAAATGAAACATATAATCAATCATCTCCCGGTTTTTTATACCGTTGATTGAATTGATAAAGTATCCATTCCTGATTAAGCGGTTTTGAAAATTCAGATTACCCACTACCATCATGGTATCTTTCCACACCTTTAAATAGAGCGGAAAAGAAGGTATTACTTTGTTTTTTATAAAATGATTCCAGCCTTTGCTCATGTTGAAACTGGTATGCCCGCAATGTATAACAGATGTCAGAGGCGCAATAATTTTCCATCCAAATTGAAGCTCTGTCATTGAATCCTGTATGGCGTTATAACCTGCATTAAAATAATAATCCATGCTGTCTTTGGAAGTGTACCAATAAAGAGACGGATGTTTTTTTTCTAAAATATTCCTAAGCAAAGTGTAATCCTGTTGCAGTTCCTGCCTGGAATATTTTTTATTCGGATTATAATTTCTGGAGGCCGAGCAGGAATATAAAAACGTAAGAATAAACAAAAAATAATGTGGCCTCATGATTTATAATCCTGTAAAATTGTTACGATAAATTTGATTTAAAGCTTAAAATTATTTAAGTGCATTCCATCCCTGGGCTGTAAGCGGATGGGTGTTTCCTCCTTTTGTAATGATAACTGCATCTTTTTCTTTTTCAGTAATATAGCCTACGATACTGATGTTTGGATTTTCAGAAACTTTATCAAAATCTTTTTGATCAACTGTAAAAAGCAATTCATAATCCTCGCCACCACTTAATGCGCAGGCAGTGGGATCCAACTCAAGTTTATAAGCAAATTGCCGCGCCATTTCATTTACCGGAATTTTTTCTTCATACAAAACACAACCGGCCTCGCTTTTTTGGCAAATATGCATAAGCTCACTGCTTAACCCATCGCTAATGTCAATCATGGAAGTTGGCTTTATTTCTTTTTCTGCAAAAAACTCTATGATATCTCTTCTTGCTTCCGGTTTTAAAATTCTTCCTACAATATAGTCCTGGTTTTCAAGATCGGGCTGAACACCTTTTGTTTCCAAAAAGATTTTCTTTTCTCTCTCGAGCAAAGTCAATCCTAAAAACGCACCACCCAATTCACCACTTACACAAATAAGATCGCCTTTCTTAGCACCGCTTCTTGTTACAAATTTATCAGGCGCTACTTCGCCAACGGCCGTAACACAAATAATAAAGCCTTTTTGTGAAGAAGTGGTATCGCCACCAACCAGGTCAACATTGTATTTTTCGCAAGCCGCATACACACCTTCATAAAATTCATTCAAGGCTTCTACGCTAAAACGATTACTAAATGCAATACTCATGGTTATTTGCGCCGGAGAAGCGTTCATTGCATATACATCGCTCAGGTTTACAATTACACTTTTATAACCCAAATGTTTTAGCGGCGAATACATCAAATCAAAATGAATACCTTCCACCAGCATGTCAGTAGTTATTACCGTTTGCTTTCCAAAATGATCTAATACAGCAGCATCATCACCAACCGACAAAATCGTGGATGCATTTCTTGTTTCATTGTTTTTTGTAAGGTGATCTATCAGGCCAAATTCGCCAAGCGAGGAAACTTCTGTTCTTTCAGGGTCCATTGTATTTTTTTAAAAAATTGAAAACTATAGTGAACAAAGTTAATTGCTATTTTTTGAAGGGGATTGGCTAAATTTAGTAGATGAAAACTCTAACATTTAATTTACCTGAATCAGTTGAGCTGGATGAAAAAGAAGCGAAGACACTTCTTGCTGCTAAATTATTTGAATGGGGCTCTTTAACACTCGGTCAGGCGGCAGAGTTATCTGGTTATTCAAAAAGAACTTTTATGAACTTTTGAGTAATTACGGGGTTTCAATATTCAATATTTCAGAAGAAGAATTAGAAAAGGAAATCCTTAATGCAAAGAATTATCATCTCTGATGCAAGTTGTTTGATTTTACTTGAAAAAATTAATGAACTTGAATTGCTCCATAAACTTTTTGGAATTATCACCACAACACCAGAAGTTGCTGCAGAGTTTGGATTACCTCTTCCTTCATGGATTGAAACAAAAAAGCCTTCCAACAAAAATTACCAGTTAATTATAGAATCTTCACTTGATATTGGAGAAGCAAGTGCATTGCATTAGCTGTTGATTTTGAAGATTGTTTACTTATTGTTG
Source organism: uncultured Chitinophagaceae bacterium (assembly GCA_963741705.1). Taxonomy (GTDB): domain Bacteria; phylum Bacteroidota; class Bacteroidia; order Chitinophagales; family Chitinophagaceae; genus Ginsengibacter. Next base: position 7,136 of record CAVUJE010000012.1, on the reverse strand, counting down.
ATGACCTCAAGGCAAGGAAATTCGCTCAGAAACCTGGCTTGCCGATTGTGGGAACTATGGGAACAATTGTAGATGCAAAACTAAGACGAATAATTCCATCCGTGAAACCATTGCTGAAGAAAATTAAACAGACGAATTTTAGAATTACCCAAAAAATAGAAAATTTGATCCTTAAAAAAGCAGAAGAAACTTTATAACTTTTATCTTTTTTTCTCAAAAAGAAAAGGCCCCATGCATTTGCATGAAGGCCCCAACTAAACATCCAAAAAGATTCAGATGTGCATAATAAAAGTGAGATCACCGCCAGGTCTTTGTCCGCAATTATTTTGATAGAATGCAGTGCGCTTATTTAATTTTTCTAATTTTTGATTTATTTCATCCTTTTCCTTTTGAAGTGAATCTTTCATCCTGTTCACTTCTCTTTCATTTGCAGATTTTATGGAATCCATTTTTTGTTCCATGGTCTTAATTTGTTTATCCTGAACATCTTTTAATGAATCGATATTGCGATTGTAACGATAGCCGCCATTGGTATCATTTGCAGACGGTGACACAGAATTGGTGTTTCCTGAATTGTCATCCCAGTTATAGTCATCCTTGTCAGAGCGAGTGCCATCAAGCCTGTAAAGCCCGTCTTCTTTCATTAAATATTTTTCTCCGTAAGAAAAATCATAATCGTTTTCAATATTGTTATTATAATAATACCAATCGCTTCCTCCCCAAAATCCTCCAAACCTTACACGATTTCCATAACCAAAGTTTTTATCAATTTTAATATAATGCCCAACCGGAACGGCAATGGTAACTTCCACAAATTGATTGCGGAATTTATCGGTGGTGTTAATTGTAATTGCCCTGTCCATCATTAACAGTGAATCGTTTTGATTGACATTAAAATTAATCTTAGGCAGCAAAGTATCGGCGGCTCTCCGGGTTCTTCCGTTAGACATTTTTAAAACATTTACCGAAAAACTATCGGTAGGTGACTTGGTAATTCTAACTTTTACATTTCCTATAAAAGCGGTATCCATTGAGCCATAGGTTCCAAATGGTTCAAAATTAAACCAGCCGATGCGCCGGTAATTAATATTTTGGAAAGGCATTACTTCAAGACTTTGCACGGTTGGATTTTGCAAATTCACTGCCTCTTCATTTAATGAGCTGATGCTTCTGAAATCCCTGCCCACTGAGCCTATCAAAGCAACGAAACAAACGATACCTAACACCCAGAGACTAACAAAAGACCAGCGCATCAATTTGTTTGTTTTTTTAACCCTCGCAAACCTTCTTATAATAAAAGTGATAATACCGATTACCGGAACGGCAATGAAGAAAATTAGTGTTCCCCAGGCAAATACATTCTGCCAGCCGTCGGTTAAAACAAAATCTTTGAGGGGAAACAAACCGATAGCAACAGTAGCAATAGTAAATAATGCGATAATAATTGCTAAAGCCACACATCCTCCTATGAAATACAGAAATATTTTAAAAAGTGTGATAATAATGTTGCCCAATGTTCCTGACGTACGGCTGGCGGCATAATGAATGTCCTTACCTATTTCAGCGCCTTTTTCGCCAGCTGCATGGCCGGCTTCCATTCCCATTTTTCCGATTTTTTCACCCATTTCTTTTCCCATCTTGCCCACTCTTTCCCCTACTTCCTGCATTTCTTTTAATACAGAATTTTTGATAGAATTCAGGTCAACTTTTTCGCCTTTCATTTCCAGTTTTTCAGAGGTAGTGGTTGCCTCAGGAATTACCAGCCACAAAATAATGTAGATAATAAAACTGCCTGGGCTAAATGAAAAACTTAGAAAATTAGGAAAACTCAACGGCCCAAAATGCCCCCACCTAAAAAAGAAAGTAACAAAAGGAATTAAAAATATAAATCTTGGCAACCATGGATTTACATCAAAATAACTTCCCATTCCATTGCACACACCTCCAAGGATTTTTCCGTCAGGGTTCCTGTATAATCTTTTCCGAACGCCGTTTTCTACCATGCTGCTTCCGGGCACAAACATCCAAAGCAGGATATAAGCCAGGAAACCCACACCGGAAATGAGGAATACAATTCTGACTATTACAGGATCAATTCCAAAGTAGGCAGCGATACCGCTACAAACACCACCCAGGATTTTATGATTTTCATCGCGGTAAAGCCTCTTGCCTTTCCAGCTCCAATCGCCCTGGAAATAGCTTTGGCTTTTTTCTTTTTTTGAATCATCAGATGAAGTATTTCCGCTTTCCATAGATTCGCCTTTTTCTGCTTCTTCAAAATCTTCGGGGCGTCCCATATTGCGAATGATTGAGTTTACATCATCGTCTGTGATGCAGGTACTTCCACCTTTCAGGCGTTCCTGGAACAGCTCGCTGATGCGGCTTTCGATGTCATTAATGATTTCATCCCTTCCTTCTTCATTGGCAAAATAGCGGCGCAGGCTCTCTATATATTGTTGCAGCAATTCATAAGAACTTTCTTCTATCGGCACTATCGTACCCTGAAAATTTATATTGATTACCTTTTTCATTTTAATTCTGTTTATTGGTTGTTAAGTTGTTTATTGTTCTTTGTTTTTGCCCGTTATAGTTTCCACTGCTCCTGCAAGTTCCAACCAGGTAGCCTCCAGTTCTTCATAGAATTTTGCTCCCTTTTCTGTCAGCGAAAAATATTTTCTTGGCGGGCCGCTGTTGCTTTCTACCCAGCGATAAGTCAGAAACTCCGCATTTTTTAATCTTGTTAGCAAAGGATATAATGTTCCTTCCAGTATATTGAGGTTGGCAGATTTCATCATATCAATAATATCACTTGGGTAGGCCTCGCCCAGTTTTATTATAGACAAAATGCAAAACTCCAAAACCCCCTTTCGCATCTGGCTTGCTGTGTTATCAATATTCATTTTTATTGGTTTTAATCTGGAACTTTTAAATTTCTAAGACAAAGATATGGCTTTTAATAATACTATGCAATACATACTACCTGTTTTTTTATGGTAGCCGTGGTTGTTTTTCTGATTATTAAAAAGTGAAATAGAACCCTGGTAAAGGTTTGGGGCGATTATTTGTAAAAAAATAAAAAGAAAATAAATTTATAAAAGGATAAAAAATTGGATAAATGGCAAGGAATAGGGAATCTGCCCCAGGAAATATCTCTAAAGCAGATTAATTGATATGGCTAAAGAAAGAGTATTCAACGCCGCAATATTTTTACAAGATTATACAAGTAAAAAACGGGCGGAAAGCCCACCGAATAAAGAAATTTGAATCAATGACAGTCCGATTATTTGGATTGATTTATAAGAGGAGGGATTATGTTTTTCGATTTCATCAAAATAAAAATCATCAAAATTTATTGCTTTACTGTGTTATAATTCCTGATGGCATTAGCGCTACAAATAAATATCAGGCACAAAAACGTTATTGATGTATTTATGCTGAAATGATTATTCATAATTATTTTTATTTCGATTTTTTTTCATAATTCAGGTTTTTGCTTGCCCAGGGAATAAAATATTTAAAGTTAGGTGCATCCGTATGCCCGCCATCATGCTGGCGCCACGCAAGCTGTCCATCAAGCAAACCAACGTTAACAAGCGGCATGTTCACTTCCATATAATCATTGCCAACACCTAAATCTTTTGCCCCTAACAATTTATAGGCTGTGCCTGCCGCAACAATAGCTTTGAAACTTCCCCGATGATCGAGCCAATTGGCATCGCCTTTTTCAGGAATTCCATAGCTCAAAAACATCGGCCTCGGCGCGCACAAAGCAATCAGTTCATGTGAGTCAACCGGTAAGTCGCAGCCAGTCATTCTGCCGAACTTCGATTTTTCAGCTCCATACTTCAAAAAGTTGCCTGCCATCCAATAAAACTCTCCACCGGTAAGGCTTTCAACGGCTTCGCCAAAATTACGGCGTAATAAAGTTGCGCCACCTTTCCCCGGCGAACCAACCAATGCAGTAGCAAAACGCGGTTCAAAAGCCAGCGTAACCAATGCAGCTTTTCCATACCGTGATACCCCTTCAATTCCTACTTTTTTTGCATCTACCAAAGTGTCTGTTTCGAGGTAATCCAATGCGCGGGCAGCACCCCAACTCCATGCTCTTAAAGCGCCCCAATCATCGGGTTTGCGTGGCTGGCCTTTATTCACCAAACCAATAATTCCTTTGGTCAATCCATCACCGTTATCAGCCTGGATACTGTTGGGGTCGATAGTACAATAACCCCAACCTGCCGCCAGCAATTGTTCTGTTGGCGATGCATCGCCGGTTTGTGGTGCAAAGAAATTAATGCCCGATTTAGTAACAGGTGAATAAGCAGGATATTTATCAAAAATGGCTTTTACCGCAGGATTGGTTTTTATCATCATTTCTTTAAAAGTCGCATTTAATGTTTCCATATCATCATTGGATGGCTGCGCAGGAGAAGGAAAGGATGGTTGCCCAAACATCATTAAAACAGGAACAGGCCCTTTTACATTCATCGGAATTACGAGCATCATTTTGATATCCACATTAATAATGGATAGGCGCTGTTATCAACATGCCCAACGATTTCTTTTGCAATAACCGGAATAAATCCCCGCCAAATAAATTCGTGGTCAGTAACTTTTACTGTCCAGTTTACTTTCGGAACATTCTTTGGAATTCTTCCATAAACTTCCCGTTCATAATCTTCAATAATTTGCTGGGCGGCGAACCTTCCACCACATTTCAGGTGAGGTTACTTTTTTGCCATCATTTGTAGTAAGAATATCCGGCAGCTTTGGGCAAGGATCTGCTTTTGAAGTATCATAATTTGCATGATCAGGAGCTGAAGGATTTCCATTTGGCCCCGGCCGCAGTTCTTCGATGCCCAATTGTTGCATCATGTTTTCCTGGTTTTGCCGGGATGAAAAGTTTACAGGTTTGGGATATTGAATACCGTTAATGCTCGTGTCTTGCGCAAAAAGAAAATTGGAAAATATTATTGTTATTAAAAAGAGAAAAAACTTCTTCATGTTGTAAATTTTAAGGCGGGTTGATGTTAATTATATTGTTACTAATAATCTTTAATAAGCCCTAACGATTAATATTTTTTTATTTTAATATTTAACCCTGAAAGGGTAAAATGATTATAGAAAAATAAAAAGCTGCCTTTTAACTCCGAAGGAGTGGCAGAAAAAATGGCTGATATGTCACCCCTTCGGGGTTTACATCATTATTTATTTACTGCTATAATAATAACAGCCCTTCAGGCTTTTCTTTCACCCTTTTAACATTATTTGGTTATTATTTATACTGATACGACCTTACTTTCTGACTATTCCATTCCCTCTCTGGGATTCTTTTAACTTGTACTGATTGATTTACAGCAAATTCACTATTACATTTTTTATGTTAATCAAAAATCTTCATTCAACTACCATTTAGAAAAATTACCCATACAAGTCTTCCAGTTCCAGCTTGCGTATCCGCGAACTAATGGCTCCCCTGGTTCTTCCAAAATGCTTCATCATATCGCGAATATTCACTCCTTCGCAATACATGGTAGTAAGTTCTTCATCAAGCTCATCTGTCCAGGGCAGATAGGCGCTTTTGTGCGTTTGCCGAATTTGTTGAAATGAATTTGCCTTTTCAATTGAAGGTTTCAATTCATACAAATTATTTTTGCTCAATTGGGATTGAGATCCTGCTGGTTCTTCTTCTTTTACTACTTTAATAATGTGTATCTGCGAAGATGCAGGAAAATCTTTAGGCATCAGTGTCTCAGGAATATAAAGGCTATTCCTGGTGCGGGTAACAGCCACATACAACAAGTTTATTTCTTCGTTTAACTTGTCTTTGTTTATCTTTTCCTTTTTCTTATTCAGTCAGTTTTTCTAATTTTTCTTCGGTAATAAAATCGTTAACAAGCTGCACCGAATCATACTCCATTCCTTTGCAACGATGAACCGTTGAAAAAATCATTTCTGCTTTTTCCTTTTCATCATTCGGAATATGCTTATCTTTTATCGCCTTGATAATGCCTGGAATTTCATTGCCATATTCTTTTACAATTTCCACCATCATGCCCAGTTGCACGTCTTCGGTTTTGTCAATATACTCCTGCAGTTCACGAAGGTCTTTCATGCTTTTTATCATCGCGTCTTTGATCTGGAAATGCCTGCCATTGTAAAGATTCAGCACATCATACAATGAAGCGCCTTCATCGGCGTAAGTATATGAATTGATGTTTCCTTCAAAATAAATGTGCTTTACCTTTTTCTTTTCCGTTACATATTCAATCGCTTTAAGCAATAAACCCAGGTTCGTTCTTGCCAATACCGCTTTTGTTTTTGATTCCCTAGCGGTGCCTTGTCCTTTTATCGGAACGTCTTTAAGCGGCTCTTCTGTAATATGATTTTTAAATTTCAAAATTTCCATCGCAAGGTTGGCGACAGGTTGAGCAAACCGGAAACTGGTAGAAAGGTAATGCGTTTTGAAATCCACTTTTTCGAGTGAATTCACGGCATATCGCCAGCCGTAAATTTGCTGATGCGTATCTCCTACGATCACCTTCGTACATTTTTGCTTAAGAAAAATGTCGAGCATCGCGGAGGAAGCATCCTGCCCTTCATCAAAGAGAATATAATCAAAGCCAAGCACAGGATTTGAAAGCTGGAATTTTTTCAGATAAAAATCATGAATGATTTCAATTTCTCCTTTGTCCATTTTGCTCAGCAGCAAGCGCGTTTGGCTTTCTATGTAGCGATAAAAAGTCTTGACAAAAGCCGCCGCCTTAGCATCTGTTATCGTATCGAGATAATTTAAGTCCTGGACCTTTTTCACATCACTGTTGCAGAAATAAGCAATAAATTTATTGATGTGATTGGCAACAATGTATTCCGCATGTTTTTCACCAGTCGCCTGCAGATTTAAAATTTCTGCAATCTCATTTGTTTTGTATCCCTGCCCCTTTACTTTGTAATTGTGTTTGAAAACGATGTGCTTAAACGCAAGGGAATGTGCTGTTTCTACTTTTACATTATGCAAACCCTTTTCCGCAAATTTTTTAGTGGCCTCCAGTTTTACTGATTTGTTGAAAGCAAGGTAAAGGATTCGCGCTGCTGCTGGCCGGGACCTTGCGTATTCAATTATCGTTGTAGTTTTTCCG
>CAVUJE010000011.1:0-160073 GCA_963741705.1 uncultured Chitinophagaceae bacterium | reverse complement strand
GAAGACGGAACCATAGCTTCCTACCAGTGGACAAAAATCTCCGGCCCCAACAGTGGAACAATAAATAATGCAAATTCTTCTTCTGCCACAGCAACTAATTTATCAGCAGGCACCTACCAGTTTGAACTAACCGTAACCGATAACAAAGGAGCGATAGCAAAAGATACAGTTGAAATAAAAGTAAATGAAGCAGCGAACATTCCACCAACAGCCAATGCCGGAAACGATCAAACCATCACCCTTCCAACCAACAGTGTAAACTTGAATGGAACAGGAGCAGATGCAGACGGAACCATTGCTTCTTACCAGTGGACAAAAATCTCCGGCCCCAACAGTGGAACAATAAATAATGCAAATTCTCTATCTGCCACAGCAACTAATTTATCAGCAGGAACTTACCAGTTTGAACTAACCGTAACCGACAACAAAGGAGCGATTGCAAAAGACACAGTTCAAGTAACCGTAAACGAAGCAGCGAACATTCCGCCAACAGCCGAATGCCGGAAATAATCAAACGATCACCCTTCCAACAACAGTGTAAACTCTAAATGGAACAGGAGCAGATGCAGACGGAACCATTGTTTCTTACCAGTGGACAAAAATCTCCGGCCCCAACAGTGGAACAATAAATAATGCAAATTCTTCTTCTGCCACAGCAACTAATTTATCAGCAGGAACTTACCAGTTTGAATTAACCGTAACCGACAACAAAGGAGCGACTGCAAAAGACACAGTTCAAATAACCGTAAATGAAGCAGCGAACATTCCGCCAACAGCCAATGCTGGAAACGATCAGACCATCACCCTTCCAATCAACAGTGTAAACTCTAAATGGAACAGGAGCAGATGCAGACGGAACCATTGCTTCTTATCAGTGGACAAAAATCTCCGGCCCCAACAGTGGAACAATAAATAATGCAAATTCTTCTTCTGCCACAGCCACCAATTTATCAGCAGGAACTTACCAGTTTGAACTAACAGTAACCGACAACAAAGGAGCGACTGCAAAAGACACCGTTGAAATAAACGTAAATGAAGCAGCGAACATTCCTCCAACAGCCAATGCCGGAAATGATCAAACCATCACGCTTCCAACCAACAGTGTAAACTTAAATGGAACAGGAGCAGATGAAGACGGAACCATTGTTTCTTACCAATGGACAAAAATCTCCGGCCCCAACAGTGGAACAATAAATAATGCAAATTCTTCTTCTGCCACAGCAACTAATTTATCAGCAGGCACTTACCGGTTTGAACTGACAGTAACCGACAACAAAGGAGCGACTGCAAAAGACACCGTTAAAGTGACAGTAAATGAAGCAACGAACATTCCACCAACAGCCAATGCCGGAAATGATCAAACCATCACACTTCCAACAAACAGTGTAAACTTAAATGGAACAGGAGCAGATGAAGACGGAACCATAGCTTCTTACCAGTGGACAAAAATCTCCGGCCCCAACAGTGGAACAATAAATAATGCAAATTCTTCTTCTGCCACAGCCACTAATTTATCAGCAGGCACTTACCAGTTTGAATTGACAGTAACCGATAACAAAGGAGCGACTGCAAAAGACACCGTTGAAATAAAAGTAAACGAAGCAGCGAATATTCCGCCAACAGCCAATGCCGGAAATGATCAAACCATCACCCTTCCAACCAACAGTGTAAACTTAAATGGAACAGGAGCAGATGAAGACGGAACCATCGCTTCTTACCAGTGGACAAAAATCTCCGGCCCTAACAGTGGAACAATAAATAATGCAAATTCTCTTCTGCCACAGCAACTAATTTATCAGCAGGCACTTACCAGTTTGAATTAACCGTAACCGACAACAAAGGAGCGACAGCAAAAGACACCGTTGAAAGTAAAAGTAAATGAAGCAGCGAACATTCCACCAACAGCCAATGCAGGAAATGATCAAACCATCACCCTTCCAACCAACAGTGTAAACTTAAATGGAACAGGAGCAGATGAAGACGGAACCATTGTTTCTTATCAGTGGACAAAAATCTCCGGCCCAACAGTGGAATCAATAAATAATGCAAATTCTGTCTTCTGCCACAGCAACTAATTTATCAGCAGGCACTTACCAGTTTGAATTAACCGTAACCGACAACAAAGGAGCGACTGCAAAAGATACAGTTCAAGTAACCGTAAATGAAGCAGCAAACATTCCACCAACAGCGAATGCCGGAAATGATCAAACCATCACCCTTCCAACCAACAGTGTAAACTTAAATGGAACAGGAGCAGATGAAGACGGAACCATTGTATCTTACCAGTGGACAAAAATATCCGGCCCCAACAGTGGAACAATAAATAATGCAAATTCTTCTTCTGCCACAGCAACTAATTTATCAGCAGGAACTTACCAGTTTGAACTGACCGTAACCGACAACAAAGGAGCGATTGCAAAAGATACAGTGAAATAACAGTAAATGAAGCAACGAACATTCCACCGACAGCCAATGCCGGAAATGATCAAACCATCACCCTTCCAACCAACAGTGTAAACTTAAATGGAACAGGAGCAGATGAAGACGGAACCATTGCTTCTTACCATGGACAAAAATATCCGGCCCCAACAGTGGAACAATAAATAATGCAAATTCTTCTTCTGCCACAGCAACTAATTTATCAGCAGGCACTTACCAGTTTGAATTAACCGTAACCGACAACAAAGGAGCGATTGCAAAAGATACCGTGAAGGTGACCGTAAACGAAGCAGCAAACTATCCCGCCAACAGCCGATGCAGGGAAAGATACCACTATTCTGTATCCTGCATCTAACGTGATATTGAATGGAAAGGGAATTGACAGCGATGGTGAAATTGCAACATATAGTTGGAAACAAATTTCAGGTCCGTCTGAAAGTATTATCAATTCAAACAACGCTTCATCTGCTGAAATTAGTGAACTGAAGGAAGGGACTTATGAATTTGAATTCCAGGTTACTGATAAAAATGGTGCAGTTGGAAAGGATTGCGTAAAAGTGACAGTTGCATTAGGAAGGTTAGCGCCGGAGAAGTAAATAATGCTATAACAGTTTATCCTAATCCAGTTCATGATATTACAACTGCTGATATCAATACAGGAAGAGCCAACACAAATATTCTCATTACTATCACAGATATGTCGGGTAAGACAGTTTATAAAAAGCAAATGGTATCATCAACTGATAATGTGAAAGAGCAAATTAATATGACTAATTTCAGTAAAGGAACTTACGTGATTACTATTTTCTTCGATAATGTATTGAGGAAATCAATTAAGGTTTTGAAGTTGTAGAGTAAGTGTGGTATTTGAGTAAAATTTCCTTTAAAAGGATAGTAATGGAGCGATTTCATTATTGTCCTTTTTTAGGTTTGTGTAAAAATTTTAGACAAATGGAGAAAATTAACTTTTTCAAAGAATGAAAGCTAGTAATTAAAGTGACAATGGTTGAGTTGTTTTTTTCTGCCTAGTTCAAATAATAGAGAAGCATTGCCTGGGAATATTCAAATTCAATTTATTAATACTTGTATTTTTGCAGGTAATCGCAAGAATTCTTATTTTTGGTCCTTTGGTCGTTATAATAATTATTGAATAAAAGTTAACCTATAGTATCGAATATTTGATTACTTAAATTGTCAAAATAATTTAAATTAATCCTCCCTTGTAAATACTTTAAATGACAGATTTTACAACAATCCCTAAAGAATTGGCGCCCCGACGTAAAATAGATTACGAACAAAAAATACCGAAAATTATTTGGCAAACATTTAAAACCAATGAGGTGCCATTAATTATGAAAGATTATGTGGATAGCTGGATTATTAAAAATCCTGAATATGAATATAAGTTTTTTGATGACGAAGATATTTTGGAATTTTTAAGAAATGATTTCCCAAAATATTATGAAGGATATAATATGATAAAATATGGAGCTTCAAAAGCAGATCTGTGGCGTTATCTGATAATTTATAAATATGGAGGAGTTTATGCGGATATGGATTGCCAGTGTATAAATTCTTTACGTAAATGGGTGAAACCTAGCTCGGAGTTCGTAACACAATTTGGAACTAATAAAGATATTTGTCAATGGTTATTAATCAGTGCGCCAGGGAATCCGATTTTTTTAAGAGCAGCAGAGAAGAGTTTGGAAAATATCATTAATAAAAATATAACTGCATCCTATCATGGTTTTGAATTAATTAAAAATAAAATTTTCATTTCCAATCAGACGCCTCTATTGAAATTTAATGACAACGTATTAGCATTGGCGGGTCCCCCCGTACTTCAGCAGGTGGCAGAGGAATGTTTTAATGATGGCGCACTAAAAAATATTTTGCCTTTTACACAAATAACTTGTGTGTCAGATCCAACTGTTTCCTGTCAAATGAATGGTAATGTTACTCATGGAGGGGAGGGGAATGAGAAATATCAGAGAGCTTTAAAATTATTGAAAATACCTCATTACAATAATTTTGTTTCAAGAATGAAACGCATAATTATTACGAATTAAATTTTAAAATAGACTAAAGCTATTTGGTCGTAGAAGTATAAAAATGACCAGTAGTTAATGGATTAATATTTCCTACCCTGCGGAATATTAATAGAAGTTGTAAAAATCAATTTATTCAATTTTGAATTAAAGTAATTTATTTATGTTGGGATAATACAAGGACGATTAATGATTTTGCTCTTAAAAATGAGTGCACAAAATCATTCCAATTTTAATTTTACTTTCACAGTATTGTAAAGAATATAAGCAATCCAGATTAAAAGTATTGGGACTATTAAAGTAAACATTCGGGTCCCGGCACTCCCCATTAAGCTTCCACCAAAATAAACCAAACTTAAGGCTAGAAGAAAGCGGAGGGTAAAAGGTATTTTTTTCCAATTAATTAAAGTTGGAATCAGGCAAAATATAGCAAAAACAATTATAGTTCCATTGACCGGTAATCGCTGAAGTGTACTTGGTTTTTGCAGAACATAAGAAGCTGGATAGTTAAATAGCATTCTTCCGGCATTGCTTATGCAGTTTTGGATAAATTTTAATGGATGTGATTTAATATTTTGAATGGCGATTTTTTTTAATAGCTTATCCTGTTCTATTCCGTTTGAAAGATCAAATTGTATTTTCCCGTTTTTAATATTAGCCTTTTTTACCTCTGGATTTTTTAGGATTTCATCAAAATCTTTTTGATGATAAAATTGTATTTGTTTTTCACTTCCTGGGATTCTGTCTTGCCGGTCTGTAAAGGGGAATCTATAATAACCTCCGTATTCACCGGGATAAGGAGTGCTCATCCAATATAAATTATTACCCCCAAAGGAGCTCCAGTAGAACATCTTTCCTGTTAATTGATAAGTATAACCCAGGTATGGAACGTTCACCATAAAAGCGACTAATAAAACTAAAAGGCTTTTTTTATAGCTTATGCTTTTATGGTTGAAAATCCATAAAATTAAAATTGATATAAATAAACAAATCAACACATAACCAAATATAGGTTTAGTTAAAATAAGATATCCAAATGTGAATCCTGCAAGTAGTAAATATTTTAATGTGATGTTCTTATTGCCGCTCTTGAATGCTTTTATCATAGCAAATATTAAAACCGGTATTAAGCAGGGAGCAAATAAGTCTGGTAGTGTGTAAAAAAGCTGTTCATAATTATTGGGATAAAACGCCCATATTAAACTAAATATCAAAGAGAATTTGTAGGGTAAGATTTGTTTAAGCGCTTTAAATAGAAAAACTATGGAAAAGTAAAGAAATATAGCATTCATTAATTTTATAAGAATCAAAGGTGCATTTAAAGCCACGAGTGGCGATATTAAAAGAGGATACCCAGGACCATTTCCTAAATCTATATAAGGGTAAGGCGGAGAATAAAAACCGTGAGTTAAGTTTTCTGCATAGGTAATATATCTTATTTCATCTCCAAAGTTTTCATTTTTTGCAAAAATGAGTATTAATATGATATAGAGAATGAGAAATGGGAAAAATAGTAAATATGGATTTCGCTTAATCCCTTTATTTTTTATACTTGTAATAATCTTACCTTTTTTTCTATTAACCATACTTATTCTAACTTTCATAATCGATTCGGTGCTATAAAAATCTTTCATTCGATATTTTTATATTATTTGTTTATTAATTCCTTCACTTTTTTTCATGTCCCTCCAATAACATCTTCCATAAATCTGTGAGCAAACTCACCATTACGACCGATAACTTAAGGACATTCTTGGAATTTACATAAGTCCAAAATGGATAATTGTAACTCTTGCCTTGGAGCCAAACCGCTTCAACATAATATTTTACCAACAGACATTTTGAACCTACACCAATTGCATTCGCTAATCGGTTAGTGACGAAATGAGCGCCAAAATCATGGCTAAAACCTTCAGCATCTTTGAAACTTGCTGCAAGGCCGGCAATTTTATCGCTGGCTTCAAAAAGTATAAACGGAATCTTATCCTTCTTTAAAAAATTAGCTGCTGTTAATCCGGCAATACCTGCACCTATAGTAGCTACTGGTTTTTTTGTTTCCATAAATTTATTTTACAGCTTTTATAACAAAAAATGTGCTCCTCTTAATCTAAGTAGTGTAACAGGGATTCTCATTCTCTAAAATTTTAAACAGGCTTTCTTAAAGTTGCCTGTAACAACGCTCCTTTACCTAATTTTTGCAATACGACATCCAGGGCAGTAAAGACAAAGAGTGATATGGGCGATTTAAGGGTAAACTGATTTATTAGCCATTTGGGTTTATTGTGATCGACCAATGAATTGTGAATAGAATAAACCCAGTTAACAGGGCTGACAATTGTGGTGAAATTTTCTACTTCAAAACCTTTCTTCTCCCCTAATTTTGTAAGGGAATAGGAATTAAATAAATTCCAATGACGCGGAAAATGGTAGCCGCCCCAATGTTTGCCTTTAAAAATTTTAAAGTCTAAAGATCCGGTATTATCAGTAACAATTACGAGCCGGCCTCCCTTTTTTAAAATTTTAAATATTGAGCTTAATACTTCATCAGGCTTTTCAACATGCTCAATTGTCTGGATCATAAATATCAAATCGTAATTTTCAGGGGGTAAATCAATTTCTTCAATACTTCCCAAATATACTTTTAGTCCCGCCTCAGTTGCCATTTTTATAGCACGTTTATCTAAATCAATCCCTTCGAGTGTCCAACTTTTTTTCCCATATTCGCGTAATAAGCTTAAATGAAAACCATCGCCGCAACCCACGTCAAGAATCCGGGCATTGTCTGGCAAATTGCGGCAGCGTTTTAAAGTACGATTTGCTTCAAGACGTGAGCGTACTTTATAAACAAATCCATATTTTTTCTTTGAAAAATCAAAGGCATGATAAGTAGGCGGATATATCGTTTCAAATTCTGAAACTGACGGACGTGGATTCAAATAAACAAGGCCACAGGAATTGCACTTCATAGCAGAAAATTCGTCAGGACTTGTATGATATTCATAATCTTCACCTTTTCCAACAATGGCTGCGTCATTGCTTTCACAAACGCAGCATTTAACAGAAGTTAAGTTTAATCTTTTTTGCGATTCCATTAATTTGTTCTTTGATCCCAAATAGCAGTGTCTTTTAATAAAGATACAAGATAATAAGAGTCATTTTTCAGTAAAATTATTTTTAATAATTAATTGAAATTAGAGTGTTAATAATGACAAACTTCCAAAGCGAATAAAGAAATGATTAATTTTTTTTAACAAAAAAGGAATAGAATCTATCCTGAATAAAGCGTGAGGGAAAATATTTAAGGGAAATTTTAAATCAATAATGTAGATGTGAGATCAAAAATTTACCAATAATTGTTTTATTTACTCCTAACACTAATAAAATCGGAATTACTGAATTAATCAAATTTTGTATTTTGTTTTTTAACGGCAGTTCCCAAATGAAACAATTCTTCAAAATACCTTTTGCTTTGAAGAGATAAAAATCCAAGGCTTAAAAATTGGATAGCAGCAAGAAAAGTAACTCCACCAACTATAAAAGACTGAGGGTTTTTTCTAAATTGTAAAGCGAGGCTTTGTGAAAAAGTAGGAATAACTCCTAATGAATTAGAAATAAAAGATAAAGTATCATACAAAAGCCAAATCAATTCATACATCGAAAGTAGCATCAAAACGATACCCACAGCCAGGAAAAAAATATAAGGCCGGAAAATAAAACTTGACATGATTCCTGAAAAAAATCCTCTTAGCACTTTCATGCTTGATTTTCTTTTCCCAGCAAATTTGTTCTGTTCGGTCCAGTCTAGATGAGCCGGAATTTCAACAATTCTGGCCCGTAATATCATAGCCTTGTAAAGAATTTCAGGATTTATTTCATAATCCTTAGTTTTAAGATTAACGGATTGAATAAAATCCTTTTTATAGGCTCTAACCATGCCTGTATAAGTATGGTATTTATCCTGGGCAGCAATTCGCATAAATTCATTTACCCACAGGCTCATCATTTTTCTCGAAAAAGGAACTGCTGTTACCTTTCCTCCTTTCATGTAAGGAGAAGCAATCACAATATCTGAGCTTGTTTCTATTAATTTATCGACCATTTTTTCAATGTGGTCTATAGAATAGCTTAAATCAATATCCATTACGACAATGATTTGGCCTTTTGAATTTTTAAAACCTGTTTTTAATGCATTCCCTAGATTCAGATTTGTCGGGTGATGTATGACACGTACACTGCTATTTCCTTTTTCAAAATTGTCAGCTATTATTCCTGTCCTATCTTTACTTCCATCGTTTATTATCAGAACCTCCCATTTATATTTATCTGATTTACTTTCAAGATATTGAATGATAGTATTCAGATTTAATTCCAGTATAGCTTCTTCATTATAACAAGGCAATATTACACTTACAAAAGGCCTAGGTTCTAAATCCATCAAAATTTTTTTATAATCTTTAGTTTTAAATAAAAGCAAAATAAGTGAATCTCAAAACAAAAATAATTAATATTTGTTTTTATTACTCTTTTTTTGAAACAAATACCATTTCAAATCCATCGGCGGATAATTGATATTGTATTTGCCAAATAATTTACTCAAAAAAGCAAAAATGAGTTTTTTAAATAAAAAATTGAATGATTTTTCTTCTATTAAAGAAAGAGCATGTTTAATGTTTATTTTTTTTGGCGGATGGCCTTTAGCAATTAGTTCAAAACCATAAAGATTAAAAAGATTGCATAATGATTCGTCTGAAAACCAACGAACTACACTAGGTGGGCTGTATTCGTGCCAATTTTTTCCCATCAGTCTTGCATAAATGCTTTTCATATTCCATGACTCGACCAATACATACCCTTTTTCATTCAACAATCTCTTCAAATTCTGCAATACTTCATCAATATTATAAAAGTGTCCAATGACTTGTATCATGGTAATAAGATCAAATCTTTGCGAGCTTTCGAATTTTTCAAAAGTTCCTGTTGTAATGCGAAGATTTAATTGATTTCTTCCGTATTCGGCCATTCTATTATTTGGCTCAATTCCTTCTCCTTGCCATCCACTATCTTCAAAACCTTTCAAAATAAATCCTGCTGCACTTCCCGCATCAAGTAGTTTTCCAGGTGAGATATATTTCGAAATGATTTGAGCGTAATCTTTACCGTATTTATACAAGTGATCTTTTCCATTTAAATAATTTGGATAGCCTGCTTTTCCTTCAAAAAAATATTCATCTGAATAAACTTCTGAAACATGATTTTCAGAATCTACAATTTTACAAATCCGTAAACCGGATTTGTGGCATTCATAAATTTTATAACCATTCTTTTCGAAGAGAATCTTTTCCCATTTTGAACCTTGGGAAAGAAGATGATGTTGATATTGGCTCATTTTAATCTTAAAACAATTAATTATTTTGGAAGTTTATTTTTTCGGCAAACTGAGGCATATTTACCAGATCAAGTTCTTTCCTTGCTTTTTTTTCCTCTTTGCTGAGATCAGATTTTTTGAAATAATACATCCTTGCAAGTGGCCCCAAATAAGTCGGTAATGTAGAAGCATCATATTTATATCCGCGGCTTTCGAGTACTTTTAATAAATCTTTACTCCAGCTAAAACCTGGCCCTCTAAAACCAGTTGGCGTTGGCCTGTTACTCGTTCAATAGCTTCTTCAGCATCTCTTATTTCTTTTTCTATTTTTTCATAGCTATAAGTTTGAAGCCATGATTCATGATGATAAGAATGATTACCCACCTCGTGCCCTCTTTCGGTTATCATTTTCAGGTATTTCCTGTTTTCTTCATTCTCTGTATCTTTTCCTACAATAAAAAAAGTGATTTTAAGATTTAATTCATCCAAAACATTAAGCACATGTGGCACAAAAATGTTGAAATAAGATGGATATTTATCCCAACCTTCATCACCATGAATCTTCATATAAGACCACTGATTATCCAAATCAAGAGATATACTTGCAATTGGTTTCTTCTTACTCATTTTCTTTTAATATTTCCTTCAGTTTATTTTCTGCCACCTGGATGGTTTCATTTACATTAAGAGTTCCGTTGATTATTTGAGCTGAATTAATGATGTAATAATTTGCAATGAAGTTGTGACGCCAGGAACTTTTTTTGAATAATCAAGCGTGGGTAATGCAAAAACAATTCTTGCTTTTGAAACGCCCCAGAAATACAAGATCATTCTTCCGAAAGATTGGGATACATTTTATACAATGAACCTAAAAAAATGATCGCAATTCATCATCATTTTTATTAAATAATTCATTATCCGGCGTTACATATTTGGGAAGATAAACCAGGTGATTTCCTTTAGTTTCATTTTTATCAATCAATGCCGTCATTTCAATGATGCCTGTGAATGGAGGCCAGGTATCAGTAATGTTAGTTACATAATAAGGAGAAATTGACTTTTTTAATAAAACAGAAGGACAAATAACTCCCAAATACTTTATATCATTGTGTTTTTGTTTTTCAATATCGGTAAGTTGTTCTGCTATTTTTACTGATTCTTTTGATGACAAGGTTGAAACAACATTATCAAATTCGTACGATGAATTGTCCTCGCATAACAAATTTATCTTTCCCGTTATTTGTTTGTTTACTGCTTTTACTTTTGAATTGTATTTAAACTCAATACCCGCTTCACTGAGATATTTTGCGAACCGGTTATTTATTTTTTCATATCCGCCGGTTACATAACCAAACATTTCCTTTTTTCAAACCACTTTTCCTTGCGGCATACATTCTTTGAATAGTTGACCATATAAACGCCGCAGAAGTATCTTTATAGTTATCGCCCAATTTCGCTTTTAAAAGAGGCAGCCATATTTTTTCAAAAACCCTTTTACCTGACCACTTTGTTAACCAATCTGCAACCGGAATGGTTTCTAACTGTATGCCAGTTTTTTATTTTAGATGCGGCAAAAATGGTTAAGCCCAAACGGAATTTATCAATAAAGTTGATCGGGGGAAATTTAAAAAATTCGACAAGATTTGACATTGAATAAAGTTTCCCTTCCGAATAAAAACCCGTTTTGGTTTCCACCCAGTTTAATTCGTCTTCGAGCCCTATTTCTTTTAAAATTTTTCTTGTGTTAAAATCCGACATCAGGATTACGTGATAAAATCTGTCCCAGGCTGACTCCGTCCATTTCCCATGAACTTGTTAATCCACCAGCTTTTTCTGCAGATTCAAAAATAGTTACTTTATGCCCTTTTTGTGAAAGCCGTAATGCTAAAGTCATTCCTAAAATACCACCACCTATAATTCCCCATGTTTTTTTCGCTGCCATTCCTGTTAGATATCATTTATTATTTGAATCATATTCTCTGTTACATTTTTTCCAAATACTTCCTTCTGTGTTTTAGGCTCGCTTAAAAGAATCAATTTTGGAAGCAATGTTTTTTTCTGCCGGATTAATAAGCAGGTTCCATTTTTCCTCAACTGTTTCTACCCATTCTGTTTCTGTGCGAAGCGTGATGCAGGGCTTTTTCAAAATATAGGCTTCTTTTTGAATCCCTCCTGAATCGGTAATAATTTTATTGGCTGAATTTTCCAACACTATAAAATCAACATAACCTTTTGGATTCGTCAGCAAAATATTTTCCGGAACAGAATAAGTTTCTGCCAACATTTTCCTTGTTCTTGGATGAACAGGAAAAATAATTTTTTCACCTAATTTGCCTAATTCGGTTAAAATGTGTTCAATTACTTTTGGTATCGTCAACGTTATAATTTCTGTGTAAAGTAAGCAGATTAAATTTCTGATTCTCCAATTTTAATTCGTGAATAATTGATGATTTCTTAAGTGCAATTTTGAGGTTGTTTTTCATTGTGTCAACCATGATGTCACCAGTAAACGAAGGTTTTATCTCCTAATCCTTCTTTGTATAAAATATCAACTGCAGTTTGTGTGGGCGCAAATAAATATTTGGAAACATGATCGGTAACAATCCTGTTTATTTCTTCCGGCATACTTCTGTTGTAGCTGCGCAAACCAGCTTCAATATGAACAATCGGGATATTTAATTTTGCAGCAATCATGCTCCCGCAAATGTAGAATTGGTATCGCCAAAAACAATAATGAGATCCGGCTTAAACTTGAGCATTGCTGATTCAAGCATCAACATCATTTGGGTGATCTGTGCTGTAGGGCCGTTGCCATTAATCTCCAGGTGAATATCTGGTTCTCTTATTTCAAGATCGATGAAGATTTTTTCAGACATTGCAGTAATCATAATGCTGGCCGGTGTGAACAATAATTTCTTCGTGCAAACCAGCCAGCGCAGATGATAATGGCGCCAGTTTTATAAACTGTGGCCTCGCCCCAACTATGGAAAAGATCTTCAAGCCAATTGCAATTTTAGCATTTGACAAATCCTTTTTTTGCGAAAATGCTCGAAAATTCATTGTAGGACAGGAACGGATTCAATTGCTTCTGCATCTGCAATTTCACAACCAGTAGAACAGGTTTTTGCCAATCTCTGAACATCTTCAAACTTCACTTTATTGTATTCATCAAAAGCATAATTGTCATTATAGAAATTAATTAATCCAAGCAGTTCATGGCCAAGGCCTTTTTCCATGGCGCGGAAACTGTCATAAACAAATTCTACAAATTCTTCAGAAGGTTCTTCGGTCCCTTTGCCAATGCCGGCATATTTTTCCGGACTATCTTCAAATTGTTTTCTGTTGTAAATATTTGATGCATCCATAATTCCTTTCACATTTTCTTGTGAACTGATATAGCATCGAACTGATCAATGTACTCTTTATGGGCAGAGCAAATGAAAACATAATCAGCAAATTCAATGTCTTTTTTAAATCGTGAGTTAGATGATCCTGTTGCTTAAATCTCAAAAGATTCTGGTCGTCTTCTTTTACATACGGATCATGCATGATGTAATCCACTATCATTTTCTCTTAAATAATTTGCAAGAACAAGGGTAGGGGAGTTTCGTGTATCTTCAGAATTAAAACGATATGCGACTCCTAGTAAGGCAATTTTTTTATCTGTCAAATTACCAAAAGCTTTTTCTGCTTGCTTAAAAGTATAAACAGGAGAAGCATCGTTAATCAATCGTGATTCAAGAATCAGGCTTTTAGAATTGTCATTTCCTTTCTGATTATTTCTCCACCAAAGAAGAATTCCATCTTTTGGAAACAATGCCCGCCAACACCCAGCATTGGAATTAATAATACCTCCACTCGGAACCGCATTTGGATCATCAGATGCTTTATCAGACTGAGAAAGCATCTCATTCACCTTATCTCTTACTTTATAAAAATCAATATTATTTTCATCACAGTATCTTACGATTTCTGTGGAAAAAGCAATTCTCACATCGCGGTAAGCATTTTCTAGAGTTTTTACAATTTCTGCAGTAAGGCTGTTTGTTTGAAAAACTTCAGCATTCGTAACAATATGATCATACAATTTTGCAATCAATTTAGGTGTTTCAGGATGCAGACCGCCGGCAAGTTTGTCTGATTCACGAATTCTTTCAACCAAGTCTTCCTGGCATCACACGATTAGGACTATTTCCCAACAAAATATCTTTTCCTTCTTCTAAACCATATTTTTTAAAATGTTCTCGAAACAAAGTATCCATTGTAGTAGGAGCGAGGGTCGATTCAAAAATAACCAATGGAATTTTATAAGCAGGTTTGTTTTGCAACGCTTCAGCCAATTTTTCAAGCCCGCCAAACATGGGGCCGTAGTCAGGTTCAAAGCCATTTTCATTTTTATCAGTTTGAATGGAAACCAATATTACATCTGCATCAGACAGAACAGAAAAATCAGAACTGGCAGAAAGATTTCCTGCTTCAACTGCTTCATTGAGTAATATCATTAAGTTCCGGCTCAATTCCTCCGATTACTGATTTTCCATTATTAATTGAATCTACCTTCCATCCTGAGTTTACAGAATTTCTTTGAACTATAATCACTTTTGCTGGATGATCAGTTCCAATTTTGATTTTAGCATTTGCCAGCATTGCAGCCATTGGCATTCCAACAATGCCTGGGCCTATTACTCCGATTTTTTCAATTTTCCAATTTTCGGCCGTAATCGGCGCTGAATTCACTTCCATTTTAATTAATTTTATGTTTAAGATTTTGGTGGCCGGTTTTAATAATTCCTGATGCAATAGTAAAAGCCAAGTGTTATTGATGCAACTATTTTCAGCAATTTTATACAGTTAGTTATTTTTCTCGATTATCTAATAGTAAACGAACAAATTATTGATAATTGTATTTTATTAATTATTTAAGAAATTAAGGAAAATACTTGTTTACCAGTTTCGAATTGATTTTTATTTATCAATAAATTGATTATGCCATAATTCAAGCGATAAAAGTCCCCACAAGCCTCTGCTAAAAGGTTGTTCTGCATTTATTAATTTTTCCACATATTCTGTATTGATCATATTTCTTTCTCTTGCTTTTTGGGATAACAATGTATCCATTATAAATCCTTTTGCTTTATTTTTTGACCATATATGAAGTGGTACCGGGAAACCCATTTTATCTTTTCTGTTCATTATTTCCGGTGGCATAATATCTTTTATAGTTTTCTTCAAAAGATACTTCATTTCACCACCTTTAAATTTCATCCCTGCGGGCATCCTTGAAATAAGATCGACAATTCTTCTGTCAAGCAGAGGTACCCTTGATTCAATTGAAACCGACATACTTACCCTGTCTTCAACCTGCAATAATCCCGGCAAACTTCCGAGCATATCAAAATGAGTCATTTTATTGAAATAACTTTTTGTATCCGGGATTATTAAAATGCCTGAAAATTTATTAAAGATTGCTTCTGTTTACATTCGCTGATAAACCCAGGATGGAAAAAATGGGATAGTGGATCCCATTCTGTCAATCAAATGAAAATACCTTCGGTCCATTGGCTCAAAAGACCCTTCTTTCCAAAAGCTTTTCATCATCGGAATGTATTGCTTTAAGCGTCGGAAGATTTGGAAGAATTGACTCTAAGTGAAACTATATGTTCTTCTTCTTCATTGGTTTCATAAATTGCTCCTTTTAAAGCTTGTTCAAGATAAGCAACTAAATATCTGGTATATCCACCAAATATTTCATCACCACCCTGGCCTCCCAAAATTACTTTTACATGTTTGGAAGCCAATTTTGAAACAATATATTGAGGAAAAAGCCCGGTCCTGCAACAGGCTCATCAAGATGATAAATTAATTTTGGAATCAGATCAATAAATTCCTGCTCTGTTGGAAAAATTTCAAACAATTCTGCATTGGCTCTATTTGGCCGCAATTTGTGCGTATTGAAGTTCATTAAATTCCGGCCCTTCTTTAAAAGCGCCACTAAAGATTTAATCTGTTTATCTAAAATTTTAGAAGCCATTATAGTTACAAAGGAAGAATCGATCCCTCCACTCAAATAGGTGCCAATCGGCACATCGCTTCTTAGTTGTTGGCAAATGGTCTTCTTTAATATTTTTTCAAGTTCAACAATAAAATATTCTTCAGTATGAAATTGATCAATATTAAAATTGGGCTCCCAATATTTTTCCTCCTTGATATCCCAGTTTTTAAATCAATAGTCATAAAATGTCCGGGAAGAATTTTATGAATTCCTTTGAACATCGTTCCTCATCCCATTATAAACTGAAAAGTTAAATATTCATATAAATTATCAGTATCAGCTTTCAGCATTAATGGCGGGATGAGCAAGCAAAGCTTTAATTTCGCTGCCAGAAAGCAATCAATTCTTTATCGTGGTACCAATATAAAGGTTTAATTCCAAAATGATCTCGTGCAATAAATATCTCATTTTCATTTCTGTCGTAAATAATAAATGCAAACATTCCATTTAACAGATTCACAAAATCTTTTCCGTATTCCGCATACATATGAAGTATAACTTCGGTATCTGATGAGGTTTCAAATGAATGGCCTTTCTTTTTTAAATCTTCTCTTAATTCAATGTAATTGTAAATTTCTCCGTTATATACTATAGTACAGCCATTAAAAGTCATTGGCTGCTGGCCGCCCGAAATATCAATAATTGAAAGTCTTTTATGAAAAAAACCAATCGGCCCTTCTATCATCATTCCATCTTCATCAGGTCCACGATGATGAATAGTTGTGGCCATTTTTTCAAGAAAGAGGATTCAACTGCATGCCAGTTTTATTAATAATTCCTACAATTCCGCACATAAAGCATTTGAGTTCAAAAATAAAAAAGAGAAAAAATAATTAATATTTTAATTGATTAACGCAATTATAATTCAGTTTATTTTTTCAATATTAAAAAAAGGGGATGTTTTTTAGGTTTTTGGCAGGTTTTTTTATGGATGAAGGAATTAGCAGTTTTTAAACAATATGGTAAAACAGGTAATTAAAAATTAGTAAGCTTTTGAATCCCCCTTTATTACATAATATATAGTGAGGAAAAGTATACGAATATCAAGCCATAAGGTCCAGTTTTCAAGGTACCACAAATCCTTATTCACTCGCATTTTTATTTGTTCAGGATTTGAAATTTCTCCCCTATAGCCATTGATTTGTGCCCATCCGGTGATTCCGGGTTTAATAAATTGTCGAACCATATAATCATTTACCACTTTTGAATAATCAGAAGTATGTTTTAGCATATGTGGCCTTGGCCCCACTAAACTCATTTCCCCTTTAAGCACATTTATAAACTGTGGAAATTCATCTAAACTGGTCTTACGAAGAAATTTACCAAGATTGGTGATCCGATTGTCATCCCGCGATGCCTGTTTAAGGTCTGCATCTTTATTGGCTTTCATGCTTCTGAATTTCCAGCAATAAAAAGATTTTTTGTCTTTTCCTGTTCGAAGCTGTTTAAAAAAAACAGGCCTTCCTGACTCTAATAAAATTAGGATACCAATTAATGGCATCAGCCATGAAAGAATGAAAATAGTAATCATTAAACTGATAAAAATATCCAAGGCTCTCTTTTTTATCCTGTTTCCTACATCATCTAAAGGTTCTTTTCTCAATGAAAGTATGGGAAGGTCTCCATAGTATTCTATATGTACTTCCCTGGTAATAAAAACTGAGAGATTGGGCACTATTCTGAAACGAATACATTCTTTTTCTGATTGGTACATTAAATCATAAATGAAATTATTTTGTTCAGGGGTTATCGTTGAAAAAATTTCCTGTACATCCAATTCTTTGGCTACCTGCAAGGTATCTTCAATATTTGCTAAAACCGGATAATGTGATAATTCCTGAACATTATCCTCATCTTCAATAAAACCAATAATCTGGGTGTTTAAAGAATCCTGCTCAAAATGAGTAGCCAGTTTTTTTGCAGTTTCATTATATCCTAAAATAATAATTTTTTTTATCAAAAAATTACTGTTTCTAAAATATCGGAATATGCCCAAATAAATAAACTTATTTACCATCAATCCTAATCCAAATGCGGCTAGTTGTTGTAATTATAAAGAACCTTGATAACGACTAATTCTCGTGAGAAAAAAAGATAAAAAAAAAAAATAATAATCCAAATTAAGAAAACCTGTATAGTTCGTTTTGTAAAATCTTCAAAATTTAAAATTATATGAATTGCATAAGTTCTTAAAAAAAATGCCAAGCCAATCCACGAAATGTTAGCAATAGCTAACATATTTAAAATATGCATCATGTAGATTTGAAATGTACACTATTTGTAAAAATTAATTGAAAAATTATAAAAACGACATTCAAGGCAATAAAATCAAGAATCAACCAAGGTTATTTGCAGGTATCGTTCAAATTGTCGGTTCACTTTGGCGAATAATAAAATAAAAGTTTTGAAAATTATTAGTTATAAATGGAATATAAAGAATTGACGATTCTTTCAGAAGTGTGCCCGTCCCAAAAGGGAGGTATCTCTCCTTTTTTCCAATCGTTTTTTATGATTTTTTTGATATTTAATTTAAGCTTGCCTAAATCTTCACCAATTAATTCATTTGTTCCTAGAGTAACCGTTTCAGGTCTTTCAGTTGAATTTCTTAAGGTTAAACATGGTATATGTAATACCGTAGCTTCTTCAGTTATTCCACCTGAGTCAGTAATGATTCCTTTGGCATTTTTAATTAAATACATAAATTCCAAATAGCCCAAAGGATCAATCATAGAAATATTCTTTTTATGTATTCCATACTGTTCTATTATTTTCCGGGTCCGTGGATGCACAGGAAATACAATTCGAAAGTTTTCCGAACTTTCATCTAGTGTGGTTAGGGTAGAGTTCAGTTTCTCAGGATCGGATCAACATTCGAGGGCCGGTGCAAAGTGACAAGGAAATATTCTTTTTCTTTGAGATTTAATTCATCCCAGCATGCTGGTTTATTAATCCTTTCAATATTTTGAAAAAGTGTATCGATCATGGTGTTTCCAACAAAATAGATCCTGTTGTCATCTATGCCATTTTTTCTTAAAGACTCATTTGCTAATTCGCTTGTGGTAAAAAAATAATCGCATATTGAATCAGTCACTATCCTGTTTATTTTCTTCTGGCATAGACATGTCACCACATCTTATCCCAGCCTCCACATGTACGACAGGGATGGATAATTTTTTTGCAGTGATAGTACATGCCATCGTTGAGGTAACATCTCCAACAACCAGCACAAGGGTAGGAGTATTCTCAATTAATTCCTTTTCGAACCTGACCATAATTGTTGCAGTTTGTTCTGCCTGCGAACCTGAGCCTGATTCCAGATTTGTATCTGGTACCGGAATTTTGCAATCTGGTCAAAGAAATCACTACTCATTTTTTTATCATAGTGCTGGCCAGTATGAACTAATCTGTAAGCAATTTGCCCTTTTCCTTGGCTTTGAAGGGTTTTGATTGCTTTAATTATCGGGGCAATCTTCATGAAATTGGGACGGGCTCCTGCAATAATTGTATATTCATATTATGTATAAATGTTCCTTATTCGTGTTATTCGAATTAAACCGTCCTTATTTTAAAACTGTTTTAACTTTTCTTTTAATACCAAGTATATAAAAGCGGTGTTTCCAAATAAATATCTTTTCCACATTCTTTTCGGGTTCTTGCATTGTTCTATAAAACCATTCAAGGCCGTAATCCTGCATCCATTTCGGAGCACGTTTAACAAATCCTGCGACTACATCAAAACTTCCACCCACTCCCATAATGAATGGTGTTTGAATCAAATTTTTGTAAGTGTTCAAAAAGATTTCCTTTTTTGGCGAACTCATTGCAACAAAAAGTATATCTGCCCGTGATTCTGCAATTTGCCTTGCTAATTCGTCTTCTTTTTCAATTTTAAAATACCCATTGGAATATCCTGCAATAATATCATTACCATATTTATCCGAATAAACTTTAATTACTTTTGATAAAATTTCCTCTTTTGCACCAAGAAAAAATATTCGATATTTTTTTTGAGCTGCCAATGCAACTAAATTCTCCATTAAATCAATTCCTGCTACTCTTTCAGGTAGTGGTTTATTTAATATCCGTGATGCCCAAATAATACCCTGGCCATCAGCATTAATAATATCACAATTAATAATAGAATCTTTCAGCTTATCATCCTTTTGAGCATTTACGACCTTCACTGCGTTGATAACAACATGATGGATCGATTTTTTATCCTGAATAGCTTTGTCTATCAGATCAATGGTTTGCTGCATTGTTAGAACATCAACGGGTATATCACATATCGTAATCCTATTCCTATTCATGATTGTCGGCTTTAAGGTAAGTTGATAAAGCATAAAACATCCATGCCTGTGCCCATCTCATATATGGTATTCGTGATGAAAAAAATTTATTGATCTGGTAATAAAAATATCCTTTTTCTGATTGCATATTTTTGATGGTCCAATTCAGAACCTTATCGGCTAAGTTTTTCTGTTCGCAAAATTTATCCAGTTTTATAATAGTTATAATGAATTGAGCCGGGGAATGTATATCAATGGGGTAGGTAGAATCATTATAATATTTAGGAATTCCCTCTGTTGTAAAGAAAGTTTTAATATAATAATCAAACCCTTTATTCAATTTTTCACGATAAGAATTATCATTAGAATATTTCATATATTCATAAATACATTCAAGATTATAACCTGTATGAAAATTGTCTATCCATTGATGAAAAGGCAAAGTTCCATAAGCCCATGAACCATTGTTTTGTTGGTATTCACAACAAAAAGCCACTGATTTATTTGCATTTTCTATTAAGTGATCTTCTTTTGTAAAGCTATAAACCCTTGCTAAAAGCCGACTTCCTAAAAGGGAGGCATTGAATACAACACTGGAATCTAAAGGAGAATAAGAAAAGCAAAAATTTCCTTGTTTACTATAAGTTTTATTCAAATCTTTCAAAATGAAATCACAAGTGCTTCTTGCAGTATTTAATAATTTTTCATCACCCGTTATTTCATATGCGTCTAGTAAAGCACTTGCAACAAAAACTGATGCAACTACTGTAGGAGTATTTTTTGGCTGAAAAAATGCCCGCGCCTGCCAGTCAAAATTGTATCCCCAGCAAGACCCACTGTATTCCATGTTCTGTAAAACTAAAAGCTGTTCTGAAAAATGATTGATTTTATCAAGATATTCTCTTTTAGGATCCTTCGAATAAAGATTGCAGTAACTGGCTAAAAACAAACCAAGTCCTTTTGAGTTGTATTCTTTTTTTACACCTGCGATTTTTCTAAAATTTACAGGAGATCTTTTAAAAAATTGTATCCAGAGTAATTTTGCAAAACGGCCTTTTAGAAATTCGGGCAATGATTGAAAAAGAGTGCTGTTGAGACCATCATAGGGATCCCAACCTTTAAATTCTTCTTCCTCACAAAATTTTTCCAGTTTGGAAAGCGATCCTACAACAAACTCATTCATTGATATTAATTACTTGTGGCAATCCCGTTTTTAAACTATCTATTATTTTAAACGTTGTCAGAGTGGTTAAAATTATTGATTCAAAACTTATCGGCGCAGGCTTCCCCTCACTAAGTGAATTTAAAAACGCATTCACTTCTTCTTTATGGCCCTTGCCCTGTAGCTTTAACGTCTTGGATTTATTATCACAATAAAAAATTCCATTGCGGAAATCATGAATAACACCCGTTTTACCAGCGCTGAAAACTTCAATATGTTCTTTCGGTAACCCTTTATCACCGTTGGCAACATAAGTGAGATTGCCAATAGAGCCATTTTTGAATTTTATTAAAATACCAATATTGTCGTCGTTTTTCATCAGATCATTGTTAGTACCAATGCAATCTGCAAATACTTTTATTGGTTGAGAATCGGTAAAATATTGCATTAAATCTATGAAATGACACATTTCCCCAATAATTCTTCCGGCCCCTATTTCCGGAATCTGGGTCCAGTGATCTTTAGGGATAAAGCCGGCATTTACTCTAATATTAATAATAAATGGTTCTCCCGTTTCACCAAATAGTTTTTTTATTTCCCGTGAAACCGGAGCAAATCTTCTATTGAAACCGACCATTAAAGAATTTTCACTTTTTTCTTTTATCTCTATAACCTTTTTTAATTCTTCCTTAGAAATCGCTAGCGGTTTCTCAACAAAAACATTCTTTTTTGCCCTTAAAGCTTCAATAACCAACGCAGCATGGGAGGAATGAGGAGTTGCAATAAAAACTGTATTGATTTCATTTTTAGTGGTTACATCCTTTAAATCTGCTGAACAATTATTAAAGCCAAACTTATCACCTACATTTTTAGATGTAATTCCTTTTGAAGTAACTACCGTATCAAGTGATGCTCCAAATGATTTTACATTTGGGATCAGATAGCTTTGGGCAAAACTACCGGCACCAATAAAACCAACATTTATTTTGCTTATTGGTTCATTCTTAATTTGTATTGAGGTAATCTTTTTCTTTTCATTTGGTTCATATTTCAAAAGAATGCCTATATGTGGTTGTGGATTTTTTCCTAATACGATTTCATAAGCATCTTCGGCCTGTTCAATTCCGAAAGTGTGAGAGATTAAAGGACTCACATTGATAACCCCTTTTGAAATCATACCAAGAAAAGCCTCCATATTTCTTTGCTCAGTCCATCTTACATAAGCGAAGGGATAATCATTTCCTAACTCTTCATAAGAGGCGTCGTATCTGCCAGGTCCATAAGAGCACGAAATTTTCAATTCTAATTCTTTTCTATAAAAATATGGATCTCGCGGCACATCCATTTTTACCGCTCCAACGACTATAATTTTTCCTTTTTTTCGGCATAATTCAGTAGAAAGGATAATGGGGTCATTAGTTGGGGCGGCTGCTGTAATAATAATGCTGTCAAAACCTTGTCCATTTGTAAAATTTTCACAGATACTCAAAAGATTCGGATCATTTCTGTGAAGCGCTTTGTGAACACTTATTTCGTTTGCAAGAGTTATCATCCTTTCTGACAAATCAATTCCAAAAACATCGCATCCGTTTGCCTTTAATATTTGCCCGGTTAGCTGGCCTAATAATCCTAAGCCAATGACACACACTTTTTCACCTACTAAAGGTGAAGCTTGTCGCACACCCTGTAGAGCGATTGCTCCAAGTGTAGTAAAAGCTGCTTCTTCAAATGAAACATTATCCGGAATCTTAACACAAAGGTTTTGCGGAATAGCTACAATTTCAGCATGAGACGCATAATCCTGGCCCGCACAGGCAACTCTATCTCCTGGCTGAAAATTTCCATTGGTATCTAAAGAGGCCAATACTGTTCCAGCTGTACTGTACCCTAATGCTTTTAAAGAATCTAATTTGGTTTTAACTTTATTGAAAGTTGCAGAAAGTCCCTCTTTTTTAATGTTTTGAAGAACTTGAGCTACGAGGTCAGGACGTTGTTTGGCTTTTCCTAATAAATTAGCCTTAGCTACTTTAACCGTACCTTTTTCTGTGCCTGAACTAATTAACGAATATTGGTTTTCCACCAACACCATTCCTTCTGAAATAGATGGCAACGGGACTTCATCAACGTATAATTTTCCTGTTTTAAAATTCTGAATGAGTTGGTTCACTATAATTTACTTTATTTTTAATTTTTGAGTCTGAATCTAAATATTCCCTGCACCATAATTCAAGTGTTAAAAGCTGGTAGATTTGGTAAGAATAATCGGCTTCTCCGTTCCTATCTTTTTCGATAAGATTTTTTATAAAAGGATAGTTTAGCAGGCCCCTGCTATTAACGCTTTGCTCCGATAATAAATTATCCACCATTTCTTTTAAATCTGTAGAAATCCAGGAACGTAAGGGTACGCCAAATGATGCTTTTGGCCTGTAAATAATTTTTTTTGGCAAAAAAGTTTCAGCGGCTTTTTTTAAAATATATTTAGAAATCCCTTTTTTTATTTTGAGATTTCCTGGTATTTTCATCGCTTCACTGATAACGTGTTTATCTATAAAAGGAACTCTTACCTCCACAGACGCCGCCATAGATGCTCTGTCCGAATAGGTTAAATTTAATCCCAACATAAACATGTGAATGTCAACATTGCAAATCTGATTAATAATATCTCCTTTGAATTTAGAATTAAAAAGCGATTTATGTTCGTTGCGCAATGCTTCGATAGCATGTAAATGGTCTTCTTTAAATAATTCTTTTAATTCATTTGTATCATAATAAGAATAGCTTCTCATGTAAGCTTCTTCAACAGGTAAATTGGCAAAACTCATAAATCTTTTTGCCCATCTGCCAAATTTGAAACCTCTGTTGCCGAGTTTAACAGGCAAAATTTGAACTATAGCAGCTATAGAGCTTTTTAAAATTTTTGGCAATTTATTATACTTCATTGCCATTAAAGTTGCTTTCTGTCTTCTATATCCAAAAAATATCTCATCTGCACCCATTCCGGATAAAAGTACTTTGACTCCCTTTTTTCTTGCAGCTTCGCAAATAAGAAAAGTATTTATGGCTGCCGGATCGCCAATTGGTTCATCTAAAGTAGCAACCATCTTTGGAAATTCCCTTAAAATATCAGGGCTTATTTGAATAACATTATGATCGAAATGATATAAATTGGCAACTTCACTTGCGTATTTTTCATCATCAGGCATTTGTTCGATTTTCTTATCTTTAAGTGAAGTACTAATGGTATAGGTAGATAAGTTTTCGTTGCTTCTTTTTGCGAGTACTGCAATTAATGAAGAGTCTAAACCCCCACTGAGAAAACTGCTAACGGGTACGTCAGCTACCATGTGGCGCTTCACAGAATCTTCTATCGTTCGTTCTAAATCTTTAATAATTTTATCCTCTTTTTTTTTCTCTTGATGTTCATCATTAATATCCCAATACCTTTCAATTTTAATACCTTGCTCTTTTGTATAGGTAAGAAAATGAGCGGGAGGAAGTTTGAAACAATTTTGAAACATTGTTTCGTTTCCAGAGACCCACAAATAATTTAGACAACTGACAAGAGATTTGGAATTAATGGTTTTATCAAATCCCGGAGTATTTATTAAAGTTTTTAGTTCGGAACTAAAGGCGAATCCTCCGTTTATTAAAGTATAGAAAAGTGGCTTAATCCCAAAATGATCTCTTGCAATAAAAGTTTGTTTACTGGTTTTATCATAGATAGCAAAAGCAAACATTCCAATAAAATGGTCTAGACATTCTTTTCCATAATGACGATACATCTCAAGGACAACTTCAGTATCGGAAGAACTTATGAATTTAACGCCATTTTCCTTTTCCAGCCTTTGATATAGATCTTTATAGTTATAAATTTCGCCGTTAAAAACGATAACCAGGTTATCCTTTTCCAATGGTTGGTTACCTGCTTCGGACAAATCTATTATTGAAAGCCTGGCATGAGCCAGAGCAATATTTTCGTCATTCCAGATTTGTTGATTATCAGGCCCCCTATGCCTTTGAATCCTATTTGCATTCTCGGCTAATAAAACATTATTGTCAAATCCTGCAAATCCTGCTATTCCACACATCTGATTCTTAATTATTAATTGATTCTAAGTTAATTATTCAATAACGATTTCTTTGCAAATAAAATATTTTACCACTTTTCTTTTTTTTAGAAAAAAAATATTTTTGAATAATTTGTTCACTAATTATAACTTTCTTGGTTTATTTTTAGTATTTTATCGAATACTTTTTTTAAATTTTGTTCGAAATGAAGCACTGTATAATAATCAAAAAATCTTTCCTTTCCTTTCCTTCCCATTTCCTCTCTTAATTCTTTATTTTTTATTAATAGCTTTAATTTTTCAGCTAATTGATCCACATTCTTTGGTTCAATAATAAATCCGGTTTCATCATTTATAACAACTTCCGATATTCCACCTTCATTTGTCGATATTACTGGTAACGAGAATTGCATAGCCTCTAAATTGACAAGGCCAAATGTTTCTTTAGAGTAAAAAGTAGGGAATGCGAAAATATCAGAAGAAAGGAATTCATCATATTTCTCTTCGCCATATTTTGGTCCTATTACTTTTACGCAATTTTCTAATCCTTTTTTCTTTGTATAATTTTCAACTGTTTCTATTGTTAAATCTGTCGGTGCTCCAACTAATCTAGCATGAAAACAAAGACCTTCCTCCTTAACAATTTCTAAAGCATCTATTAGTTTTAATATCCCTTTATTTTCGATGTAGTTTGAAAGAAAAAGAATTTGAACAATGCTATTGCTTTTAGAAATTGTCTGATTTGATTTTGGATAAACAGGAATGCCACATGGGACGATAAATGGTTTTGAATCACAAACTGAGTCAATATCGGTAGTTAAATTATTTGCAATGCAAATAACATCTGTATTTTTAAAAACCAGCCTATAAAGATTTTTTTTAAATGCATTTTTACTTGCTTCTTTTTTGATTCCTTTACCATGTAAATGATACAAAATTTTGCGATTACAAAGTTTCAAAATTAATACGTAAATAAAATCTCTATAAAAAGCGTATCCTGATGGAGAAAGAGTAAAATAGACTAAATCTGGCTTAAAAGTTACAGAGCTTTTAAACAATGAAATTGCATATTTGAACGCTTTAAAAATCTTTCGTAAAGAAAACTTCTCTAATTCTTTAATCGAGGATGCAAATTGCAAATTAATAACTTGAATATTAAAGTTACTCCTGATTAAATCACTTTTATTTAAATAACTATTCATTAAACTGGCCCCATGTATTGGTGGAGGAAGTTGTATTACGCATAATATTTTTTTCATTTATGGTTAAGTAACTTATTTATTTTAGTTGAGGCTTCTTTTACAGAAAATTTGAACTCATTGATTACTTCTGTTTTCTTATTTTGAATTTCTAATATTTTTTCTGCAAATAATGATGGAAGTCGCTCTTCTATAACAAAGCATTTTTCTTCATCAGCAATTAATTGTTTAATTCCTCCCACGTTGGTAGAAATAACAGGCGTGCCACAAGCAAGCGCTTCCAATATAACCATCGGAATTCCTTCAAAAAATGAAGAAATAATCAAAACTGAGGCTTGATTATAAATTTTTCTTAACTCATTTTGATCAAAGACTGCTCCTGCAAAGAAAAAAAGATTTTCACGTGACTCCTTTTTAATATAAGTTTCAATGTTTCTTCTATAGGTTCCTCTGCCAACTATTACGCCTTTCCAATTTCTATTTTCCTTCTTGTCCAAAATATTTAAGATGTCAACAAATAATTCTAAACCTTTAACCTCTTCTATTCTTCCTACAAAAAGAATAATCTTTTCATTAATGTCTTTTAAAAGTCCAGACCGGGTGTTTTCATAATAAAAGATGGAAGTATCAACAAAATTGGGAATTAGTATTGCCTTTTTGGTCTTATCGCATTTATTTACGATTTCCAGGCATGAATAATCTATTGCTAAGATTTTATTTGCCTTAATTATACTTTTCTTTCTAATACTGCTCCATAAATGAATAAACATTTTATTTCTAAAAATCCTGATTTTTGCTTTTGATAAAGCATTTTTTGCGCCATGCATGTGATACAAAATGTTATATTCCGGGTTTACCCAATATAACATTTCTTCTGAATGAGAATAGATGGATTGGATATTATACATTTTGAGAACTTCATTAATTTTTCGACTGAACCATACCACACGAAGCCTTTCTGGCACTTTCGAATTTTTTGGAACATACACCAAAGGATAGATTATGATATTTTCATTGATCTTTAACTCCTTTTTTAAATTTTCTTTTTTTGAAGTTATGCCTAATAAAAAGATTTTTTCCGCTTCAAGATGGGGAAGGATGCTTTTAATTACCCCTGAAACACCACCAATACTTAATGAATCCGGACAATTCCAATCTTCAAAATCACAAATAGCCAATATCGCTAAATTCATTATGATTATTTATTTTGAGCTTTATAATTCAAACAAATTTTTCAGATTTTTTTCTAACTAAAGATGCACTAAATATAGTTTTCTATATATATAAAGCAGACTTGTTTTCACGATACCATTTCACAAATTCTTTAATTCCAGTTTCAAAATCAAATTTTGGATTATATCCGATTTCTGATTTAGCTTTTGAAATATCAGCATACGTTTTTATAACATCTCCTGCCTGCATAGGTTGAAAATTTAAAACAGCCTTTTTACCTAAGATTTTTTCAATAGTTTCAACCAATTTCACAAGTGAAACAACATTTGATTCACCTAAATTATAAAGTTGATAACCACTTAAATGATTCATTGCACAATTTATACCTTCTACTATATCGTCTATATAAGTATAATCTCTTGAGGTAGTACCATCACCAAAAAATGGAATAGGTTTATTTTCATCAATTAATTTTGTGAATTTATGAATAGCAAGATCGGGACGCTGCCGGGGTCCATATACGGTAAAGAATCGCAAACAAGTAATTTCGAAATTATACAAGTGATTGTAAACATGGCATAAAAGTTCACCACTTTTTTTTGTGGAGGCATAAGGTGAAATTGGATTATCCACATGATCAGTTTCTGAAAACGGCAGTTTAGTGTTATTTCCATAAATTGATGAAGAAGAAGCAAACAGCATTTTTCTCACATTGTTTTTTCTCATTGATTCTAATAGGGAAACTGTGCCATTCACATTTACGTCATAATACTCTTCTATAAATTCTATTGAAGGACGCACTCCTGCTTTTGCAGCTAAATGAATAACTATTTCAACTTCGTTGTTAGAAAAAATTTCATTTAAAGATTTGCTGTCGCGTATATCAGTTTTGTAAAATTTAAACTTGCTGCTTTTTTTTAATCCTGTAAGATTTAATTTTTTAAATTGAATAGGGTAAAAACTATCAAAATTATCAAGGCCAATTACTGAATTTCCCTTTTTGATAAGTTGTTCACATAAATTTGAGCCAATAAAGCCTGCAGCGCCCGTAACTAAAATTTTCATTAATTTTTATTTTCTTGTAATACTTGCTGGTACATTTCAATATAGTTCGCAGTCATAATTTTCAAATCGAAGATTGAATGAACCATATCAAGACTTTTTGCGCCTAAACATTCTCTTAAGCTTTTATCCTTATATAGTCTTTCAATACATTCTATCAACTGTTTGTTATCATTGAAATCAATTAGATAGCCATTTTGATTATTAATAACTACCTCATTTGTTCCGCCTCCACGGGTGGCAATTACCGGTTTGCCCAAGGCCATATATTCAATTATCGAATTTGAAATGCCTTCACCATGCACTTTTGAATTTGTAAGCAAGACTCCAATATCAAATAGATTTACAATTGACTCCACATCCTTTCTTTTGCCTAAAAAAATAATTTTATCAGAAAATTCAGTTGGTATGCTGTTTTTGATTTTAAAAAAATCTGAACCATCGCCTACCAATAAAAACCTTATAGACTCATTTGATCTGATAAGAGGCAAAGCAGCTTTTATAAAAGTCTTATAGTCTTTCCTGGGCTCAAAAGCAGCTACCATGCCAACTACAAAGAAATAGTTAAGATCATTCCCAAATAATTCTTTTCGCATATTACCGGAATCCTTTAAATTTTTAAAACGATTTAGATCCATGCCATTGTAAATACAGGAAGATTTTTTGGGCGGAGCCCCATAACCTGCCAGACCGGCTTTAGAATTTCCTATTATCTTGTTTGAAAAATTGAAAGTTAATTTAGCACGAAGCCAGCTTTTGTTCAAAATGTTTTGTTGAATAGGAGTGTCAACTACCATTCCGTTGACCATTTTAATATTTAAGAAATTTGCAGGTTGGAACTGCGATTACGGCTGTCATATCATTCCAACAATGCACAATATCCGGTTTAATTTTCTTGCAAATTTCATAGAATTTACGAAAAACAGATAAATCTTTTTTTGTTTTTCGAATTAGATAATGAATATTTATATCTAAGGAAGATATTTCCTGGTAATGAATATTTTTATTCATTACGACTATTTCAACATTCAATTCAGATGAAGTATAAAGTCCCTTTACAAGCTCAACACATCTTCTTTCTTTGCCCCCTGGTCCCAGATTATCTATAAAAAAAAGTATTTTCACAAATCCTTGTATAAAAAATAAAATTTAGTATTATTTGTTCTTTCACTGTTTGCTGACAAAATCTTTTATGCTACTTTACCTGAATGTTACATTGCTGATAGGGTTCCATGTTGAACCAAAAAATGGTATCTTCTCCTGATGGCTTCATGGCGGGAATTTTCCCATTGACCAAAACTTCTTTTGCTTTAATAACCATTGACAACCCATTAATTGGTTTGTCATTATTATTTATTATATTTATTGAGCCATCAGGCAAATATTCAAAAGAAACTTTTTGGAGCAATATCCAATAATCCAACAAATTTCTAATCGTGGTAACATATAAATCACCCTTTTTTCTTAACTCAGAAATGCTCGCTAGTATTTTATCAAAATTTGGATTTACAACTAATTTTCCATTTTTTTTAAGTAAAATTTTATCATCCGAACGATTGCGCACAAAATATCCATGATTTACAAAAATTCCCTGATGGGCAATAAGATTCGACAATTGTTCTTTTTCTTTTTCAACATCTTTTTCTGAAAGATCGCCATATACTTTTTCCTGATCAGTAGCCCATGAATAAAATTGTCTTGTTCTAGTTGGGCTTTGCCAGTAGAGAGGAGTTGGTAATGAAGTCCCTGAATTATATTCAAGAGTATTTTCCTCTACCCTAAGAGAGTAATTAGTTTTTATTTTTTTTATCAGTTGAACGAAATTTAGATTTTTTAAATTTGTAGGGGATGCATACCGTTGTAAAAAAGTAACATAAGCTCTGTAAAATTTTAATTTTTTCATGTTATCTGTTACAGATACCCAATTGGAATTCTTCTGCATCTCAACCGCCGGGCTCCAAAAATATTTAGTATCATATTTTTCCCAGAAATCTGCCGCATAAAAAGGAGATAAACTATCTAATCCATCACATACAAAAGCTTCACGGTTTATTTTTCCGCCATAAAATCCATGATCTATCCAACAAATTGTTTTATATCTTTCTTTCATAAATTTTATTGATTCTTCCAGCACTTCTCTGTTCGAAGTTGTATTTTCAGGTGTATGCAGGCAAAGATCATATATACCGGTTAAGTACAATTGATCGATAAACTCTAATAATGATGAAATTTTTCCACCTTCGTATATAGAGGCGCCTGGAGAAGTATGTGGTCCTATATAAAAAATACTTTTGGTTACTGGAATTTTATAAAATACAAATCCGCCTGTTGCCTTATTAGCTTTGGTGATATCTTCAGAACCAAAATAAGCAGCGCGCTGTGTCCTGATATTACCTCCATCAGCATGTTCGGTAAACACATATCCCGCCTTAAATCCTTCTGGCACCAACATCAGGCGGGGAATACTTTTTTGAAAGCAGCCAATATTAATGGAAAAGCTATTTTCCCTCTTTGATCCTGTTAAGTAATCTGATTTGGAAAGGTCTGTCCATTTTCCCGTGTTATCATTTTGATAAGGAATATTAACGAAAGGATGATCAAGGGAGTAATCAAGATTTACAAAAAGAAGTTTTTTTTCTGTTTGTAATTGTAATGATGAAACTGCAGGGGTATGGTAAATCAACGCAGATCTTTCACTAATTCCAAAACGCACTCCTTCTTTTTGCAGCCAATATTCTGATTCAAGATATTTTCGATCAACTTTTCTGTTTTTAAGGTAAACAGCGGATACTGGAACATCAAATGCTGCCACGAGCGATTCTCTTTGAAAAATTGTATTTGTGCTATAATTAATTTTTGTATGAACTTCTATTTTGGGCAAATCTCTATGATTTATAATAATAAGTGTTACCTTTTCATTTTGAGGACCAGTGCCTTTTATTTCGAGGCTACTGTCGTTGATAAGTTTGGAGGTGCTGTTTTGAAGCCCCCAACTATCTTTATTACCCCCAAATTTTGTGTAATAAGTCATAGAGGAAATAATAACTTTGCCTTCCTTCGTTTTCACAGCAATTCTTCCTTTTTGGTCAACAATAATATCATACCATGAATTTTCTAAATCAATCTGTTTTATGTCATCAGGCAAGGAATCAATAAAATCTGGATAGCTTTGTGGCAGATATGAAATTGATACAGCGGCGGATATATACCCTTTTATAAAAAATATTAACAGTGACAGAATTATTAGAGCACTTAACCAAAAAGCAATTCTAGCCTTACTTTTAAAAAATATCTTCTTCAATTTTTGGTTTCTCTTTGGGTGATTTAGTTTTGTATAATTTTAAGCACTTGTTTACCATATATTTCGTAATTAAAATAATTGTTGGCTACTTCATATCCTCTTTCTCCAATATTTTTTGAATTTTCATCTGATAACGCAAAAATAACCTGATTTGCGAAATCCTGTATGTCATCCGGTTTGGCTAAATATGCAGAAAAATTATTTTTTAAATATTTGGGAATTTCACCGGTAGTGGTAATTACAACGGGTTTGGAAGAAGCCAGGTATTCTCCAAGTTTTGTAGGAAAACCCGCCTTTGCCTGATTGTTATCAGGTCTGGCTAAAACCAAAATATCTGAATTTCCTAAAAGCATTGGAATCTCCTCCACCTTTTTTTTGCCTAAAAAAACAATTGAGTCAGTAAGACTTAAATCAATCACTTTATTTTTTAATCTTAAAAAATCTTTATCAGGAGCTGTTCCAATAAGTTGTAAGACCACATTATTAGTCTTTTCCTTTATAATAGCCATTGCTTCTATTAAATTTTCAAGACCATCCTTATTCCCCCCCATTGATCCGACATAAGTAATTAACTTTTTTTCAGGATTTTTTCTTTTAGGTTTTTGGCTGAATCTTTTCATGTCAACAAGAATGGGAATTTGAAATATATTATTCTTAGGAAATATTTCTGAATAAAAGGAATTTAAATAGTCCGAAATGACTATAAGGCGATCATACATTTGCAGTTTTAACCTTAGAAAAGCTTTATGGAATGATTTTGCTTTTTTTTCCAGCATAATAAAATCAGGAATCTCACTGCAATCTCTTATGATAGAAATTCCTATAACCTTAAGAAAAATAAATAAAAAAAATTCATCAATACTTTCAGTTGCATAAAATAAGACTTTAAAATTGTGCTTTCTCTTTAATTTAGTAAGTATAACAAATGTATTTATCAGTCCTTTAATTTTATTTATATTTCTAATCAATATCCTCTTTTCATACATTACAGTTTTTTGGGCATAATAAAAAGGAACACCTTCATATTTGCCTAAATAACTGAAGGGTTGTGGTTCAATGTATGCAGAATGTAAGTTTATCACAAAAGGGAAACCTTTTTCTTTTTTTAATGCTTTGCAATAAAGATGAACCCTGTTTGACGGAGCAGTTGCGCTTGGGTAATTTAACCTACCTATGACAATTAAAGAATCTTTGATTGCTTTATTTCCCATCTTTATTTCTCAATTTTATTATTCATTCTACAATTAAACAAACTTGACTTGCTCAATATATTTTTTATTTTTGGAAGATAGAGGGAATACAAATTTTTTAAATTGTTAGTACCATATTTTGAGTGTTGTCATTCTTACAATGCCATAAGGAGAAATTCTGATCATAAAAATATTATATGAAACTGCAGGGTTAGTTGGAATCCTATTAGTCCTCTAAAAGTTTATAGATATAATTTTTTAAAGAGTAGCCTTGTATTCGTTCTTTTATTGATTTGATTGGCTTACTTTTTATAAAACTTTGATCCAAATTAAAGTTATTTAAATCTATTATATTTATATAGCCAGGATCATAGAAAGGTTCATTCATGATGTTTTTGTTAGTAGTAATTAATTTTTTTCCTGCTGCAAGAGCTTCAAAGGTCCTGATTGTTAATCCTGTTTGGAATGAACTTGGGAAATCAATTATCGTATTTGAAATTGCGAACAGTTTAAGAATTTCCTCGTGTGATAGTTTTTTAAATTTTACCTCTTTGGGAACATAACCTTCTTTGATGGAGACAAGGTACGTCCATAAAGGTTGATATAAATAATGCAAAAATTTTAAATTACCCTTATGGCAGATTTTTTCAGTTTCTTTTATTAAATTATATCTTTCTACATTTCTCCAGGCTCCAATAAATAAAATATCGTTTTTATTATCTTGACCCTTACTTTCGAACTGAAAATATTCATCTATAAAAAATAATGGAAGATATTGTATTTCTGTGCGTGTTTGGCAATCCTTATAATCAAAGGAGAAAATTTTATCAAAACACTTTATAATTGGCTGGTAATCCCGATTCGGCTTAATAGAATCCCAATGGAAATTAATAAACCTGGCGTTAGGATTAATTTTTCTAAGATGCTCATAAAATGATGAAGATAATTGGTATCCTTGCCTAACTAAAACATAATGATAATTTTTTTTTAAAAGTGCCTTATTGTAATAATCTTTTTTATAAGTTTCAATGCTTGACGGTTTAAATTTGCTTATAAGGTTATATTCAGTTGAATTCAATTCGAGCTCAAAAGAATCAACTTTTGCTCCCATCTCAATTAATTTTTTAAGGAGATATTGATCATAGGCGAAAGAGATCAAACCAAAATACAGAATTCTTTTATTCGTTAAATCGATTTTCTTCATTTGTATAATCCTCTTTCTTTAAGCTCCACAATACTACTCGAATATAAGTCTTTGGATGTTTTTTGAGTGTTTACCCAATTTACAAAATGAGTGATTCCTTGATTAAACGTAGTTTCAGGAACAAAATTTAGATCGTTCTCTATTTTGGTTAAATCTGCATAATTATGTCTGATGTCGCCAATTCTAAAATTTCCACTTACATTTATCTCTACATCGGAATTGTATAGATTAACCAATTTATTAGCAATTTTTAGAACACTTACGGGATCACCCGATCCCACGTTATAAGAATTGTAGTTTGCTTCTTTTTTCTCTAAACCAAGAATGGTAGCATTTACTACATCATCAATGTAAACAAAATCTCTGCTTTCCTGGCCATCTTCAAAAATATTAATATCGTTTTTGTTTTTAATCTGCGTAGAAAAAATTGATAAAATTCCTGTATAAGGATTTGATAGAGATTGCCCGGGGCCGTAAACATTCTGATACCTAAAGGCAACAGCCGGAATGTGCAACGATTTGCTTCCTACTAAAATTAATTGTTCCTGGTTATATTTGGATATCCCATAAATTGATTGAGGTTCAATTTTAGAGTCCTCATGGGTAGATAGTAATTTTAGTTTTTTCCCGCATTTAGGACATCTACATTCAAATAATCCCTTTATTAAATCTTCCTCACTTCGGCTAAATGGATAAACTTCTCCATCTGAGGGGCAATAATATCTTCCTTCTCCATATATTGCTCGGGAAGATGCGACAATTACTTTTTGAATATTATTTTTCTTATTAGCTAAAATGTCCAAAAGCAAAGAAGTCCCACCAATATTTACATCTGTATATTTAAAGATTTGGTACATAGATTGGCCGGTTCCTGTTTCAGCAGCCAAGTGAATCACAGCATCCATGCCTGTTAATGATTTTTCCCAATCCTGACGATTTCTGACATCTCCTTTAATAAAATTTACTTTATCTGATATTGAATTGAATAAAAAAGAATTCTCCGGATTATCCCCATGTATTTGGGCCGATAAATTATCAAGAACAGTAACGGAATAACCCTTCTTAATGAGGCTAATTGCCAAATTGGAACCTATAAAGCCGGCTCCTCCTGAAATTAAAATATTTTTCATTATAAGTAGTATAAATTTAAAGAGTAAATTGCAGATGAAAGTTTTCATTATTTCCACTTAATATTGATTTTATTGTGAAATATTTTTGTTCTAAAAAGTATTCTCTCAAAATGTTATCAGGCATATCACGTATTTTCTTAGAATAGCAAATTCCAATGGATGTCCATACGAGAAAATAACGCATTGAAAAAGTGTCGACAGTTGCAGGATATAAACTAATCAATGCGAGAAAAATCCAAATTCCTGCAGCTTTAGAAAGCATGTTTTTTGAATAAAAAATACCTTTAAATATAGCAGGAATAGTTATTAGGAGCAATAATATTAAACTTATTAATCCGCCTTTTAATATTATTTGCAAATATCCTGTTTCAATCACACTTCTATAATTACTCACGGCATCTTCATCAACATTTGGGCAATAATATTGTCCGTTCACTCCTCTTCCTTTTATCCAATCAATTGGCTTCATATCTGAATAAAAATATAATTCAACCCCAGTTCTGGTATCTTCTCTCACCCTTTCAGCAATAAAACTAAAGATTCGGTTTGTTCTAATGTGATATAAGTTAGCTGCGTAAAGTGATCCTACTATAATAGCTAAAAGGGAAAAGTAAAGAATAAGTATTTTTTTTTTGAGTAACTTAGATAAATAAGAAATGAAAAAAGCAGAACTGATGATGACATCAAAATTAAACCCCGGCGTGCTCTTATTACTGCGAAAAACAAAGTGAGAAAAATGGTGAGTATTGCCAGTAATTTTTTCCAATTTGAATGGTAGTTATAAGTAAGCAATATAAAACCACACGAAATACTAAGATCAAAAGAAGTTTCCACTAACTCCTGACTTAATAAACTTGAATGATCTGAGCTAATTAGCTCCCTAAAGAAGATTAAGTTATATAAAATATAAATAATGCATAGTATTAATGTTGCATCAAAAGCTTTTTTATAGAAAACAAAGTTTTTAGGAAAAAGTAATATTGCCGGAACAAAATATAACATTCCCCCATACAAAGGGTTCAGAAAAAAATAAAGTAAAAATTCTTTATTGAAAAAAGAATAGATATCCTGAAAAATTATAAAAAAAAACCATAAAGCGTATATACTATAGAATAATTGGAGATAATTATTTTCAAATTTAAATTTAATTAGAGTTATTATTCCCCAAAAGATCATTGGTAAACTTGCTAGTTGGAGCAATGTAAATAGCTTTGGGCGTCCTATAGAAGAAAAAGAAAATGCAAAGACATATAATACAAAACCAATCCAAAAAATATTTAGATTTAGTAATTTGCTTTTGCTAATTTCAAAGTAGGAGCTTATAATTTTTTCTTTTAATTTGGTCAATTATCTAACTTTTGTAGTGCATTCATCCGGCTAAATAAATTTTTGTGCAAATTTAAAATGTGGCTATTTTCAAATTCTGGCAAAGTATATCCTTTAATTTTGTTATTTATACAAAACTTTATACCTTCCGCAATATCATTTGCATCTTTATACTTAGCAAGATATCCATTTTCCCGGTGACTTATCATATCGGGAATTCCCCCAACTTCAAAACCCACTACAGGAGTACCACAGCTTAAACTTTCTAAGATTGTTGTGGGTAAATTATCAGCTAAAGAGGGTGCAATGAATACATCCGCTGCATTGTAAATCAACATGGGAGAATATTCATCTCTTAAGTATCCGGAAAAGATTGTTGGAAAAGGAATTTCATCGGCAATTTCT
The DNA here is from genome assembly GCA_963741705.1 of uncultured Chitinophagaceae bacterium. Lineage (GTDB taxonomy): Bacteria > Bacteroidota > Bacteroidia > Chitinophagales > Chitinophagaceae > Ginsengibacter. Next base: position 122,661 of record CAVUJE010000011.1, on the reverse strand, counting down.
TTTTTATATCCACTGCCAAATATAATTACTGATATTTTTTTTAGCTCAATTTCCAGAGCCAGAATTTTCAATGCTTTTAGCAAATATTCCCATCCTTTATAAGGGCTGTCAATCGATGTGGCACCAAATGCTATTACAGATTCATTTGCATTTAGATTTAAAATTTCCTTTGCGATTTTTTTTTCAAAGGGCTTAAAATAACTTTTTTCAAGAATATTGGGTATATGAAATAAAGGCTTATCTTTTGTCAAAGCAGATTGTTTTGCACATTCATAAAGCCACTTACTTGGGGAAATAAAATAAAGGTTATTGTACTTGGAATAAAAATTTAATTTTTTCTCAAATCCTTTAAAAGACCGATCTTGTACTTTGTTTTTCGGTAACATCTGGCAATTGAAGCAGTGAGATTTATACTTTTGACAATTGAAACTGTGATGACATCCACCTGTAATATTCCACATGTCATGCATAAAAAATATTACCGGTTTTCCCAATTTTGCTAATTTTTCAAAACCTGATATATTTAAAAATCCACCAATAGCCCAATGAATGTAAATGATATCAGCTTGTACAACCTCATTCATCTGAGAGATATCAGAGCCTAATAAAGGATAGGAAAATAATCCAAATTCTTTTACATTATTCCTGTTTAAGTTGGTCTGTAATAAACGATCCAAACGTGCAATAATAGATGATATTTTCCCTTTTTGCTTTATTTTTTTATCGTCATTCATTGCATGATGTAAAGTTATCATGCTTGAATCTATTCCATGTTTTAAAAACACTCTATGCAACCTTAAAGCTGCGCGTCCGGTATATTCGGAAAAAATTTGTATCTGAACAATTTTACTCATTGGATTATTTTATCCATATCCCTTTTTTATTTTTAATAATAACCATGCGGTATTGGAGAGGTGCAATAATGAGAGCATTAAAATTTGCTGCAACAGCAGCGATAAAAAGTGAATAAACCCCCATTTTATAATGTTTTATTAGAATTATGGATAATAATACGTATAGGAAAGGGCTTATTAGACTCGCCCAAAACTGGATTCTTAAAGCACTTATTCCATTTAAAAAAAATACGTATTTGCTTCCAAATAAGAATATATTAAAATATATAAATCCCCAAAACGATAATAAAAAATTAATATTAACCTTGCCCTTACCTAACCAAAGTGTATAAATGTCAGAAGAGAAAACTAACATTAGAATACCTATTCCAAGCAATAGAAGGTTTAAATAATTATATTTTTTTATGCTGTTCTTAATCCATTGAATATCGTTTTTTAAATAGGCTTCTGTAGTCGCAGACCAAAATGGTGCTAAAAAAATAACGAATATCATTTGAAGCATACCAAAATATTTGTAAACGATGTTGTAAGAGGTTACATCGGCTGTAGTAAAATTTTGTGCGATAATAATATTCGCTGTTTGATATTGAAGAATAGCGGCAATCTGAATAATAAAAAATACTATTCCTAAATTGAATAGTCCTTTTGCATACGAAAATTTTACTTTTGAAAGTACCGGTTTGTATTTATTATAAATTCCTTTAAAAAGAAAAATATTTGCACTTGATAAAATTATTATTGGAGAAACACATAATGCAATACCCAGCTTTATTAAAGATCCTTGAGTTGTCTTTACAAGAATGAATATAATTAACAATGATAGAACTTGCCCCATTACAGAAATTAAGGAAGCTTTGGCAGGCTGCTGGTCTGCAGTAATTATAGTTGTGATTATACTTAATACAAATTGAAGACAAAAATAGGTGAAGATGATCACAGCAAGTATTGAAACCTCGGATTGCATACTTTGTGAAATGTTCAATATATTAGCCCAATTTAAAAAATTATTGACAATTAAAAAACATACCCAGAGGAAGTGAAGATTATTGCAAGAATTGCATAGGTTGTGCTTACATAAGCTTGAGCAAGCGAATCATTTCCTTTTGCAATAGCTTCAGCAAACTTATTTCTTAATCCCTGGGTTAAGCCAATGTCAAAAAAGGCAAACCATCCAATAATTGAGCTTAATGTTAGCCAAATACCATATTGGGAGACATTTATATAGTTGATAGTTAAAGGCACCAGTATAATGCTAATAATTATACTCGTTCCTTTTAAGAATAATGAGGCTAATATATTTTTTTTTGCCTTGATGCTTCGTTCTTGGCCTTTATTTATTTTACTAAAAATGAAATCGAGACCAGACAAAAATTTATTTTTCAATCTCATCCTAAAATGATATGTTTCCAATAGTTAATTCGATTTTTATTAAAAGAAATTTGCTATATATCGTTTTAATCTTCTAAACTATTCTTTACTAGAATGCGGAAAATTATATGAATTGGGTAACTCCGGATTCTTTTATTCTAAATTCTACTAAGTTTTTAATAGAATAAATTGGTTTATAAAAAATATTTTCTTTCCAAACTCATTTTATAAGTTTCCAAATCGCTCGCAACCATTTCCTTAATCATTTCCGAAAGAGTATAAGTTGGTTTCCAGCCCAATTTTTTCCAGGCCTTGGAAGCATCTCCAATTAAAAGTTCAACCTCTGTGGGGCGAAAGTAATTTGGATCAATTGCTACTACTTCTTTTTCTAAAGGCAATTGGTATTTTTCATTTTGACAAGAAACGACAATACCTTTCTCAAATTTTCCTTCGCCGATAAACTCAATTTCGATTCCAGCTTCAGCAAACGCCATTTTTGTGAAATCCCTTACTGTAGTAGTTTTACCCGTAGCAATTACAAAATCTTCCGGCTCCTCTTGCTGCAAAATCCTCCACATGGCATCTACGTAATCTTTCGCATGTCCCCAGTCTCTTTGAGCATTCAGATTTCCAAGAAACAAGGTGTCTTGTAAGCCTTCAGCAATGGCCGCTACAGCTCTTGTGATTTTGCGGGTTACAAAAGTTTCACCACGAAGAGGACTTTCATGATTAAATAAAATACCATTGCAAGCAAACATATTATAAGCTTCCCGATAATTTACCATAATCCAATAAGCATATAATTTAGCAACTCCATATGGACTTCTGGGATAAAAAGGAGTTGTTTCTTTTTGCGGTACTTCCTGCACTAAGCCAAACAATTCAGAAGTTGATGCCTGATAAATTCTTGTCTTCTCTTCCAGATGTAAGATCCTGATGGCCTCTAAAAGCCGTAGAGTTCCGATACCGTCAGCATTTGCAGTATATTCTGGATTATCAAAACTTACTTTTACATGGCTCATTGCAGCAAGATTATATATTTCATCTGGCTGTGTTTCCTGAACAATACGAATGAGATTTGTACTATCTGTCATATCTCCATAATGAAGAATGAAATTTGAATGATTCTCATGAGGATCAACATATAAATGATCTATCCTATAGGTGTTTATCAAAGATGAGCGTCTTTTAACACCATGTACGATATACCCTTTTGATAAAAGTAATTCGGCAAGATATGCGCCATCCTGCCCGGTTATTCCGGTTATTAAGGCTGATTTCATTGTTTAATATGTGAATTTTGGAATGATCGATTAAATTGGAAGCAATTAGTGGCACTTAAAGGCAAGCGGATATCATTCCTGATTAGATTCGCTCTTAAGAAATATCGTTTTTATATTCAAATTAAGATATGAGTATTACAAAAGTTTGTTTACTGTTCTTATTGCAAGTGAAAAGTGTTTTTCAGAAAATGCAATCTCCGGGTACAAATAATTTTCTCTTTCAACTTCGGCAATCATAGAAAATCCCATGGTTGGAAGATCAACTTTAGCAAGGGTATTTTTAATTGTTAAAACATTTCCTGAAAAATAGCGTTGAGAACCATCAAAAACTTTTGCTAAGATTATCAATATTCACTTCTATTCTTTTCACCTTGATATTACTATAGTTTGTTGTAAATTTTTTATAATAAGTATATCCTCTTCTGCCACTACAATCGGATCTTGTTTCCAATAAACAAAATTTATAACATTGTTCATTGACAAAATTAAAGGCGCTTCAGCTTCGGAGATATTTGCAAAAAGATAATTTTCAAATAATGGCTCTTTTTGCATTTTTAATTTTTTTTATCTGTTGAATAATCTTGGTATTTAATGGAACATAATTTTCGATCTTTTTCTGTGTTAATACTGCTGCAACCTTCAATTCAACTTTAGGTTTTGTGTAAATAATATACCAATACTTCTGCATAATTTTTTTTTTATAAATTTAAATTTGCAGCAATTCAAAGGATTGATATTAAGTATTACAATAGGAGAAAACATGGCTTCGCCGTCCTCAGTTACATCCTAATGTATTGAGATAGAAAATTTTTCATTATGTATAGGATTTAATATTTCAATTTTGACTTTTCTCCAAAATTTTGCGGTCTTTATTTCCATAGACGTAATCGTAACCGTAACCATAATTATTTTTGAAAAAGCCCCTCATTTTGACACCATTAAAAATTATAGCAGGATTATTTATAGGATTAATATGGATGTTCTCATCGATTCTTTTAATAACAATTTTGGGAGTATAATGATGCCTAATTATATACAAAGTGGCATCACATAATCCGGTTAATAAGTATCCATCTGTCACAAGTACCATTGGAGATGTATCAATAAGCACGATATCAAATATTCTTTCCAGGTAATTAATTAATTCGGATGATTTACCGTTAGATAAAAGTTCAGAAGGATTTTCCGGAAGATTAGCTCCAGCAGAAATGAAAAATAAATTTTCATGGCTTTAACATGCTTTATGATTTCTTCCGGATCTTTTTCACCTTCCAAATATTCAGTAACACCTTCTTCTCTATCAATATTAAGTATTTTATCAAGTGTGGGATTATTAAGATCCATGTCTACCAAAATAACTTTTTTACCAGTTAAAGAAAGGCTGACTGCTAAATTAGATGAGATAAAACTTTTCCCTTCTCCAGATATACTTGAAGTGATGAGTATTTTCTTATGGGAAGAATCTATTCCAAGAAAAGATAAAGAAATTCTTAGCTTTCGAAATTCTTCAGCAACAAAACTTCTAGTCCTTTTTCAATTACAATTTTACTTTTTGATTTATCAAACGCTATTTCACCAAAATTGGAATGGATGTTAATGATTCTATTTCATGACGATAAAGAATCTTACCAGTCAAAAATTCTTTTATAAATATAAATGCTCCACTAGGCCTAGTAAAAATTATGATAAACATACAATTTATATAGTCCTTTTTGGGCTAACCGGACTGTTACCTGCCTGCGCATAATCTACCACACGACTATTAGAAGCTGACGATGCTACAGCGATCTCACTTTCTTCTTTCTTTTGAAGTAGAAATGAATATAAGATTATTTTTATTTGTTGTTCCCTGCTTATCTCAAGCAAATTGTTTTTCTTTTTGAGGAACAGAATTTGCAATATTGAATTATAGGAAGCATTTGTCGAAGCTATATTTTGTCTTGCTTGCCAAAAGGCTTTGCCTCATGCTATTAATATTACTTTCTATACTAGGTTTAATTGTTTTAATTCGATCTGCAATCGCTACTAAACTCGGATTGTTTTCACCAACTGTTTTCTTTAAATTGTCGTATTCAAGTTCGGAATGTATATAACTTGTCAATTAACTGGCTAAGTGTAGGATCATCTAATACCTAAAGTAGAAGGAACTATGCCACCTTACTATTTTTATTTGATTTTACAAATTCATCTACCTTATCAAGAACAGCAAGTTGAGTATTCAGCTCTCCTAGTTTTTGATCATTAGCGCTTACATTTTGTAAAAATAACTGGCCTTGTGTTCCAATATCTACTGCCTGATTTCCTGATTTAAACTGCTGAATTTTCCTTTCTATAGAATCCAGGTCCTGGGATACCAGCGCAAGGCGATTGTTAACAAAGTTGAGCGTATATTTTGCTAAAGCATCCTTTTCCTCATTTGCAGATTGTTGATATGAATCAATTAACTGGTTTAAAATATTTTCTGCTCTTAACGGATCTATATCATTATAACTCAAATCTACTATAGATGACAACTTACTCGCACCCTCAGCATTTAGTCCACCTAAAAAAGATGACACAAGATATTTTGGTTTTGATAAAGTAAAATAAAATTGCTTGTGTGCAGAATCTAAAATAAAATATTTATTGGGAATAAATTTTAACCTTCCAAAAGGGGTGTTTACGAGGCTATCTACCGGGTACTTGTATTTATGGTCAAGGATTACCTCCTCATTGGTATTGTTCAAATTAAGATCAATAGATTTAGAATATCCTAAAGAATCGGGATATAGTGCTATTATAGAAACTGGTGATTTAGTATAAGCTAGAACATCATGAATATCTCCTTTCTCATATACCGGCGCGTATAAGCCTAACTTTGTGATCACATTTTCCATCAATTTTCTTGACTGGATAATTTCAATTTCGTTTTCGACAATTTTTTTTGAGGAAATCTGATCAAGAGACTCTACAATCTTAGACTCTTCACTTCCCTTCTTTTCATCCTTTATAATTAATGTTGCAGTTGCCTGATAAATAGGAGTGGTATAGCGCAGATATATATAACCAACCGCTATACCAATGATAATCGCTAAAAGGAAAAGAGGCCAATAGGGAAGATATTTTGAGGCAAATTGTTGGATCAAATTATCTTCTTTTTCCCCATTATTTTTATTTCTGCTCAATTGCATTTTATACAATTAGTTAAATAATTTATGTAATGTTTTCTATGGGTATCTTAAAAGTCTGTCTAATACAATTGCTACAACTGATAACGCGCTAAAAATTATAGGTAAATATTGCGTTGACCTGCTTGCAGTTGCGGCCTTTGTTGCATTAGGCTGAACATAAATTACATCATTAGGTTTTAAATAGTAATATGGAGAGTTAAAAAAATCACTTGAATTTAGATTGATATGTCTGGTAATTTTTTCTCCATTTTCTTCCCTGATTAATAATACATTATTCCTCTTTCCATAAATAGTAAGATCTCCCGCTAATCCCAGAGCTTTTAGCAAGGAGATTTTTTCATTTGGGACTGTGATTACTGTGGGTTTCGCTACTTCACCCAGTACTGTTACTTCATAATTTAAATATCTGATATCCACAATAGGATCAATCAATTGCTTTTGAGATAAAATAAGATTTATAATTTTTGTTTTCAATTCTTCTTTTGTTAAGCCCCCCGCTTGCACTGCTCCTAAAATGGGTAAATCAATTGTTCCATCTGCATTAACCAAATATCCACCTGATTCATTATTGCTACCAGTAACGGTGGTTGCTCTACTAATATTGTTACTTTGTAAATTAAATGGTTGGGAGGCTGCTGCATTAGCGCTACTAATTGTAATACTCAATATATCATTAGGCTGAATTGGGGATTGCCTTGGTACTTTAGTATCTTTAAACGCGGCATCAGGAACATTGTTAAAGTAAACAATCTTCTTAGTGTTCCCACAGGAAGAAATCAAAATAGAAGCAAAACAAATGATTAACAGAGGTAATAATACTTTGGGCATATTTTAATTTTATAATCCTGTATTTATTAAGTTAAACACAGTCTAATATTAATCAGCAGATCTTTTGTAGGAACGGGATCAGGGTAAGTAATGTAACAATTCAGATTTTTCTTGTGGGTTGGATAATAAAAATTATCTTTTCGGGCACAAACCTAATAGTTTAAATTTTCATATCCAAATTTTGAGACAAAAAAAGTTGGAATTTAAAAAGTAATGGTGAAGCTTAAAAGTGTATTTTATAAAACAAGCTGTTGGAAATTAAAATTCAAAAATGTAAACTTATATTTATGAAACTTCTGTGGATAAATATTTTGTAAAATACTTGCATAAAATATTTAAGCAATTTATATTTACACTTGCTTACCTTAATTTCTTTTTTTATTCAATTCCCTCGAAATCCCGATTGTAGAGTTTATTCAACAAGTGCTTTTTGCAAAATTGAAACTCTGAATTATTTAATGTAATGAGGCATTTGGTCATAATTTCCTATAAATAAACTATCTAATACTTTCCTCTGAACAACCTGTTTAAACAAGTGGCACTAAATTTAATGTAACAAATTTAAAATTGGTTATAAGGGTTTATTAGCTACGATTATAAAACCACAAAACAGGAATTTATGGAAAATATTTACAATGCTTACACTAAGGAAATCAACGGAAAGACTTTTTACTTTGTAAAAAAGTTTTCGATTTATCCCGAAATATTGGACTGTCCCCAGATCCTGGAAAAGATGGGAATGCATACCAATTTTTACAAAGCATGTAATCTTGCTTATCTTCATGATAATGATATAATTAGCCAGCTAATGAATGACTTGCATATTGTTCCTGAATCTGCAAAGGTGATCCATTTGCCGAAGGGGAAATTTATGACTCAATCATTATTGAAAAATACACAGCAAGCTATTTTAAAGTTGCGACTTGCTTCCATTAATTAATTTAGATTCCCGGTTACTATTTCAAAAGATTGAATTTATGTTTGCATAATTATGCAATCTTTTAATCAGCCAAGCAGTATAATTATTACCTGCAGTAAAAGAATAACTCCCTTTCTGGAAATTGAACTGATGGACATGGGATTTAAAATAAAAAAATCCTTTGTTACAGGAGTCGAGATAACCGGTACTTTGAATAATTGCATCCTTTTAAATCTCAAACTTCGCTCTGCAAGCCAGGTTTTATATTCTTTAAAATCATTTCCATGCAATAATGCCGAGGATTTGTATGGTGAAATTTACAAGATGCAGTGGGAATCTATTATTCCGATAAAAGGATATTTTTCTGTGACCAGCAATGTTGATAATGAAACTATTACTAATTCTTTGTATGCTAATGTAAAAATAAAAGATGCTATCGTCGACAGGTTTCGAAATAAATTCAAAGAACGGCCTGATTCCGGTTCCGAATTGGATAAAACGGTTATCAACTTGTTTTGGAAAAAGGATAATGCCACGGTTTTTATCGATACATCCGGAGAAACCCTCTCCAAGCATGGATACAGGAAAATTCCTGGAACGGCACCCATGATGGAATCCCTTGCTGCTGCTACATTACTTGCTACTTCATGGAATAAAAAATCTCCTTTTATTAATCCTATGTGCGGTTCCTCTACTTTAGCCATAGAAGCCGCACTCATCGCTACTGCCAGGTATCCGGGCTTACTTCGAAATAACTATGGATTCATGCATATAGAAGGTTTTAATAATGAATTTTATGCTCAGGGAAAAAAACTCCTATCAGATGAGATTAAAACTGAACCTCAGTTACAAATAATAGCGACTGATATTAGCCAGGATGCGATTAATATTTCCAAAATAAATGCTTCCGCAGCGGGAGTTTCAGACCTTATTTCATTTAAAGTTTGCGATTTTAAAGAAACTTCTGTTCCGGAGAATGGAGGGGGAGTAGTGTTTTTTAACCCCGAATATGGCGAACGACTTGGGGATGAGATTGAGCTGGAAAAAACCTATGCTGAAATTGGTGATTTTATGAAGAAAAACTGCAAAGGATATACCGGGTATGTTTTTACCGGCAATTTTAATCTTGCAAAAAAAATAGGATTGAAACCAAAACGAAGGATAGAATTTTACAATGGGAAAATTGATTGCCGTTTATTGGAATACGAGCTTTACTCTGGCAGCAGAAGATAAATTAAAAATATTAGATATTTCTTTGTTTACTGGAAAAAATAGAAATCCAGCCAATTTGTTGGTTCACTGCAGATGTTTCCCTAATCCCTTTGCTGTTAATCGTATCATAAATCAAAATTCATTATTTATGTAACCATTCGTTTTTTTTATCTTGCCACCCGAAAAAAACAAGCATGAAAAATATTCTACTCGGTTTTAATATAATATTGTTGGCCCTTGTCGGGTATCTTTATTACTTGCATTATAGTGATACTAAACCTAATCATTACCCGGTAAATTCATCCAAATCATCTGAAATCAGCAAGGAAAAATCAAAAGTTGCGTATATTGATTTGGATTCTCTTCAAAACAATTATGGATATTACCAGAAACTTAAGACAGATTTTGAACGCAAGCAATCTTCAGCAAATGATCAAATAGCATCATTGCAAAAAAAGTATCAAAACCGGGCAATGCAATTGCAGCAGAAAGCCGCAACTATGAATCCTAAAGAGCAGCAGGAGGCTATGCAGGAAATCAATAAGATGCAGCAAGACCTTCAGGAACGTAAGCAAAAAATTGACAATGAGCTTTATAATGATAATTCAAAAATGAAAGAAGACATATTAACACGCATCCAGAATTTTTTGAAAGATTACAACAAGGATGGTAAATATTCCTACATTTTTTCTTACGAGCCAGGCTTTATGTTTTATAAAGATTCAACTCTAAATATAACTCCTGACGTGATTGCCGGATTGAATAACTTAGACTCAACAAATAAAAAGTGAATTCGTTGAATGTGAAATAAATAATTATCTTCAATCCCGTTTATAAAAACGGGATTTTTTATGGATCAACATGCGACTGCTTTTAAACCAAGTTTAAGACTTATAGATGCTACGATGATTGTGGCAGGCTCTATGATTGGCTCAGGAATTTTTATAGTGAGCTCTGATATAGTAAGAAATGTAGGAAGTGCAGGATGGCTTATAGTTGTCTGGATCCTTAGCGGATTAATGACAGTAGTGGCCGCTGTAAGCTATGGAGAAATGAGCGGCATGTTTCCTAAAGCAGGAGGGCAGTATGTTTATTTAAAAGAAGCTTTTAACCCTTTGTTTGGATTTTTATATGGCTGGAGCTCTTTTACGGTAATTCAAACAGCAACGATAGCCGCAGTGGGCGTAGCATTCAGCCGGTTCACTGCCTACATTATTCCAGGTGTTGGTGAAAATGTTTTTCTTTTTTCAATCGGAAATTTTCATATTTCTGCAGCCCAGGTTTTGGCAATTACTATGATTCTTTTTCTCACCTACACTAATACCCGGGGAATAAATGGAGGAAAAATAATCCAGACCACTTTCACTTCAGTTAAGCTCTTATCTCTTTTTGGTCTTATTATTCTTGGTTTTGTGCTCGTAAAACATAGCTTTTGGAACGAAAACTGGCAAACCGGATTTCACGCAATTCAGTTGGAAAGATCTGCAGGAGCTTTTGTAAAGCACGGAAATTGGTTTCCTATTAGTGGTACTATTTTGATGGGTGCTATTGCGGCTTCAATGGTTGGCTCTCTTTTCAGCAGTGATGCATGGAATAATGTCACTTTTATTGCAGCTGAGATTAAAAATCCAAAACGAAATATCGGGCTTAGTCTTTTTTTAGGCACCTTCACTGTTTGCATTATTTACATTGTTACCAATCTAATGTACCTAAACGTGTTGCCCTTAAATGAAATTGCTTTTCCGGGCGGCGATCGGGTGGCAGTTGCGGCATCGAATGCTATTTTTGGTAATGCAGGGGCTGTCATCATTGCGGTAATGATTATGGTGTCAACATTTGGATGCAATAATGGCCTTATTCTGGCGGGTGCCAGGGTTTATTATACCATGGCAAATGACGGCTTGTTTTTTAAAAAGGCGGCATTACTTAATAAAAACGCAGTTCCCGCCTGGGCTCTTTGGGCGCAGGCAATCGTAGCTTCAATCCTGTGTTTAAGTGGTGGCTATAATGATCTGTTGGATATGATTGCATTTGTGGTAGTTATTTTTTATGTACTTACTATAATCGGTATTTTCGTACTCCGTAAAACCCGCCCTGATCTTGAAAGACCTTATAAGGCTTTTGGTTATCCTTTTCTGCCGGCATTGTATATATTTTTAGGATGTGTTTTTTGCATTTTCCTGATCATCTTTAAGCCACTTTACACATTGTGGGGGTTAGGCATTGTTTTGGCAGGAATTCCTGTTTATTTTGTTACCATCCATAACCGAAAAAAATAAATCAGAGTTAATGAATATTGATTTAGAACAATTGTTTGGAGGATTTCCAAAAATGAAAGTTGCTGTTATCGGTGATCTGATGTTAGATACTTATTGGTGGGGAGATGTCGATAGAATTTCTCCTGAAGCCCCTGTTCCGGTTGTTGCAGTAAGCAAGAGAGAAAAAAGAATTGGCGGCGCAGGAAATGTGGCGCTTAATGTGCAGGCATTAGGAGCTTCAGTAGCCGTGCTTTCCATTTTAGGCGATGATGAAGATGGAATTCAGTTAAAGCAACTTTTGCAGGAAAATAATATAGACACGAGATTTATACTGGAAAGTAAAAAAAGAATTACGACCAATAAAATCCGAATCATTAGCCGCAATCAACACATGATGCGTCTTGACGCTGAAACTACAGAAGATATAGATGAGAATGACGAGGAGAAATTGAAAAACCAGGTGGAAAAATATATTGATACAGAAAAACCAGATGTGGTGATATTTGAGGATTACAACAAAGGAATTCTGACAAAAAATATTATTGCTAATACCATTACTTTTTGTAATGATAATAATGTTATAAGTGCAGTAGATCCCAAAAGAAAAAATTTCTTTAGTTATCAATACGCTACTTTATTCAAGCCCAACCTTGCTGAAGCTTTTGCAGCATTGAACTTGCTGCCGGAAATTGTTTCCGAAGATTTATTATCAAATATTCATTCACATTTGAAGGAAAAATTGGAGCATTCTGTTTCCCTGGTTACACTTTCTGAAAAAGGGATTTATTATCACAAGGACAATCTGAAAAGCATCGTTGCTTCTCATAGAAGGAACATTGCGGATGTAAGTGGAGCTGGAGATACGGTCATTGCAGTGGCTGCATTGATTTTTGCTGCTACCAAAAATGTCGAACTTGCTGCAAAGATTTCCAATATTGCCGGTGGGATCGTTTGTGAGGAAGTAGGAACGGTAGCTATTCAAAAAGAGAAACTTCTCGAAGAATGTAAAAAACTAATAGGGTAATAAAATTTTCTTTGAAGATATTCCTCTTATTATCTCCATCTATCCTGATTTATAATTTTATAGATTTGCCTAAAGATTCGAATTAATTATTCAAGAGCTATGAAAAAAACAGCGTTAATTGTCGCCGCCGGTAAGGGTTCCAGGATGAATAGCGATATCCCAAAACAATTTTTACTTTTAAAAAATAAACCGGTTCTGTATTATAGCATTAAAGCTTTTTTAGATGCCTTTGATGATATAAATATTATATTAGTCTTGCCCGAAGATCATATCGCAAAAGGCCAGGAAATAATTGACGGCTTTTTTGATTCATCAAAATTCAAAATTATTGGCGGTGGAAGAACACGTTTTCATTCTGTCCAAAACGGGCTTTCGTTAATTGCGGAAGAATCAATCATTTTTGTCCATGATGGAGTGAGGTGCTTTGTGACAAAGGATCTTATCCAGAGATGTTATAATTCTGCAGTTGAATTCGGAACGGCGGTTCCTGTGATTGATTCATCTGATAGCATCCGAATGATTTCAAAAAACGGGAATAAGATAATTGACAGAAACAAAATAAAACTGGTGCAAACGCCTCAAACTTTCCACAGCAAAATTATCTTACCAGCATTTGCTATTGACTACAAAGAAAAATTTACAGACGAAGCATCGGTAGTAGAAGCATTTGGGATAAAAATTAATTTAGTTGATGGTGAAAAGAGTAATTTTAAAATTACTACACCCCAGGATATTGAACTGGCAAAGGTTTTATTGTTTGAATAACTTAGCGATTGCTGGTAGCTTGTTCATTTTTATACCCGGATATTTTTCCAAAGAAGCGCCAAAACTTTTGTAAAAAAATGCCAGGCTCGCAATACTGCTTCCTTCAAAATCAAGTAACAAATCTTTCCCAGCGTGTTCTTTGATGAAGGCATCGATTAACAAATGAGAAGCGCCGGAAGTTTTTCCGTCAGGATGATTTCCTACTAAAATATAATAAGCTCTTTTGTTTGAAAAAAAATAAACACACGATGCTACTAACTTACCTTGGGATGAATATACTCCATAAGTAACGGCTTGATTTTTTTCTTTTAGAAATTTATATAAGCTTGTGAAGTCAGAAAAATTTTTTTTATCAATCGGAGAGAAACTTTTTGCCTGTTCTTTTGAAAGTGCAATAATATTTTCGATCTTAATATCCTTTTTCACTGTATTGCCATATTGAATCGATCTTTTGATATTTCTTAAATGGCTGCTTGCGTATCTGCTTTTTAAAACTTCATAATTTTCAGAAAGAGGAAGGATATAGTTGCTTCTTTCATACATCGGAAATCCGGGAATAGAAAACAGGTTAGCCTTGTTCAGATAAAAATCCCAATACCTAAATTTTGCAGGAATATTTTCTAAGAATAATTTTACCGTTTCAGCAGAAATATTATTTCCGAAAACGCCCAATGATGCTGTGAAAAAAGGCTGGTACAAATAATGAATTGTGTATTTTTTTTTCCATGGGAGGGGCATTACTATTTCATAATCATCAGCAACCAGCGCGTCCCAATTTTCGCTCATGGCATCCAGATAAAAAGAATAAGAATAAATCAATCCATTTGCCGCATTATCAATACAATTATTCCACTTTTTTTTATCAATATTTTTTTGTTGCAGGTATGAAATATTCAAAAGAAAAGAAATTAAGTTTAAAAAAAAGAAAACTAAAGATCCGGGAAATTTAAAAATTTATTTAGCTTGAAATTTTGAATATCAATGCTAAAAGAAATTGTTTTCAACAGCCTGTTCCTTGGTATGGTTGATTTAAAATAATCATTATAAATTTTACTGTAAAGAACAGGAATGTAAACATTCACCAAATTCTTCCACAGTGAAATTTGCAAACCCGCATCATAGAGAAATTTTCCTGTTGTTGAATTTTTTTGCCATGCCTCCGCATAAGTCCCAATATCTAAAAATAATTTTATAAAATGTTCACTTGTTAATTTAGCAAAAGGATTTATTTTTTGGGGCAGATCAGAAATTAGGTTTAGCGCTGTTAACCAATTATCTGTTTTCCCTATTTTGTTGGAAAGCAGATCAGACCTGACTTTAAAGCCGCCATCCCGAATCATTATTTGTTGTGAAGCAGTTCCTTCGAATTCATTTCTTCCCACAAAATAATCGCTGTAGGTATAATCTTCGTAACCATTTGCACCAGTCATGTTAAGATGGTAGCGGTCGGTTTCAAATTGTTTATTAATAGTCCGGGGACCTAAATACATAAATTTTCCCGCAAATAATCTTGCATTCATTCCTCCGCCTTTTGAATAATTGAAAAAGTATTTTCCTTCAAATGAAAATCGAGCGAATTTATTGGTTTGCTGTATTTGCGCAATGGAAGAATAGGGATAAAGAGCACGGTTATTTTGCAACGCAAAATTGAGCTGATTCAGATAGCGGCTGACTTTTGGATATGTAATAATATCCTGCTGCAGAATGGTGTCCCGATTGAAAGATAATTCAGTTTCATTGATAAAATATGTTTTCCATTGTAACCATTTTTTTACTGAACTGGCCGCGCTTTTATTTCGAAAAATAAGTTTTACAGAAGGAACAATTTTAGAAAATCCGAGATAATTTTTTTTGCCGGTTGAATCTGTAAATTCATCCATTGAAAATTTTTCAGCGCTTAAAGAAATTTCAGCTTTCCGAATCAATCCATAGCTCATAATATTGTAACCGGCTCTGGCAATTCCATTCACCGCTTTACTTCCTGTTGCATACAGTGGAGCAACAAAAAAATGGAATTTTGGTTCTGGCAAAGTATAATTATGAATCAATCCGCCAATCATTATTTTATCATAAAAATTATACCCTACAGCAGGCGAAAGAAAAAGATAATTGTATTTGCCCGTTTGATTTAAATTGAAAAGCAAGCCGGTTTTAAGTTCTTTCTTTTTTGGCATCTCAAGCGTCCCTTTTTTTGATACTATGGAAAAAACTTCATCAATATTTTTACCGCTGACATCTGCTACCACTTTTTTAAAATCTCCAGGATATGGATGTTTAAATTTCCAACGGTTATAATACTCATGCAGACAACTATCGAAGACTTTTTTACCAACAAAATCTTCCAGTTTTTTCATCCACAAACCCGTTTTATAATAAGCAATTTCGCCATAATTTATTTCAGAAAAATCTTGCGAAGAAGTCTCAATAGGTTGATCTTTTTTTTCAGCAATTTGATTTCTATAAATTAAATCTTCTTCATCAGCCGGGAATTTATTCTCTAAAAAATTTCCTTTTCCTGTTTCTTTTTTTGGATATTTTAAATCGTGGTAACGGTTATCAAAATAAGTGTTCATTCCTTCATCCATCCACGGATGATCCCGTTCATTACTCGCCAGAATTCCGTAAAGCCAATTGTGGCCTACCTCATGTTCAATCGTCATATCCAATGATTGCTCATCAGCCACTGGTGAAATACTGGTGATGGTAGGATATTCCATGCCACCGCTAAATCCCATTTTGGCTTCTACCGCAGTTACAGTTTGATAGGGATATTCTCCCAGCCATTTGCTTCTTGTGCGCACGGCATCTTTAATAAATTGAATACTGTTTTTCCAAACCTCTTGGTCAGATGGGAGGAAAAATGACCAGGCGTCAATAATTTTTCCTGATGATAATTGCAACGTGTCATGAAGTACTTCAAAATTTTTATTGGCAAACCAGGCAAAATCATGCACGTTATTCTGAGTGTAAGTAAGGGTTTTTGTTTTTTCTAGAAACTTGTGAATTATTATTTTTCAGTTCCTCGATTTCATTGCTGACAGTTGTTTTCTTATTTTTATGTAATGTCGGTTGGTATCTTTTTTTTATTTTTTTCTTTTCAGCAGGAGGAGATTCGATATTATTTTTTATTTCCTGTCTTTTGCTTTCTGCCTTCTGCTCTTCGTCTTCTGCATTTCGACCTTCCAGCCATTTTAGTTCATCTTGATTTTGTAATTCGCCGGTTGCTGCAACAATGTAACCTTGCGGAACCGTAATTTGAACTTGAAAATCTCCAAATTCGCTATAAAATTCTCCCTGGTCCAGGTAAGGAATAGGATGCCAGCCTCTTTTATCATAGACTGCCGGCTTTGGATACCATTGAGTAATTTGATAAGTATGATCAATGTAACCTCCACGCGAAAAATTGAAAGGAATTTTTTCATGAAAAGGAGTGGAGATTTTAATAGTTTGCCCGGGTAAAAGTGGTGAAGGTAATATCAGTTTTGCAATATCTATATATAATGAATCATCTTCAAGAAGTGCCGAAATATTATCCACTTTAAAATCCAGCCTGTTTATATATCCTCTTTTTGATGCGTCACTGAAATAAAAATCAGTTCTTCCTAATTGTAACATTTGTTCACTAAATGCCGTCCGGTCATTTTTATAGGCATTTGGCCAAAGATGAAACCATATATAATGAAGGGTATCAGGTGAATTGTTGGTGTAATTAATAATTTCAAATCCATCCAGGGTATTTTCAATGTCATTTAGACTTACATCAATTTTATAATCTACCTCTTGTTGAAAATAATCAGTTTGGGCAAAAGCCATTGAAAAGAAAAAAGAAAAGGAAACTAAGAGAAAGCTATTTTTCAAAAGCATTTATTTCATCAAATATAAAAAATAAAAACTTTTGAATTTGATTCAAACTCATTTTAACGCATCTCCTTCGAGGTGTTTAAATCTTAATTCATGTTACTTACATTTTATGTTTTAGGATTAGATGTCCAAAAAAAAAGGAAAAGAAAAAATATTTATAAATTAATGTTATTTGAAATAAAAGGTTACCTTTATACTCTGTTAATGGGTTTAGTTTGTTTTTCTTTTGGCTGATGTTTCTCCTCAAAGATTTCTTCAGTTCATTGTAGCTACTGAATCATTAATACTTATTTTAATTTATTAAACAAAAGTTTTTACAATGAACATTTATGTAGGTAATCTCAGTTGGTCGATGACTGACGACGATTTAAGCAACTTATTCAGCCAGTATGGTACTGTTTCAAGTGCAAAGATTCTTAAAGAAAAAAATACCGGTCGTAGCAAAGGATTCGGTTTTGTTGAAATGGAAGACGAAGAAGCAGCTAAAACTGCCATCGCTACATTAAACGAAAGCGAAGTTCAAGGCCGTAAACTAATTGTTAACGAATCACAACCTCGTCCTGAAGGCAGTGGCTACAAGAAAAGTGGCGGCGGCGGATATGGTGGCGGTGGCGGCAGAAGCGGTGGCTATGGCGGCGGCGGTAGAAGCGGCGGCGGTGGCTATGGCGGCGGCAGAAGCAGCGGTGGCGGCTATGGCGGTGGCAGAAGCGGCGGCGGTTATAATAAAGATTATTGATTTTTATTTAGATACCAGATTTTTAAATTCCTTTTCATTTTATGAAAGGGAATTTTTTTTACAGGAAGCCTACAAATATTGGCAATTTCTATTTGCTGAAATAAAAAGGATGACCAATCCTGATCATCCTCATATTTAAAATAGCTGTAGTTTTATTTTTTCATTACTTCTGCCATAGTCTTTCCTATATCGGCAGGACTTGCTACGACATTCACTCCACATTCTGAAAGTATTTTCATTTTAGCGGCTGCCGTATCTTCTGCGCCACCTACTATGGCCCCGGCATGTCCCATTCTTCTTCCGGCTGGTGCAGTCTGGCCTGCAATAAAGCCAACAACCGGTTTGCGATTATTTTCTTTTATCCATCTTGCTGCATCAGCTTCCATGCTTCCCCCAATTTCTCCAATCATTACAATTCCTTCAGTCTCCTCATCGTTCATAAAAAGTTCAATAGCTTCTTTAGTAGTGGTACCAATGATAGGATCACCGCCAATGCCAATCGCCGTTGAAATTCCGAGGCCAGCTTTCGCCACCTGGTCAGCGGCTTCGTAAGTAAGTGTGCCTGATTTAGAAACTATTCCAATCTTGCCTTTTTTGAAAATGAAACCCGGCATAATTCCTACTTTACATTCATCAGCCGTGATTACACCCGGGCAATTTGGCCCAATTAATCTTGATTTTGATGATGATAAATAGTTTTTCACTTTCACCATATCCTGAACAGGAATTCCTTCAGTAATACAAACTATTAATTCAATTCCTGCATCTGAGGCTTCCATTATAGCGTCGGCAGCAAATGCTGGGGGAACAAAAATAATGCTTACATCAGCTCCGGTTTCTTTCACCGCTTCTTCAACTGTATTAAAAACGGGTTTGTCAAGATGAGTTGTTCCTCCCTTATTAGGAGTAACACCACCTACTATTTTTGTTCCATATTCTATCATTTGAGTGGCGTGAAAAGTGCCCTCAGTTCCTGTAAATCCCTGTACTAAAACTTTTGAATTTTTATTAACTAATACTGACATGCAAAAAGATTTTAAAGTTGTGCAAATATAGCTAATTAGAAAATGTGCTAATTAGCTAATCTGCTGATAAAGAAATTCTTCCATTTTCAAATTTTCGAATTTTCAAAATTGTCAAATTAGTATAACTTGCACTGATGCAGCAATATCTTAAGCTTTTAGAAAAAATTATTGAAACCGGAGTTGATAAAAATGACCGTACAGGCACTGGTACACGCAGTTTATTTGGCTACCAAATGAGGTTTGATTTGCAAAAAGGATTTCCGCTGATTACAACAAAAAAACTTCATTTAAAAAGTATTATTTATGAATTATTATGGTTTTTAAAAGGTGATACAAATGTTCAATATCTTCAGCAAAATGGCGTCAGGATTTGGGATGAATGGGCTGATGAAAATGGAAATCTTGGTCCTGTTTATGGAAAACAGTGGCGCAGTTGGCAAGGTGCGAATGGCAAAACCATTGACCAGGTTTCTGATTTGATTAAAGAATTAAAAACAAACCCGGATAGTCGCAGACTAATCATAAGCGCGTGGAATGTGGCAGATCTTCCGGATATGAAACTAATGCCCTGCCATTGTTTGTTTCAGTTTTATACTGTGGCAACCGAATCAGGTAAAAGAAAACTTTCGTGTCAATTGTATCAAAGGAGTGCGGATGTTTTTTTGGGGGTGCCGTTCAACATTGCGTCTTATGCTTTGCTTACTATGATGATAGCCCAGGTTTGTGATATGGAATTAGGAGAATTCGTTCATTCCTTTGGCGATGTACATTTATATAAAAATCATTTTGAACAAGCTCAACATCAACTCAAGAGAAATCCACTTCCTCTTCCGGAAATGAAATTGAATCCTCATGTAAAAAATATTTTTGATTTTAAATTTGAGGATTTCGAACTAAAGAATTATCAAGCGCATCCTTCCATTAAGGCGCCGGTTGCGGTGTAAATTGTCAGATTTGAAATTCAATAAATAATTTTAAACTATAATTCATGCTTTCACATATGGTAGCCGCGTCAGAAAATAATATCATTGGCGCTGATAATGATATTCCATGGAAATTATCCACTGATTTTAAATATTTCAAAAATAAAACCTGGGGGATGCCTGTGATTATGGGAAGAAAATCTTTTGACGCAATGAAGACAGCATTACCGGGTAGAATTAATATTGTTATTACACGGAAAACCGACTGGCATCCTGAAGATGTATTTATTTCTCACACCATCATTGATGCTATTAAAAAGGCAAAAGAAAGTGAAGCAAAAGAAATTTTCATAATCGGCGGTGGAAAAATTTTTAAAGAAACTATTCATATCATTGACAGGATTTACCTGACACGGGTTCATGCAAAAGTAGAAGGGGATACTTATTATCCTGAAATTGATAAATCGGTTTGGAAACTGATGAGTGAAGAATCTCATCCTGCAGATAAAAAAAATAATTATCCTTTTACTTTTGAAGTTTGGGAAAAAAAGGCATAGCCTAAAATTAAAAATGTATTCCTCTTTTCAGCTTGCGGAAAAATATTTTCATTATTATTTTCATTCTTATAACGGAAAGGGCCATGGAGTGCATTCTCCATTCGTTTTCGATTTTATTATTCATGTTTTGAATGATAGAAAAAAATATGATTGCTATTCAAAAATAGAATCTCAAAGAAAACAACTTCTCTCCAATAATAATTTAATTGATGTGGAAGATTTTGGCGCTGGTTCGGCAATTATTCCTTTTAAAAAACGAAAGATAAAAGATATTGCCGCTTCATCTTTAAAAAAGAAAAAGTATGCACAATTACTTTTCAGGATTGCCCATTATTATCATGCTAAGACGATAGTGGAATTAGGTACTTCATTTGGAATTACCACTTCCTACCTGGCTTCTGCCAATCCGGATTCAAATGTTTATACTTTTGAAGGCGCTTCTAATATTGCTGAGATTGCGCAACAAAATTTTAAAAAAGCCGGTTTGGTTAATATTGAATTGATTCAAGGAAATTTTGCAAAAACAATTCCAGTAAATGAAGAAAAAACAGGGATTATTGATTTGCTTTTTGTTGATGGCAATCATCGTAAAAATGCAACTATTGAATATTTTGATTTATTCCTAAAAAAATCTTCTACAGATTCTATTTTCATTTTTGATGATATTCATTGGAGCGGGGAAATGGAACAAGCATGGGAAATTATCAAAAGCCACACTGCTGTTACGTTGAGTATCGATTTGTTTTTTATTGGGCTTGTATTTTTTAGTAAAGATTTTAAAATAAAGCAAGATTTTCCTATTAGGTTTTAATTTTTATAGATACCTTAGAAGCATATTTCCATATTATGACGATTGGTGTTTTAAAAGAACCGCTACCCGAAACCAGAGTCTCTCTTTTACCTGAGCATATTGGTATTTTAAAAAAATTAAAGGTTGATATTTTAATTGAGGAAAATGCAGGAGAAAAAGCATTTGCTTCAAATGAAAGATACAAGGAAGCCGGAGCTGAAATAGAATCAAGAATAAATGTTATCAGTAAATCTGAAATTATTTTAACCATTCATCTTCCGGAAGACTCGGAAACAGCTATTCTAAAAAATAAAGTCATCCTTGGAATTTTTCAGCCTTTGTATAATGTTGACGAGGTAAACAAACTAAAAGAAAGTGAAGTAACTGTTTTTAGTATCGATATGATTCCAAGGTCCACGCGTGCACAAATTATGGATGTGCTTAGCAGCCAGGCAAATATTGCAGGATATAAAGCAGTGCTGGTTGCTGCCAATTTATTTCCAAAATATTTTCCAATGTTTATGACGGCTGCCGGAAGCATTCCTCCTGCAAAAGTTTTAATTCTGGGCGCTGGTGTTGCAGGATTGCAGGCTATTGCTACGGCAAGAAGGCTCGGGGCTGTGGTAGAAGTTTTTGATACACGCCCGGCAGTAAAAGAAGAAGTAATGAGCCTGGGAGCAAAATTTGTTGAAGTGGAAGGCGCTGCGGATGCCAGCAAGGCCGGTGGTTATGCTGTGGAACAATCAGCAGATTTTTTACAAAGGCAAAAAGAAAAAATAACTGAGCGTGTTGCAAAATCCGATATTATAATTACAACGGCTCAAATTTTTGGAAAAAAGGCGCCCATATTGATTACAGAATCAATGATTGCCAAAATGAAAAACGGGTCAGTCATAGTTGATCTCGCGGCAGCTACTGGTGGAAATACTGAGCTTACAAAAAACAATGAAACGATAAATTTTAATGGAGTTACCATTGTGGGAAACTCGAATCTTCCTTCATCCATGCCTAATGATGCAAGTAAAATGTATGGAAAGAATATTTGTAATTTTCTCGAATTGATTATTGATAAAGAAGGTAAGTTTAATCTGAACCAGGAAGATGACTTGGTAAAAGGAACTTTGATAAGCTGATTTAAAATTGGTAAACTATTGAATTAAAAATTTTTAAAATTATGTCAGAAGCTATTCATTTTATCCACCAAAATATACAGATGATCTACATCGTGATCCTGATGATATTTTTAGGAATTGAGATTATCGGGAGAGTTCCGAGTGTATTACATACGCCACTGATGAGTGGGGCTAATGCCATTCATGGCGTGGTAATTATTGGTGCGATCATCGTAATGGGAAAAGCAGAAAGTGGAAATTATGTTGCACTCATTCTTGGATTTTTAGCCGTTGTTTTAGGAACATTAAATGTTGTTGGCGGTTTTGTAGTAACAGACAGGATGCTGGAAATGTTTAAAAAGAAAAAATAGATTTTTTTATAGTAAACCAACAAATAAAACCAAAAATTAATCTACAAATTCTCCATTAAATGGGTCCAAGTATATTATCAATTTGCTATATCGTTGCTTCCGTTACTTTCATTCTTGGATTGAAAATGTTATCCAGCCCTGCTTCTGCAAGAAGAGGAAATCTTATCGCAGCCGCGGGTATGATCATCGCCATCGCAGGAACCATTTTTTTATATGAAAATGATGGAAAGAAACTAGGAAATTATCCCTGGATATTTTCTGCAATTATCATAGGAAGCATCATAGGATTTCTGATTGCAAAAAAAGTGAAAATGACCGCAATGCCTGAGCTGGTAAGCTTTTTCAATGGGATGGGCGGCGCTTGTGCAGCATTGATTTCTATTGTTGAATTCGATTATTTATATCGTGAACACCGAATGATGAATGCTACTTCGTTTTCTGATGTGGTTTCGTCAGGTCATTATTTAGCTATTATTGCAGGCACTATAATCGGTAGCGTTTCCTTTATCGGAAGCATGATTGCCTGGGGAAAACTGAGCGGGAAAGTAAAAGATTATTCCTTTAAAGGACAACATCTTTTTAATATAATTATTTTACTTTTGGTTCTGGCTTCCGCTATATTTACTTATTTCACTAATACAGAAAGTGTAAATATCCCTTTCTTTATAACAGTTGGCCTTGCGATTTTATACGGAGTATTTTTTGTAATGCCCATAGGAGGCGCCGATATGCCGGTAGTTATTTCATTACTAAATTCTTTTACCGGGGTTGCCGCAGCATGTGGCGGATTTTTATACGATAATAAAGCAATGCTTACCGGCGGAATTCTTGTAGGTGCGGCAGGTACTTTGTTAACTATTTTAATGTGCCGTGCAATGAACAGAAGCCTTTTGAATGTTTTGATTGGATCATTTGGGGGCTCAAAAGTTGCCGGAGTTGGCCAGTCTACTGAAGGTAATATTAAACAGATATCTATAAGCGACGCAGCAATGCTTATGGCTTATTCCAAAAAGGTAATGGTCGTCCCGGGGTATGGTCTTGCGGTCGCACAGGCACAACATACCTGTCACGAATTGGAAAAAGCCCTTGAAGAAAAAGGTGTGGAAGTTAAATATGCTATTCATCCGGTGGCAGGCCGTATGCCCGGTCACATGAATGTTTTGTTAGCCGAAGCTGATGTGAGTTATGAAAAATTATTGGAAATGGGAGATGCTAATGAAGAATTCAAATCCACCGATGTCGTCCTGATTCTTGGAGCCAATGATGTAGTAAACCCGGCTGCCAAAAACGATCCTTCTTCCCCTATTTATGGAATGCCAATCCTGGAAGTTGAATTGGCAAAAAATGTAATTGTAAACAAGAGAAGTATGAAACCCGGATACGCCGGAATTGAAAATCCTCTTTTTTATCAACCTAAAACCTCTATGCTTTTCGGTGATGCGAAAAAAGTTTTGCAGGAATTGCTTGCTGAACTTAAAAATATTTAGGAAACTTCTTTAATCATTTTAAATTCTTTTGTCTTCTAATGAAAATCCTCAAAAAAGCCAAAATAAGTTTTACGGTTATTTGTTCGTTTACTGCTACAATTAATTTTTAATTTTTATCTCAACTTCTTTTAATTCATTCTTAAAATAATTGATAATCTTGTTACATTATAATTTTAATCTTAATAAATCGTACGATATTTGCATTAAAATTGTTGCTGTTTAATATTATTAAATCTCCTGTCTCCTGGAAGTAACACTTTTCAAGAGAAAACATTGCAAAATCCACTTTTCATCATGAAAGATTTCTCGTATATAACCAGTTCTCATCCCGCTTATATTGAAAATTTATATACTGATTTTAAAAAAAATCCTGAAAGTGTTGATATAGAACTTAGAAAATTCTTTGAAGGGTTTGATTTCGCCATTTCTTCTCAAAATGGTAATGGAAAACCTTCTCCCACTGTTGAAGTAAGCCCGGTTTCTGTAACGAATCTTCAAAAAGAATTTGGAGTTTATCAATTGATTCTTTCCTATAGAAATAAAGCTCATCTTATTTCAAAAACTAACCCGATAAGGGAGAGAAAAGACCGGAGGGCCAATCTTGCCCTTTCTTATTTTGGATTGAATGAAAGTGATCTTCCGACTGAATTTGCAGCAGGGAAATTCGCAGGAGTTGGTACAGCCAGCTTGCAAAAAATTCTGGATCATTTACAGAAATGCTATGCGGGTTCAGTTGGCGTCGAATTTAGTTCGTTAAATGATCCGGAAAAAATTCAATGGATCATAAACGCGGTAGAAAACACTTTGCAGGAGCCTGTTCCCCTACAGCTAAAAAGAAGAATCCTTCAAAAGCTGAATGAAGGCGTCATGTTTGAAAGCTTTTTGCAAAAAAAATATATCGGTCAAAAAAGATTTTCTCTGGAAGGAGGTGAAAATACAATTTCTGCATTGGATGCCATCATTAATACAGCGGCTGATAACCAGGTGCAGGAAGTGGTGATCGGAATGGCGCACAGGGGCCGCCTCAATGTTTTGGCAAATATTTTAGGTAAGACCTACGAACAAATTTTTACAGAATTTGAAGGAAGCGCTCCTGTTGATTCTACAATGGGAAGTGGCGACGTAAAATACCATAAAGGTTATAGCAGTGATATAGAGACCCTGAATGGGAAATTGGTTCATCTTAAATTAAGTCCGAATCCGTCTCATCTTGAAGCAGTAGATCCTGTAGTATTGGGGTTCTCAAGAAGCAAAGCAGATGTAATTTATGAAAGTGATTATGATAAAATTCTTCCTATATTAATTCATGGAGATTCTTCTTTACCCGGCCAGGGAATCAATTACGAAGTCTTGCAGATGAGTGGCTTAAAGGGATTTTGCACCGGGGGAACTTTACATTTTGTTATTAATAACCAGGTGGGATTTACAACTGATTTTGATGATGCCCGAAGTTCTGACTATTCTACTTCAGTTGCAGCCACCATAAAAGCGCCGGTTTTCCATGTAAACGGAGATGATGCTGAAATGGTAGTAAAAGTTGCCCAGGTTGCAATGATGTACAGGCAGAAATTTAATTCAGATATTTTTGTGGATATGGTTTGTTATCGCCGTCATGGGCATAATGAAGGGGACGATCCGAAATTTACTCAACCTGGACTATACTCACTTATCGATAATCATCCTAATCCGCGGGAGATCTATATTAATTGGCTTCTGGAACATGGCGATGAATCCACAGCGGGGCTTGCAAAGGAAATGGAAGAAAAATACTGGAAAGATCTGCAGGAGCGGCTGGATGAATTGAAACAACATCCTCTTCCATATAGTTATCAAAAACCTGAATTATGGTGGCAAAGCTTGCGGAAAGCTACAATTGGGGATTTTGATTCTTCACCGGTAACAGGAATTCCAAAAGAAAAGATAGAAAAGTTATTTCATGCTATCGTGGAAGTGCCTGGAGATTTTACCCCATTGAAAAAGATTAAAAAAATTCTGCAGGAAAAAATCAATTTATACGAAGAAGAACAAAAATTTGATTGGGCCACCGGAGAATTGCTTGCCTTTGCCAGTATAGTGCAAGAAGGCAAGGATGTAAGAATGAGTGGACAGGATGTACGTAGAGGTACGTTTAGCCATCGTCATGCTGTGATAAGAGATGAAAAGACGGATGCGTTTTATAACCGGTTAAGCCGTATTTCAGATAAACAGGGTTTATTGAGAATATGGAATTCTCTTTTAAGCGAATATGCAGTGCTTGGATTTGAGTACGGCTATGCAATGGCCAATCCAAATAATCTCGTTTTGTGGGAAGCCCAATTTGGTGATTTTGCCAATGGTGCCCAGGTAATTATAGACCAGTTTGTAGCTGGTGCAGAGCAAAAATGGCATCGTATGAATGGTTTGGTAATGCTTTTACCCCATGGCTATGAAGGACAGGGCCCGGAGCACAGTAGTGGCAGAATTGAACGTTTTTTACAAATGTGCGCTGAACTTAATATGGTGGTGACAAATATTACTACTGCCTCCAATTATTTTCATGGATTAAGACGGCAACTGGCCTGGCCATTTAGAAAGCCTTTGATCAATTTTGCTCCCAAAGCTAATCTTCGCCACCCTGGTAGTTACAGCAAAATAGAAGAATTTACACAAGGTGGTTTCAAAGAAGTTATTGATGATCCTTCTGTTAAGGATGCGTCAGCTATTAGTAAAGTGCTGTTATGTTCAGGTAAAATTTATTTCGACCTTGAACAAAAGAGAGAAAATGATAAACGTAAAGACCTGGCAATTGTGAGAATGGAACAATTGTATCCTTTGCCATTGAAACAATTGGAAGTTCTCTACAAAAAATATCATAAGGCTATCTGGTATTGGGTTCAGGAAGAGCCTCTCAATATGGGTGCTGCTTCCTATTTACGAATGAATTTGAGTTCAATTAACTTCGGAATCATCAGCAGGCAACCCAGTGCCGCTATTTCTTCCGGCTTCTCCAAAGTGCATAAAGAAGAACAGGAAGAAATATTAAATACTGCATTTTCTATCTGATTCAATAAACGGAATTATAAAATTAGCCCCAAATAAATAGAAATATTTGGGGCTGATTAATACAGTAAACGCCTGGTTATGTTTTACAATTTTACTTTTATTGGCTTTCCATCATAGGTAATTACTTTGTTGGGCTTTTGTGTTTTTTCAACGCCTGTTCCATTATTTTCTCCAACCAACACTATGCTGAATTTCCTGTTTTTAAGCATTCCCGGAAAAGAACCTTTCCTTTCAGAAATGCTCAATTCTTTTGTTTTATCATTCCAGTTAAAATTAAAAGTAGCAAATTCACCCTTTTCATAATTGTAAGTATTATTAGCATCTTCATATAGAGTAAAATGCCCATCGGAACCAGGGTAGATTCTTAATTCAATATCATCAGCAGGCTTTTGTGTGGCATATTGCATTACAGGCCCCATTGGAACTATAGACCCTTCGCGAACATACAAAGGCATAATTTCAATTGGTGACGGTGCATCAATATTTTGTCCTCCTTCCCATTTTTTGCCAGTCCAGAAATCAATCCAATTGGTGTTTTTGGGTAAATAAACTTTTCTTGTTGTTCCCGATTTATTGGAATCAACTCCTGAATATAATTGTTGCGTAACAGGGTTTACTAAAAATGCCGGGCCAAACATATATTGATCCTTAATATTATAAACCGCCGGATCGTTTCTGAAATCAAATGCCAGTGAACGCATTATGGTATAATTATTCCTGGTGACTTCGCTGGAAAGTGAATAAATGTATGGCAGCAAGCGATAGCGAAGATCGTCATATTTTAAAAGGATACTTTTCGTGTGTGCATCCCAGTTATCCGAGAAAAGGGCACGTTCTCCCTTTCCATGGATTCTGAAGATTGGACTAAAAGTGCCGAACTGAAACCAACGGGTAAAAAGTTCGCGATAGGAGGGTTGAGACCAATCCGGAACGCCTTCGGGAGAAACGCGCGAAAGATAACCGCCGATATCTGACGTCCAGTAAGGAATTCCGGAAATGCAAGCGTTAATTGCCTGTGGAACCTGGTTTTTAAAAGAAGCAAATGTGGTAGTAATATCAGATGACCATAAAGTAGCAGCGTTTCTTTGCTGGCCTGCAAAAGCCTGCCGTGCCAGTAAGAATATTCTTTTTCCCGAAATATCCCTGCGCCATTTATTATAAATACCTTTAGTATGCTCAAGCGAATAAGTATTAAAATAATCAATTCCCTTGCCTGTATATAAGTTTGCTTTTTTTCTGTCATTTGGATCTTTGGTATCCGGTTCACATTGATCAACCCACCATGCATCCCAACCATAACGTTTGATCAGACTATCTCTTGCCTGGTCCCAGTACATTTCTCTTGCGCCCGGGTTGTGTGCGTCGTAATAAGTATCGATAGCATGAACAAAAAAATTGTCCCACGTTATACTGCTTAAATATCCGGCTTTTTTCAGTTGGTTGAAATCCTGGGTACCTTTTCCAAAGCAAGGCCATATAGAAATCATAGCATGAATATTGGCTTTGTGCAACTCATCCACCATGGCTTTTGGATCAGGATATCTTTCGGGATTCATAATGTGTGAGCCGATTGGATCAGGCGACCAGTAAAACCAGTCCTGGACAATCACATCAACAGGTATATGATTTTTCCGGTAATTATCTTTCACGGACAAAACTTCTTTTTGTGTTTTATACCTGTCCTGCGATTGAAATAAACCAAAAGCCCACTTTGGATACATAGGAGCCACACCTGTAAGATTTCTGTACAAATCCATTATGTGATCAAAAGAAGGCCCGTAAAAGAAATAATAATCTACCATTTTGCCACTTTCAGAAACATAAGTGAATTGGGAATTATTTTTTTCACCTCCGTAAAATTTAGATTCTGCATAATTATCCCATAACAACCCATATCCTTTGGTTGACAATAAAACAGGTATAGCACCGGTGAGATATTTAATAGCCATGTCCTGGTTTCTTCCTTTGTAGTTTATAGAAAGCGAATCTTCCGGATGACATCCGAGGCCGAATAACGCTTCATCTTTTGGCGACTGAAAAGAAGAACCGCAAGCATAAGTATTAATACCTGCAATAGTGGTATCGCGCATTTGTTTTCCATCTAACTGTGCTTCTGATAAAATAATATTGTCTTGTAGATCCGCATAGCTAATGGAATTTGTTTTCTTATCAACCAATATTTTTAACCTGGATGTTTTAATTACAACATCGTTGTTATTGTCACTAACTTTAAAATTTTTAAGATAGCTTTTTACAGGAAGAACGACCAGGGATTCCTTTTCAGGCATTTTGTCAAATACACTAAATTTTACTTCTATTACATCATTATTAAAAAGATTCAGATTCATAGTTCCTTTGTCCAGATGAAAACTAACTCCGAAATCTGTTTTTTTATAAGATTTAACCTGTGCGTAACTTAGGTTTATTATAAAGACAAATGCAAGGCATACTAAGAAATATTTTTTAAATTTTCTCATTGAAGCAATTTTAATTCAATTACAAAATATTTTTTATAAAGACAGGCTTACAAATTATTCATTTTTACTTAAAGAAAAGGAGATATCAAAATAGTTCAAGTATTAGATAAAAAAATACCAGTACTTGCTGAGTAAATAGAAAAAACGGGTTATTTCTTCGTTT
The DNA here is from genome assembly GCA_963741705.1 of uncultured Chitinophagaceae bacterium. Taxonomy (GTDB): domain Bacteria; phylum Bacteroidota; class Bacteroidia; order Chitinophagales; family Chitinophagaceae; genus Ginsengibacter. Next base: position 92,436 of record CAVUJE010000011.1, on the reverse strand, counting down.
ACTGATTTTTAATTTTCTTCCAGGGCCTTCTTATATGTCTCAAGTGCCCGTTTTCTTGCGAATTCATGTTTAACAATTTCAGGTAAATATCCCGGTCTAAAATCTTTGATCCATCTTTTTATATAAATTAATTTTGGATCGAATTTTTTGATTTGCTCATGAGGGTTAAAGATTCTAAAATAAGGGGCCGCGTCACAGCCAGTTCCTGCGGCCCATTGCCAGTTTCCATTATTAGATGATAGTTCATAATCCAATAGTTTTTCAGCAAAATAAGCTTCGCCCCATCGCCAGTCGATCAATAAATGTTTACATAGAAATCCCGCAACTATCATGCGTACACGATTATGCATCCAGCCCATTTCGTTTAATTGTCGCATTCCTGCATCCACGATCGGGTAACCGGTTTCTCCTTTACACCAGAGGTCAAATTCTTTTTCATTATTCCTCCATTTTAGGTCATCGTATTTCTTTTTAAAATTTTCATTTACTACATACGGAAAATGGAAGAGAATCATCATGAAAAACTCCCGCCAAATCAATTCATTCAGCCATTTTTCGTTTAATTTATTTGCAGTACTTACCAGTTGGCGTACGCTTACTGTTCCAAATCTTAAATACATACTTGCGAAAGAAGTTCCATCTACCGAAGGAATATTTCTTGATTCATCATAATGTTTGATTAGTTTTTCAGATATATCCAGTTTTGGAAATTCAACGTTTATTTTTTCGAACCCCATTTCCCTTAAAAATGGAAAATGAAACGGCTTTGTTTTAAAAAGATTATTAAGTTTTTTTTCCGATGGAAATAATTTAATTCCCTCTTTTTTAGATTTCTCTTTCCAGGATTTGGAATAAGGAGTAAAAATAGTGTATGGGTCACCGTTAGACTTTGCAATTTCAGATTTTTCATAAATAACCTGGTCTTTATAACTATGAAATGAAATGTTTTTTCCCTCCAATAAATTTTTGATTTTTAAATCTCTTTCTATTGCATACGGTTCATAATCATGATTGGTAAAAACCGCTTCTATATCAAAATCATTAGAAAGTTTTTGGAATGCCTTTGTCGGTATATCGTTTAAGATCAATAAAGATGAACCATGCTTTTTTAAATCTGAATTTATCTCCTCCAGTTTTTTATGAATAAAAGCAACACGTTTATCTTTTTTATTATCAAGTTTATCCAAAATATTTTTGTCAAAAATAAACACCGCTAAAACGGGTAGTTCAGCCGTTAACGCACGATAAAGAGCTGAATTATCCTCCAATCTTAAATCGCGTCGAAACCAAAATATATTTATTTCTTGCTTTTTCATACATAATTTGTTTTTCACCAAGCACTTTTTTCCTTTCCTTTCACTTTTTATCTTCAAAACAAAACGCCTTATTTTTTCTTTTTGTTGATATAATTTTCAGTGAAATAATCTGTGTGAAAATGGTTAAGCTTTAGCAGAAGATTAATTAAAGTTTCCTGCTCTTTTTGGGTCAAATCCCCGGCGACGTTTGGCTTAATCCGGGCGAGAGTTTTATAGGTAGTTAGCAATTGATTTTTCCCTTCGGGTGTAATTTGCAACAGACTTGCTCTTTGGTCATTGGGATCTTTTATTTGTAAGATCAATCCTTTTTCGGTAAGTCGCTTCAGAATATCAACAACAGTGGTAAATTCCATTAAAGATTCATTTCGAAGTTCTGATTTATTTATATTTTCTACCCTGTCAATTATTTGTAACAGCCGGAATTCTTCAAGGCTTTTAAAACCTATTTCAAGGAATGGTTGTTTAGCATAATTCTTAACAAATAAATTCATCCTTCCGAGGAGGTGGCCGATTACTCCTCTGTTAGCCAAATCAGGAATTGCATTTTTTTCTTCCATTTTATCTACCTGGGCTACGATAAAGTCTTCCTGGGGAGATTCATAGGTTGCTGATTTATTTTCATTTACAATCCAGTTGGCAAACATTTTAATATCGCCTTCTTTTTGAAGTTCACGAAAATCTTTCCATTTTTTAATCAGAAGTATAACATCTTCATAGCAATCATTCATAGCTGATCATTTTTTGTGGTTTCTAAAAAGCGTTGAAAAAAGCCAAGTTAAGTATATCTAACGAGAGAAATTATGAAAAAAACCGTACCGAAATTTCGATACGGTTTAATACCATCTTGACTTAATCTTTGAATTGATGGCAAGTTTCCAAAGGATAGTATTTGTTTTTATGGATTTGGTAATAAGACCTGATCTATGACATGAATTACCCCGTTCGTTGCCACAATATTGGTAGCAATAATATTAGATGGGGCCATATTTTTGTTGCCTTTGACTGTAGCTCCTGATCCCAAACCTATCATTACCTTTTGGCCATTTAATGTAGTAGCTTCTTCGCCGTCAGTCAAATCAGAAGAAAACACTCGCGCTCCAATTACGTGATAAGTAAGAATGCTGGTTAAAGTGGCCGCATCAACTGCTTTGACATCATCAATGGTTGCAAAGCCTGCAGCTCTAAACGCATTGTTAGTAGGAGCAAAAACAGTAAGCGGTCCATCACCTGATAAGGCCCCCTGTAAATTTGCTTTTATAACTGCAGCAACTAAAAAGGAAAGACTTGTGTCAGCTTGTGCCATTTCAACAATATTTCCTGAAGGTGGCATTAAGACTTTTCCAATTACATGCACTACGCCATTGCTGGCCTGAACATCAGCCTGTGTTACCTGAATTCCATTTATAAAAACTCCGTTGGAATTACTGGTAACGTATAAAACGTCTCCATTAGCTGCGGTTACAGGAGCGTTAGGACCAGCGGGTACCTGTGAAGCTAAAACTTTGGATGCTAATGTGTGATAAAGCAAAATATTTTTTGCCTGATCTGCAGTTAAACTGCCTAAAACATCAGAGGTAATTCCTGAAGCGGTAAACGCTTCGTTCGTAGGAGCAAAAACAGTGAAGGGGCCGGGGCCACTAAGGGTGGCAGACAAACCGGCTTTTTTAACAGCAGCATTCAATGTTGAAAAAGACGGGGTAGCCATCACGATACCATTAATCGTGTTGTCTGTTTTAACCTTAGTATCTTTTTTGCATGCGCTTAATGAAAATAAAGCGATAAGAGCACCAAATAAAAGTGCCTTGCTTAACGGATTCGATTTTTGTTTCATAATTTTTTTTTTGAAGTGTTTAAAAAATAAATTTTTATAATTTTCTATTCCACCTCAAAAATAACGTAACCGTTATAAATTACCAAATATATTTAACGATTTCGTTATAAATATTTTTTCCACAGTTAAAGGAGTTTCAAGGGAATGGTTTTTCTGTTTCTATAAGCATGAATACTACTACTTGTTAAGAGAATGGCTGCTACAATAATTGCTATTATTTTGATTAATTGGTCAGAATTCCAGTTGGCAATGGCAATAGCTATCAAAGCCCATGCGCCAACCAAAGCAAATTCTCTCATGTTTCTTTTCCAGGTAATTATTAAATTAATAATCCCGGCAATGAAAATCATAGTTATAGCCCATACAGATTGCGAAATACCGAATCCGTTCCAATTTATTTTTGTAAGCCATGCTGAAACATCAGCAACTAATGCTACAGTAATCCAGCCGGAATACAAACAAAAAGGCCACCAAACAAATGCTATTTTTTTCAAAGGCAAATCATCTAATTCCATGCGCGTAGCAAAAATGATTTTGATAAGAGAAAAGAGAAGTATTATCATTAAAATAACTGAAATTCCTGTATAATCATAGAGCCACGCTATCACCCAAAAAGAATTAGCAACGCATGATATAACAAACCACCAGCCAATTTCTAACACTGGCCAATCATTTTCTGATTTTTTAAACAGGCTCCTTCCCTGGTAAATTACAAATGCAATCAAGCCCAGGTAGATTAGCCCCCAAATAGAAAATGCATAACCAGCCGGTGTGAAATAATTATGATATTTATCAGAAACTGTCGCCATTGTATTTCCGTTAAAGATTCCGCTGTTGGAAAGATAATTAATGACAATAGTTGCAATAAATGCAGCAGCATTGAGAATTTGTAAGACTTTTTTCATTGTGAAACGATTTGTTGGAAAATATGAATAATACCCTCTCCCGGATTTTCGCCGTGAGATTCTTCTTTACAAATAGTAAACCAATAAATAATCTTGATTTTTATTTTAATCCTGAAAGATGGTAAAAAGTTTCCTCATCCAATTCTTTAACGGATCCGGGTTCCAGGCTGCCAAGTGTAATATTTTCAATGCTTAACCGAATTAATCTAAGACAGCGGTGTCTTACCGCAATCATCATTTTTCGCACCTGCCTGTATTTTCCCTCGGTAAGGGTAATTAGCAACCAGGTATGCGGGTAGGCTTCCCGAAAATCAATTGCCCATGGATATAAACTAACGGGATCGGTTACACGAAAGAGGGAATGAGGTTTCGCAATATATTCTTCGCCGTTTTTTACCTTAATCTTTATGCCTTCTTTCAAATTATTAAAAGTAGATTCAGTCATTGTATTCCGGACCATAACAAGATACGTTCTTACATGCTTCTTCTCTCCGGAAAAAATCAAACGGGTAATTTTTTTATCAGTAGTAAGCAATAGTAATCCCTCAGAATCTTTATCGAGTCTTCCTATGGCATGTGTGCCTTTTGGAAAAGGAAAGTCAATTTTGCCAAGTAAAGGAACATTGTCGCTACTGATAAATTGCGAAACCATGTTGACAGGTTTATTCAAAATAAAGTAACGATGAAGCATTTTAAATAGAGCGATGATTTATTTTGATAAAGTATTGCTGTTACTTATATTTTTTTAGGATTATTTTTCTTCTCTACAGGGATTGAGAAACAAAAAGTTGAGCCTTTCCCTTCCTCGCTTTTTACATTAATGGTTCCTGAATGGCGCTTTATAATTTCTCTGGATATGTAGAGCCCCAAACCCAGGCCCGGATAGGTGTTTTCACTTGCTCTAAAAAAACGGCTGAATAATTTAGGTTGTTCAGATAATGGAATTCCAATGCCAAAATCCTGAACACACAATTTAACTTTGTTTTCAATTATTTCAGAATTTATGATTACTCTATTTGTCAAAGGCGAATATTTGATTGCGTTAGAAACAAGATTGGTAATAACCTGGCCAAGCCGGTTCTTGTCGGCTCTTACCTTAACTGATTTGGCTAAATTCATTTCAAGTTTATAACTTGTGGTAAATTGAATCACGTTAACTGCTTCTATAACCACATCATTAAATTCAATTATTTCATAATCATAACTTAATTCCCCTGCATTGGCTTTTGAGACGTCCAGTAAATCACCTATTAGCTGTGTCAATTTGCTTATTTGCTTATCCATCTTTTTAAGCATAGTCAATTCTTCCTTATTTTCTTTTTTGGTGGCATCCATTAACATGATCTCTGTATAGGCTTTCAAACTGGTGACCGGTGTTTTCAATTCATGGCTTGCCATTCCAATAAATTCATCCTTTTTTTGCAAGTCCTTTTTCTGATCTTCAATATCAGTACTTACTCCAAACCATGCAAGAATTTTTTCTTCTTTATTTTTAAAAGGCAAAGCATTTATAAGATGCCAGCGGTAACTTCCATCAATAGATCGTAATCGATTTTCAATTTTAAAAGATTTGCCTGTTTTAATAGAATTTTCCCATTGAAGCAAAGTTTTGGAAAGGTCATTTGGGTGAATGATAGGTCTCCAGCCTGATTTTTGGGATTCTTCAAGTGTTAGGCCTGTGTAATTATACCATTGCCGGTTAAAATAATCATATTCTCCTTTGGCGTTGGCTGTCCAGACAATTACCGGAATTGTATCAGCCAAAAATTTAAAATGCTCGCGGCTGATAAGTAACTCGTGTGTTCTTTCTAATACGCGGGCTTCCAATTCATTATTTAGTTTTTCTGTAAAAGCTTTTGCGGTTTCTAATAACTTATTATTTTCCCGCAATTGCTTTTCAATATTTTTCTGATCAGAGAGATCTGTTACAATAATACTTAATGCCACTCCTTCATCCAATTCAAGGCTTGTGAGAGAAAGTAATACAGGTATTATTTTTTTATCTTGTGTATTCAGATTGATTTCCCCTTTATATTCTGTTTTCCATCCATTCTTAAAAAGGATATCAAAAGTTTTTTCACTTGAAGATTCGATATATTCTTTAAAATAAGACCCAATAATTTTTGTCAATGGCAAATTTATCATGGAAGAGAAACGGGAATTACTATATAAAATAACTCCTTTGTGGTTAAGAGTTACGGCCCCTTCTCTCATTTTTTCTATAAAAACGCGATAAGTCTGATCAGCGCTTTTTAACGTAAAAAGCTGATGCCCGTTGGATTGCTTAACAACCAGTGCATCTATTTGTCCTGTTTTGATGGCCTCAATAGTATCATTTGCTTCTTCCAACTGCTGCCGGAGATCTGTTATTTCTTGCTCAAGTTTTTCATTTCTATTTAATACTTTCATTTTTATCATGAATTTATTCCAAGACCTTTTAAAACTTTTTTTGTATCTGACAGGTCTCCAATAAATTTTTTTACGGGTAATGGTAAAAATTTAAGAAGCATGGGCAGTGCAATTATTTGCTCTTCCTTTGCTTTCAAAGGTTGTTGGTAAACATCAATTATTTCCAGGTCATAGTTACAGTCGAAATATGTCTCACAAATATTTTTTAAATTAGTGACTGCTTTTGCGGAATTTGGTGATGCTCCTGTAACAAATAACTTCAATGACAGTTTTTCATCGACCTTATTTTTGTCCTTATTGTGGGATGGAGCCATGGCCTTTGTTGTTTTTATGTTACTTTTTTTACGGGAACAATATTCAAGCCAACAAGTACTTTTTCTTCATTTGAAAGATCACCAATTATTTTCCTGATCGGAACAGGAACCTTTCTTACTAAGGTAGGAACCGCAAAAATCTGGTCGCCTTCAGCCAATTGAGGCTTTTTTAATAAATCGATTACTTCGATCGTATATCTGCCTTCAAGATGTTCACAGCAATATTTTTTTAGATTTTGCAGTGCGGTTTCCGATTTGATTGTTTTTCCCGCAACGTAGAGTTTTAATTCCCACATTTGTTCCATTTAATTTTCCATTTGTTTTTTTATTGTTTAATAATATTATTTTTTTCTTCCGCGCATCATTTCTTTTCTATTCATTTCAGTCATTTTTTTAGTTAATGCGTCTTCTGTCTCTTTACTATTTAGGGCTGCTTTTTCCATTTCAAATTCTGAAGTAAGGCTTTTAATCTTATTGTCAAGAATAACTTTTCGTTGTTCAATCTCTTTATTTTTTTTAGCCAAAAGGTGCTTTTTCAAAACTTCTGATTTTGTTTGCTCCAGTTCATAGGCTCTTCGGGCTGATCCGATCAAAACCCCTTCAGGTCCTATCATTAATTCAACTATTTCTACTCCGTTGCTGGTTATTTTGAATTCCCTTACCTGGTTTGAACATTTCATCCCCCGTGATTTTAAAACATAAATTCCTCGATTCCTTTCACCATTCAATTCAATATCGTGTACCGCCACCCACGTGTCTACAAGCGAAGAAATGCTTTCTTCCTGCTTTACGTTCGGAATTAATACTTGTGATAATGCCGTAAACACTACGGTGATCTGTTCTTGCTGTAAAAAATCTAATAGCCGGATAAGAATTGATTTTACTTCATTCTGGTCACCCACGGTTATCAGGTTGGTGATGGGATCCAAAATAACTGTAGAAGGTTTGAATTCTTTTATCAGCTTATAGAATACAACAAGATGCATCTCCAGGCCATAAACCGTAGGCCGGGATGCATAAAATTTTAAAAGGCCCTTTTTTATAAAAGGTTCCAGGTCAAGATCAATGCTCCTCATATTTCTGATAATCTGTTGAGGTGATTCTTCGAAGGCAAAAAATAAGCATCGTTCTTTTCTTTCACAGGTAGCTTTTGCAAAATTGGCAACTATACTGGTTTTGCCTGTGCCTGCAGTTCCGGAAATAAGAATGCTGCTTCCTTTATAATATCCTTTTCCACTAAGCATTTCGTCCAGCGTAGGAATTCCTGATGAAACTTTCTCAGAAGAAACCGGGTGGTTTAATTTTAAAGAGGTTACAGGCAGAACGGAAATACCGTCTTGGTCAATAAGGAATGGGTATTCATTGGTGCCATGTACGGAACCACGGTATTTCATCACTCTTAATCTTCTTGTTGAAATCTGGTTTTGAATCCGGTGGTCCAATACAATCACACAATCTGAAACGTACTCTTCAAGTCCCTGCCTGGTAAGTTTTCCATCTCCTTTTTCTCCGGTGATGATGGCCGTTATTCCTTTATCTTTTAACCACCTGAAAAGGCGGCGAAGTTCCGCTCTCAATATTCCTTCATTTTCAAGGCCGGAAAAAAGATTTTCTATCGTATCCAAAACAATTCTTTTAGCGCCAATGCTATCAATAGCATAACCGAGCCTGATAAATAATCCTTCCAGGTCGTACTCGCCAGTTTCTTCGATTTCACTCCGATCAATCTGGATGTTGTCTATCCTTATCTTTTTCTCCCTTGTAAGTTTGTTTAGGTTAAAACCAAGCGAAGCAACATTCATTGCCAATTCCTCACTTTTTTCCTCAAAGGAAACAAAAACGCCGGGTTCATTATATTTTGTTGCTCCGTTTACAATAAATTCAATTGAAAATAATGTTTTACCCGTTCCTGCGTCGCCACATATTAAGGTGGGGCGACCATGCGGCAACCCTCCGTTTGTAATTTCATCCAGCCCCAATATGCCGGTGGGAGATTTTTTTAGTTCAGGTATTTTTATTTTTTGCCTTTCGGAAGTTTTCATTGAACAATAGAAATTTAAAAAATTAAGTAGGAATAAAGAATTTATTTAAATATAATCTGAGTAATTTTTTGGAAAGATCAAATTTCCAATCCGAATAGCTTTTTAGCTTCCAACCAATTATTAAGCCTTTCGTATTTCGTTTCGTTTATATTATGATAAGATGAAAACATAATGGGCCTGCCGTCAAAAACAGAAAGATTAAAGTCATGGTCATCGATTAAAATATCACCCTTTAAAACACTTTTATCACCACAAAAAATTCTTCTTTTCCATGGTATAAATGGAAAATGCTCATCAAGCCAGGCATTTTTATGATCCAGTGAATGAGGAAATTCCATTGCGGCAGAAGCTATATATACCTCAAAACGTTTGTTGAGTTCTTTTACGATTTCAATGCTGTTTTCAATAACAGGCAGATCTTTAAAAAAATCAACGTGGAATGGATACTCTTTTACTTTAGTTCTATGGCCTTCAGGAATTATATTATAAATCTTCGTTCCTTTCAAATCTTCCGCCGAATATCGAATACCAAAATCTCTTTCATACCATTCTAAAAACCTTACTCCTGCATCGGCAATCACATCATCCATGTCTATTAATATTCTCATACTGGAAATTGCATTTTTTTTTTATTTAATTGGGGTAAAGATATTTTTAAAAATAATTAAAAATAAGAATTTGCGCTATTTATCCGTTTACTGGAAAATAAAAAATCATTTATAATTTAATTTGCAAATTTTATCCACATGGGCTGCATAACTTTTATTCATCAAAAGCTTTAATGGTTTGCTATTTGAGTATTTTATTAAAAAATAAAAAATGGAAACAGATAATTTCATGACTTTTGTTGAAATGCCTGACCAATCGAGGCTTGAGATAATATATTATTGTAAGGATGATAAACTTCCAAAGAGTGAAAGAGTGAAATTTACCCAACTTTTTATCCAACTTCATGATTGCGTTTGTATAATGAAAATAAATAAATCAATTATTGATAACGCTAATGAAATGGAAAGGATCGTACATAATAAAGTAATTATTGAAAGGGGCCATTTGTGCTAACGGCTCATGAGCGATTACTTAAAATAAAATTCATACTTTTTTGTTGATTTACTGTATTTCATTAAGCAGAGTAATTGCATTACCCGATCTGGCTTTCCTCTCTTTTTTAAGAAAATAAAAAACAGGAAATATCTTCTTTTTTCTTAAAAATTATTCTATCTTTGCAGCCCAAAAAAATTATTTAATGGCAAATCATTCAGCAACCAAAAAAAGTGTTCGTAAATCGGCAAAACGTAATGAACGTAACCGTTACCAGGGAAAAACAACCCGTAATGCAATTCGTGATTTTAAAGCAATTGATACAAAAGCCGCTGCTTTGGAAGGTTTACCTAAATTGTCTTCAAAAATTGATAAATTGGCTAAAAGAGGCATTATTCACAAAAATAAAGCTGCCAACTTAAAGAGAAAACTGGCTAAAAATGCCCAGTCATTGGAAAAATAAATAGTCACTTAAATTTATATTAATGAATCCCGTCAATTAAAACCTGGCGGGTTTTTTATGCATTCAACTGTCAAAATTTGGGAAATCATTGATCTCTGTTAGCATCCCATTGCTTTTTTTAAATCCTAAACAGTGGCTCCCATTGGTTATTACTAAATATTTAGCAGGAATAGAAATATGATACCTGAGAATTTGTTCCATAGTTTTTTCTGAAAGAACTACGTTCATTTCTTTACATTCTATAATCATCCATGGAATGGTTTGCCGATCATAAACGATGATATCATATCGTTTTTTAAGGCTACCCAGTTTTATTTCCTTTTCAATCGATATTAGGGAAGACGGAACATCTTTCTGCATCAACAAAAAACATATAATATTTTGACGTACCCACTCTTCAGGCGTAAGTACGAGCCATTTTTTTCTTACTATATCAAAAATTTCTTTTGAAGTATTATTGTCTCTTAACCTCGGTTGCTCTTTTGGAAAATTTATTTTTATCATTTTTGATTTAGATATTTTCGGGTAATTGTATTTTACAATTTGTGCAATGTAAAATCTAAAATCGTATTTTTATCCAAAGCAAGTGAAATATAAAGAGTAATAGAAAGTATGAAGACAAAAAAAGAAATAGTAAATAATTGGCTTGCCAAGATATACAGGGAAAAACTGGAAAATTTTGGTTCATATATTCTGCTGACAAATTTTAGCAATTATGTAAAAATGTTCGCTGAAATCCATAATGTAAAAATTGTGGGCGTTGAAAAAGCAATGGAATGCGCTACTGCAGGAGAAATTACCATTATTAATTTTGGAATGGGAAGTCCCGGGCGCTGCCACTATTATGGATTTATTGAGTGCCATTGAACCCAAAGCTGTTTTGTTTTTGGGCAAATGCGGCGGACTTAAAAAAAGAAATAAAATAGGTGATCTAATTTTGCCAATTGCAGCAATCAGGGGAGAAGGAACATCAAATGATTATTTTCCGCCTGAAGTGCCCGCATTACCGGCTTTTGCATTGCAAAAAGCAATTTCTACCACGATCAGGGATCATTCTGTTGATTATTGGACAGGAACCGTTTATACCACCAACCGCCGCGTGTGGGAGCATGATGAAGTTTTGAAAAGCTTACCTGCAGAAAAATCAGGGCGTATGCGGTTGATATGGAAACGGCTACCATTTTTATTGTTGGCTTTTATAACAAAATTCCAACGGGTGCCCTGTTGTTGGTAAGTGATTCGCCAATGGTGCCGGAAGGAGTAAAAACAATGGAAAGCGATGCCAGTGTTACTGCCCAGTTTGTTGAAATGCATTTAAAAATTGGCATTGAATCCTTAAAGCAATTGATAAATAACGGGCTTACCGTAAGGCATTTAAAATTCTAAACATAGAATCAAAAGCTTAACGCATATAGCTGAAAGCAAAAGTTGCTTTAGTATTCCACCTTAAGTCTTAGTCATTCAGCAAATGGCTTTCATCTTTTAACTTCACTTTAAATTAACTATAAAATTGTCTCTTCTCTTAAATAAAAGATTTTAGTGTTGATTTTGTTACGGATTCGGGAACAACTTCTGCTGTAAAAAATATTTCTTTTGAAATCAACCGCGGCGAAACTGTAGCTATCGTAGGCGAATCGGGCTCAGGTAAAACAGTTACCTCTTTATCTATATTACAATTACTGCCATCGCCGCCGGCAAAATATAAAAACGGGCAAATTCTTTTTTCGGAGAATGGAAAAGAAGCGGCAGAATATTCTTAAACTTGATGAAAAAAAATTACAAAAAATAAGAGGAAACAAAATTTCCATGATTTTTCAGGAACCTATGACCTCTTTCAATCCTGTAAAAACATGTGGGAAACAAGTAATTGAAGCTATACGAATTCATCAAAATATTTCAGAAAAAGAAGCAGGGAAAAAACAATTGAATTGTTTAAAAATGTAAAATTGCCTGATCCTGAATCAATCGTGAACCGTTACCCTCACGAAATAAGCGGCGGCCAAAAGCAACGTGTCATGATTGCCATGGCGATGAGTTGCAATCCTTCTTTACTAATAGCGGATGAACCCACAACCGCTCTTGATGTAACGGTTCAAAAGACAATACTTCAATTGATAAAAGAATTGCAGGTAGAAAAAAACATGAGTGTAATCTACATCACTCATGATCTTGGGCTTGTTTCAGAAATTGCGGATAAGGTAATCGTAATGTATAAAGGTAAGGTTGTTGAAACAGGACCGATAAAAGAAATTTTCCTGAATCCTAAACATCCCTACACAAAAGCACTTTTGGCTTGCAGGCCGGAAGCATGCCGCAAAAGGAAAAAGATTGCCGGTTATTAGTGATTTTTTAAGTGAACCCGGAGAAGATTTTAAATCAAATTTGTCATTCCGGAAAAAAGATTCCGACGAATCATATATAAATCCGAACACTTTATTAAAAGTGGAAAATCTGAAAGTACACTTTCCGGTAAAGAAAAATTTTTTCGGAAAAGTTTTAAGGGTATTTAAAGCGGTAGACGATGTGAGTTTTAAGGTTGAAAAAGGTGAAACTGTAGGGCTGGTTGGAGAAAGTGGCTGTGGAAAAACTACGCTTGGACGGGCTATTATCAGGTTAATTGAACCTACTTCAGGAGCTATTTATTTCAATGGAAAGATATTGGAAATATTCCGGAAGAAAAGTTTAGAAAGATGCGGAGAGATATTCAAATTATTTTCCAGGATCCTTACGGCTCTTTGAATCCGAGAATAACGATAGGGGAAGCCATTAATGAACCTATGAAAATCCATGGGATCTTGCCAACTCAAAAACAGAGAAAGGAAAGAGTGATAGACCTGCTTGAAAAGGTAGATTTAAAACCTGAATATTTTAATCGTTATCCTCATGAATTTAGTGGTGGCCAGCGACAAAGAATTTGTATTGCGCGCGCGCTTGGATTAAATCCGGATTTTATTATTTGTGATGAAAGCGTATCGGCTTTAGATGTAAGTGTTCAGGCCCAGGTGCTAAATTTATTAAATGATTTGAAAAATGAACTTGGATTTTCATGCATTTTTATTTCCCATGATTTGGGGGTCGTACATTATATCAGTAACCGGATCATAGTAATGAATAAAGGCAAAATTGAAGAAGCCGGCCCGGCAGATGAAATTTTTTTAATCCCCAAAATGAATATACACAAAGATTAATTTCAGCAATACCAAATGTTGATTTTTGAAAAATCAGGTTATAAAATAAAAATCAGGATTATTTATTTGTTTACTGCCACTACCAACAAAAAAGGGCAACATAACTGCTGCCCAAATTCTTAGGTTCTTCAATAATAAACTTAAAACCGTAGTTTTTCAAAATAACCGAATTCTTAATAATTCATAAATATTGGATCTATTATAGGTTATTGTATTAAAAGAGCTTCTTAATTCTTCTTTTATAGTTCAAAAATGCTGCCAAAAAATAAAATTAAATTAATTGAGTAACTAACAGTTAATTATAAAAAAAATTAAATTTTAATTTTTTATTTCTGACGTTTAAATCAATTAAATTCCATGCAATATAAGAAATCATATTGAAAAAGAATTTATATAAAAAATATTAGATGCTTTATTTTAAATTCATTGATGAAATAATGTTGTCGATTTTATCAAAAAGTTTCTTTTGAGTAACATCGAATTCGGAAACGTTTGCAAGAGATGTTTTCACACTAAAATAAAATTTTATTTTAGGTTCCGTACCGCTTGGCCTTGCTGAAATTTTACTTCCGTCATCAGTAACAAATTGCAGAACATTGCTTTTTGGCAAGTCAATTTTTTCACTATTGCCTGTTAACAGATTTCTTTTCACCTGCAATTGGTAATCCATATAGCTCTTTAACTTTGCTTCCTGCAATTTCTTTGGGTGGATTGTCCCGGTATGACTGCATCATATCTGCAATTTCTTTAGAACCATTCATTCCGGTTTTAGTGATGGAAATTAATTTTTCATAATAAAATCCATATTTCACGTATAGATCCATTAGCTTTTCAAATAGTGTCCTTCCTTTTTGTTTCTCTACAGCAGCTATTTCACAGATCATTGCCACTGCGCTGACAGCATCTTTATCGCGTACCGTTATCGCCTATCATCAACCCAAAACTTTCTTCGCCCCCGACTACATAATTTTCTTTACCTTCTTTCTCCCTAATCAATTCGGCAATCCATTTAAATCCGGTGAGCACGTTATAGCAGGTAACATTATTTTCTTTGGCAATTTTGTCTATCATCTCTGTAGTTACAATTGTCTTCACAATCATATCATTGGGCTGTGCCTTGCCACTATCTTTTCTTGCTTCAATAATATAATTAAATACGATCAGAGCGGTTTGATTACCATTCAACAACACCCAATTCCCGTGATTGTCTTTTACACCAACGCCAACTCTGTCTGCATCGGGGTCTGTTCCCAATAAAATATCCGCATCCAGTTCTTTAGCTTTATCCAGGCCAATGCTCATGGTTTCTTTTTCTTCGGGATTAGGATAGATTACTGTTGGAAAATTTCCGTCCGGATTGGATTGTTCCTGTACAATATGAACATTGTCAAAGCCAAATTCAGCAAGCGCTTTGGGTACCAACATAATACCGGTTCCGTGAATAGGTGTATAAACTATTTTTAGATCATGTTCTTTAATACAGGCGTCCGGGTTTATGCTTAAGCCTTTTACCATTTTAAGATAAGCATCGTCAATATCTTTTCCAATTAAAGTGATGTTTTCCGAATTCCCTTTCCATTTTACGTCATCAATACTTTTTATTTTCTCTACTTCTGTTATTACATTTTTATCATGCGGCGGCACCAACTGGCCTCCGTCTTTCCAATAAGCTTTGTAGCCATTATATTCTTTCGGATTATGAGAGGCAGTGATGACCAGGCCGCCCTGGCATTGCAAAGTCCGGATGGCAAAACTCAATTCAGGCGTAGGCCTTATAGATTCAAATAAATAAACTTTAATACCATTTGCCGCAAAAATATCGGCAGCAATTTCTGCAAATTCGCGACTGTTGTTTCTGACATCGTGGGCAATCGCCACTTTCACGTCGGGAAAGGATTGTTTTAAATAATTGGCGTAGCCCTGTGTTGCCATTCCTACTGTATATTTATTCATTCGGTTAGTTCCAACACCCATTATACCTCGAAGTCCCCCTGTTCCAAATTCCAGATCCTTATAAAAAGCATCCTCCAATTGTGCTGGGTCATTTTTTTGTAATTCTCTGATCTTTTCTTTGGTGGTTTCATCGTAATCTCCGGCAAGCCATTCCTTGATTTTGTTTTCAGTTTTTGTGTCCATGCTGTTATTTTTTTACAATTTAAAGATATTGATTTTGATTTATTTCAATTTTTCTAAAAATCATTCCCCTTATTTTTGTTCCATGTTTCGATTAAAAAATATTGCCAGGTTTTTTTCTACATCTTTTTTCTTTTTTAATTATTAATCAATGTACATTTTCCCAGGGCACTTTTAATATCGAAAGTTTTTCATCACAGCCAATAGTGTTTCTCAAATCAGAAAACAAGGCGGTAATTGATTCATTCAACACTTATCCCTATAATAAAAAAAGAATTCATTTGGTAACCGCAGCCAACATTATCGGTTATGGAGGAGCTTTGGTTGGATTAAATGCAATTTGGTACGCAAAATATCCGCGATCATCATTTCATTTTTTTAATGATGATAATGAGTGGCAGCAGATGGATAAAGTTGGGCATATTTACAGCGCTTACTACTGAAAGCCGCGCTACAATGGAGTTGTGGCGATGGGCGGGTTTATCAAGAAAAAAAAGCATTTGGTTGGGGGGATTGAGCGGCGTTGCTTATCAATCGATCATTGAAGTGCTGGATGGATTCTCGTCACAATATGGATTTAGCCCGGGAGATTTCGTCGCCAATATAATTGGCTCCGCTGCATTTATTTCCCAACAATTGGCATGGAACGATGAAAAAATACAATTGAAATTTTCATTCCACAGGAAAAATTACGGAACACACGAATTAGACAAACGTGCTGATGATTTGTATGGAAATTCAGAAATTCAAAGATTTATTAAAGACTATAACGGGCAAACTTATTGGCTTAGCGCAAATATCAAATCTTTTTTTCCAGATTTGAAATTGCCGGCATGGTTGAATGTTTCTGTTGGATATGGAGCTGAAGGTATGTTCGGTGGAGTAAAAAATATCGGCTATGATGATAATGGCAATGTGATTTTCGACAGGCAGGATATTAAACGTTACCGGCAGTGGTACCTTTCGCCGGATGTGGATTTTACCAAAATAAGAACCAACAAAAAAGGAATAAAAATTTTATTATTTGTTTTGAATGCTTTAAAATTTCCTGCACCAACATTAGAATTTTCAAACGGAAAATTTAAAGGGCATTGGATTGTATTTTAAGAAAGACAGTAAACAAATAAATCCTGTTAATTTTTATTTTCGAATGTTTTTTCTAAACCAGGTCATTTGTCTTTTTGCATAATGGCGCGTATTCTTTTTAATTTCTTCCACAGCTTTTTCAAGAGAAATTTTTCCGTCAAAATATTCGAATAATTCTTTATATCCTACTGTTTGCAGGGCATTCAGTTGTTTGAATGGATATAAGACTTCTGCTTCTTTTAGTAAACCGCTTTCCATCATTTCATCTACGCGTTTATTGATGTTTTGTAAAGTTCTTCACGCGGAAGTTCCAGTAAACGAACTTTTATTTCAAAATTTCGTTTTATTTTTTTTTGGGAATGAAAATCAAAATTGATTTTCCTGTAGAAAGTTTTACTTCCAGTGCGCGCAACATTCTTTGAGGATTTTTCATTTCTCCTTTTGCAAAAAAAACAGGATCATTATTTTTTAATTCTTCCTGCAACCAGTAAAACCTTTGGCTAAATAGTTTTCATTGATTTCTTTTCGTAGAGATTCTTCAATTTCAGGAATTTCATCAAGACCTTCCATGAAAGCTTTTATGTACAAACCTGTTCCGCCAACCATAACAGCAACATCATTTTTTTCAAAAATTTCTTCACAGCATTCAATGCATATTCTTCAAAAATTTTTACATTTACTTCGTCATGAATAGAATGGGAGTTAATAAAATAATGCTTTACTTTTTCCAACTGCTCAGCAGAAGGTTTGGCCACGCCAATATTTAATTCTTTAAAGCATTGGCGGCTGTCTGCAGAAATAATTTGAGTATCGTGTTTAAGGGCAAGTTCTATTCCGCAGGATGTTTTTCCAACAGCAGTAGGCCCGGAAACTAATAATGCAGGTTTTTGTATTCATTTCAATTGCAGGTTTGTAAAGAACCGGCTAATTAATTTTGGTATAATTCATCACTTTGCGAATCGTCCACTTCTTCCTCCTCTTCCTCGCTTCATTTTCAACATCGCTGTCACCTTCTTCGCCATATCCATCGGCCATTACAGCAGTATTAAGATCATATTTCTCTTCAATCTCAGAAAGCTTTTCGTTGATCAATCCTTTTGTACCATATTGACTTGGAGCAATTCCTTCACTTCTGCTGCAGGATGGATAATCAATTTTTATACTTTCCTCTTTATTTACATTTATGAGTTCTACCAGAAAAATCCAGTTTTTATGAAAATCATAGACGTAAATAAATTTTGGTTGGGCTCACGTATCTCTTTACCAACAGCAGTTTCATTCATTAACAAAGGCTCAGCCTTATATTCTTTATCATATTTTTCTAAAGATATTTCTTTTCCACGTTGCCAGTTATCATTGCTCCTGTAAAAAGTAGCATGATGTTTATTGTCAAATTCAAAACATTTTAAAATGCAATTATGAAGTTCAAAAAAAGTTTGTGTGTGCTTTATGATAAGGTCACGGTAAACGCTTTCATCTTCTTCCCAGTAAATTCTGAATTTTAAAATTGCCATATCACAAATTTAAGGCTTAGTTTTTAATTAAAAACTTTACAAAAACCTTATTTAAAATCAAAGCAATAAGGAGGATAATTTCGAAATGTAAAGAATATAATCTCTATTTAACTCCCAATTCCTTTGCTACCTTTTTCATGTATTCAAATGCCGCATTAAAATCATTCGGTACTTCACCGTCAAGAATAGCTTCTCTGACTGCATTTTTAATATCACCAACAATTCTTGAAGGGGGAAGGCCGAATTCTTTCATAATAATTTCACCGGTGATCGGTGGTTGCCAGTTTCTTAAATGATCTGATTCTTCTACTTCCTTCAATCGCTTTTCTACCATTTCAAAATTGGCAAGATAACGTTGTACTTTTTGTTTGTTCTTTGATGTGATGTCTGCTTTGCAAAGTGTCATCAGGTTTTCAATATCATCTGCCTGCATCAAAAAGCAATCTTCGTATAGCCGAGTCCGTTATATTCTCTTTTGTGAGGCTGATAGGACGCAAATGCAACTCCACCATTTTTCTTACGAACTTCATTTTATCATTTAGAGGAAGCTTTAACTGCGCAAAAATTTTAGGAACCATTCTTCCGCCTACCACTTCGTGGCCATGAAAAGTCCATCCATGTCCTTCTTCAAATTTTTTGGTGGCCGGTTTGGCTATATCATGAAGGATAGCTGCCCAGCGAAGCCAAAGGTCATTTGTATTTGGCGCAATATTATCAAGCACCTGGAGCGTATGATAAAAATTATCCTTATGGCCTTTGCCATCAATGAATTCAGCGCCAACCAAAGCAATCATTTGTGGAAAAATTATTTTTAATAATCCTGATTTATACAATAAATCAAAACCAATAGAAGGTCTGTCGGTCATTATGATTTTATTAATCTCATCGATTATTCTTTCGCCGCTGACTATTTTTATTCTTTCTGCATGGTCTTTTATTGCCTGGAAAGTTTCGGGTTCAATTGTGAAATTTAATTGTGTGGCAAAACGAATAGCCCTCATCATTCGCAACGGGTCATCGCTAAAAGTTTGGCCCGGAGATAAAGGGGTTTTGATCACTTTATTTTGGATATCCTGCAAGCCATTCAGCGGATCGATTATTTCAAGAAAATTATTTCTATCCAGGCTTGCGGCAAGCGTATTTATCGTAAAATCCCTGTCGCATCCTGTCTTCGTCGATGGTACCCGGCAATAATATCAGGCTTTCTGCTATTGCGATTATAACTTTCCTTTCTTGCACCAACAAATTCTATCTCAAAAGGACATTCCATCCAAAAATATTTTTACTTGCGCGGTTCCAAAATTTTTAAAAAAATTACGCTGGGTTTTGGAGAGAATTTTTCGGCTGAAGCCTGAGCCAGCCTTATTCCATCTCCTTCGCAAACAATATCTGCATCTTTTGAGTTGCGGTTTAAGATATTATCACGCACAAATCCCCCAATAATAAAGGCAGGTATCGACAATTTCTTCAGCTGCATCACTTATTTTTTTGAAAACAGAAATTTCTTCCTCTGTACAATTAATCTTCATAGGCAAAAGTAAAAGGATAAAATGGTCTTGAAAGCGAATAAACTATTTTGAAAAACTAAAGGGTAGGGTAGAAGGTTTACACATTTTTTTATACATTCAATCAAAAAGGCAATTCCACAGATTCCGGCTCAATGAATTCGTAAGTAACATCGTTTTCGAGGAAGCTGACAGGCGAATTGGGAAAATTAAAAATAGTCTTTTTTTCAAAACCCCATGGTTCCCAATAGCCCGCTAAAACCTGGGCAAACATATCATCATCCCATGCCCCAAATATTGGCGTGACCGAAGTTTCAGCAATTGGGAAAGATTCGAAAACTACTTTATTTTTTTCAACTTCAATATTTGTTTTGCCCCGGTTTTTTAATAAATAATTGGAATATAAAAATTGTGCAGACAGCTCTTCAAACTGGATCGGGTGCAAAATTTTCTCACCTATTTTTTCCAAAATATTATTTTCTTTTTTTACAACCGCGCCATTATCCTGAAGGCAGGCGATGATGCCAAATCCATTCATCCCCAAAGAAAAATTAAGATTGGTTGGCTCGTCTTTATAATTAAAAACGTCCTGGGAATATTTTACTCTTACTACTGCGATGCTCCACGGTTTTACTCCTTTAAATTCCATCGGCACAACAAGAGATTGCAGCATGAGATGAAATTTTGAAAACCTTTGTTTCAGAGAAGGAGATAATGTAAATTCTTTTGGATTCTTTCTTTTTTTTTGCCCGACTTATTTCCAAAACAATATCATTGTACAACACACCATATACGAATTTCCCCATCCATAAAAAAAGCTTCTCTTCAGGGATGTTTTTCACTGCTTCGTACCCGTTTTCAAATGCGTCTTTTATTTGCAATTCAAGTTTTTCGAAGGCATCTTTTACTTTATCGGAACAGGGTAATTTCAAATCATCATAATGAATGCCCGTAACCTGGTCGAGCATTTTAAATTTTTTATCTTTCAAAGAAAAGCGATCTAAAACCCATTCGGGGAAAACAGATATTTTTTGTTCAGGAAAAGAAAGTTCATCGCCTGTTAAAAAACAAGTGGAATCTTCAAAATGTAAAGTTTCAAAAGGGTTAAAAAGCGAAAAGGGCATGAAAAAAATTTAAATAGATTTTTGAAGTGAAATAGAAATATGGATTATTTGTTGGTTTACTGGATTACTATGATTACGGGCAACGTGGACACTGCCTACGGTGAAGATGCAAGTCAAGTAAGGAAAAGGGAACAAGAATAAAAAAGTAATGGATAGGAATAAAACATATCATTGGTAAGGGTTAAGATGAAAGCGAATCACTAATTTTCTGTTCTATCAATTCTATCATTTAAGGTTCTATGCTTTCCTGATCATAATCAAAAATATTATCATAATCACCTTTTTGCCTCCAGTCAAAAAGTTGAGAATATAATTACCATATTTTACTTCAATTTTATGTGTTTTTACAAAGAAATTAGAAAATTGAGAACGGGATCCTGAATGAGATTTTGTTTCAATCTTATTTACTACTAAAAGTGCATTCACTGCATAAAACAATGAATAATATAATCGGTTAACAGCCGAATTCCAAAATCCACTTTCAGCTAAAACGAGCGCTGCACCAAATGCTTGGTATGCAGCTTCCACTTTATATTTTGCATATTCACTTCTTTCTTCGGAATTCATAACCTGATTCCCTCGCTGGTAACATTTTTATAAAAGGGAGTAACTTTTTGCCTTGATTCCCAATTTTTTTTAGAAAATAAAAAAATAGAAATCGGCTCACCTGTTTCTAATTCCAGGCTATATAATTTATCTCTAAATAGTTTTTCTTTTTCTAAGCTTACCGGATAATCTGTAAGCACTAACATATCCCAATCAGAATCTATTCGCTCATCGCCACGCGCTCTTGAACCAAAAAGTATAACTTCTGCATTGTCATCTATTTCGTTGACATTCTTTCTAATGAGTCGGCCTATATTGAGAGTTTCAGCATTCATAATCCAAAGTTAATAAAAACTGAACAGTAGATATTATTAGTTATTTTTTCAACTTTTCAAAACCCAATTCAATTGAAATATAATGTCTCAAAAGGATTAAAAATAGAAATAAGGATTATTTGTTGGTTTACTACTATAAGAAAGTGTTTTAAGAGAAGATAAAATTCTTTCTTTGGTTTCCTCATCGCTCAATGTTTCCGGCAACAAATTTTTCCCCAATCAGTTTTTCATAAAGTTCTATATAACGGTTACGGATAATCGAAATCCATTCATCGCTCATTTCAGGAACCTGCTGACCTTCTTTGCCCATAAAATTATTTTCAATAAGCCATTCCCTTACAAATTCTTTGCTTAGTTGCTTTTGTTTTTCTCCTCTTTCTTGCCTTTCTTCAAATCCATCGGCATAAAAATAACTAGAACTATCGGGAGTGTGAATTTCATCAATCAAAATTATTTCATCCCCGAGTTTTCCAAATTCATACTTGGTATCTACTAAAATCAACCCTCTTTCTTTTGCCAGTTCTTTTCCTCTTGCAAACAATTGCAGAGTATAATTTTCTAATTTTTCATAATCTTCTTTTTGCACAATATTTCTTTCTATAATTTCTTCTTTGCTGATGTCTTCATCATGCCCTTCGGCAGCTTTGGTAGATGGCGTGATAATTGGCGATGGAAAAAAATCGTTTTCTTTTAAACCTTCCGGCATTTTTACACCGCACAGTATTCTTTTACCAGAATGAAACGTTCGCCAGGCATGGCCTGTAAGGTTTCCACGAATTACCATTTCAACTTTAAAAGGAACACATTTTTTGCCTATAGAAACATTAGGAGCGGGAGTAGCCAATAGCCAGTTGTTACAAATATCCTTTGTAGCATTAAGCATATATGCTGCTACCTGGTTAAGTACTTGTCCCTTGTTGGGAATTGGCTTTGGTAAAATTACATCAAAAGCTGAAATACGATTGCTTGCTATCATTACTAAAAGTTGGTCGCGGATGGTGTAAACATCTCTTACTTTTCCTTTGTAATAATTGGTTTGATCCGGAAATAAAAATGAATGCATATTAATAATGTTAGCTGCAAAAATGCGTATATTTTTTTTATTCAGACGGATGAAGATTTTTAAAGCGCCAGACCTGAAAAAAGATTTTAATACCATCAATAGAAGCATTAAATTGCTCTAAAATTTGCTAACCAAAATTCCATTAATATGAGTAAACTACTTCAACCCACCGTCTTACTTATTATTTTCTTTTATATTTCCTTGTCAACTTTCGCGCAGCAAAAAACGATCAAAGGAAATGTAACCAGTAAAGCAACACTGGAAGGGGTGCCAGCCGTGTCAATAACGGTTAAGGGTGGTGATGAAGGTACTTATACTGATGAAAAAGGAAATTTTTCACTTGATATCAAACAAACACTTCCGGTAACATTGATTGTATCATCAATTGGATATAAGGAGGAGGAAGTTGAAGTGAATAATATATCCACCGCTGTGAAGGTTGTCCTTGAAACTACCAGCACATTGGGGCAGGAAGTGGTAGTTTCTGCCACCAGGACTCCTGCAAAAATCCTGGAATCTCCCGTAACGATAGAAAGAATAAGTGCTGCCGATATCCGCAATTCGGCGCAACCTTCTTATTATGATAATATTGCAAAATTGAATGGTGTAGATGTGGTAAATGCGTCGCTGACATTTACTTCTCCATCTACAAGGGGTTTTAATGGAAGTGGTAATCTGCGACTAAATCAGATTGTGGATGGAATGGATAACCAGGCTCCGGGATTAAATTTCTCAGTTGGAAGTGTTATAGGCTTGATCGGCCTTGATGTGGCAAGTGTTGAATTGTTGCCTGGCGCTTCTTCTGCGCTATATGGCCCCGGGGGGATGAATGGTGCGATTGTTATTAACAGTAAAGATCCATTCCGATACCAGGGACTTTCTGTTGAAGCCAAAAGCGGCGTTATGAATATTGATAATAAAGACCGAAATGCCTCACCTTATTACAATTTTCAATTACGCTGGGCTGAAAAAGTGAGTGACAAGTTTGCTTTTAAAGTAGGCGGTGAATATACTGAAGCACAAGACTGGGTGGCCAATGATTATCGTGATTACGACCGGCTTGGAACGACCGGGGGTTTAAAAAAAGGCACAAGGGAAACTGATCCGAATTATGATGGCGTAAATGTTTATGGCGATGAAACCACTGCCGATATAAGAAGCAATGTTTTGAATCCTCTTGCGCAGGCAGCTCCTTTTTACGCACCTTATGTAAATTCATTGCCAGCTTCGATTCCGGTTTCAAGGACGGGTTATGATGAAAAAAAGATTGTGGATCCGGAAACCTATAACCTAAAAGTTTTTGGTGAAGCAAGTTATAAGCTCACCGAAAATACTTCCTTAAATGCTGAAGGATATTGGGGTACAGGAAATACGGTTTATACAGGAAGTGATCGGTATTCTTTATTAAAACTTAAAATCGGGCAATATAAAGTTGAACTGGTGAATCCACATTGGTTTTTAAGGGCCTATACTACCCAGGAAAATGCCGGGGAATCTTATAATGCAACAGTTACTACCAGGCTGGTAAACGAAGCATGGAAGCCCAGCGGAGGCTCTGATGGCTGGTACGCTCAATACGCAATTGCATTTTTGACTCAAAAGTTAGCCGGCGAAACAGACATTGCTGCTCATCAATATGCACGGGGTGTGGCTGATGAAGGTAGGCCAGCTCCGGGTTCTGCTGAATTTAAAAAGCTTTTTGACCAGGTAAGAAGCATTCCGATTTCAAAAGGAGGAGGTTTGTTCGTAGATAAAACTGATCTATATAATGTAGAAGGCCAATATGACTTTTCTGAAAAAACATCCAAAGTAGCTGATGTGCTGGTTGGAGCCAATTATAAAAGATATGTATTAAATTCTGAAGGAACCCTTTTTGCAGATTCTTCAGGCAAAATTCCTATCAATGAAGTGGGCGCTTATATCCAGCTAACTAAAAAAATACTTAATGATAAATTGAAATTAATTGTATCTGGCAGATACGATAAAAACGAAAATTTTGATGGAAGATTTACTCCACGTTTTTCTGCAGTAATTAAAGTAGCGGAAGACAATAATATCAGGTTGTCGTACCAGCAGGCGTATCGTTTTGGATCCACCCAACAACAATGGATCAACCTGAGGGTAGGGGGAGGAACTGCGTTGATAGGTGGCGTACCTTCTTTTAAAACCTATTATCATTTTGATACTAACCCTGTTTATGCTATTGATAACAGCCTGTTTGCAGGTGATCCACAGGTGGCTAAACTGAACAAATTCAAAGCAGAAACAGTAAATTCTTTTGAGGGAGGTTATAAAGGACTTCTATTTCAGAAAAGATTATTGGTTGATCTGTATGGATACTATGGCGTATATCATGATTTCATCTCCCGGACTTTAGTAGCCCAATCAGTAAATGGTGATAAAAGTGTCTTTACTGATCCTGCGACTGTAAAAGCAAATCTTAATGATCCTAAACTGGCAACTACTTATTCTGTGCCCGTAAATGTAAAAGGAGATGTAAATACCTACGGATTTGGATTCTCTTTAACCTATTCTCTTCCTCACAATTTCCTCATTGATGGAAATGTTTCTTCTGACCATTTGGGTGATGTTCCGGAAGGGTTTATTGCAGGGTTTAATGCTCCGGAATTGAGGGCAGGAGGCTCTTTCAGCAATACCGGATTTGGAAAACAAAACAGGTTTGGATTTAATGTCGCCTACCGTTGGCAGGACAAGGTAGATTACCAGGGAGATTTTGCAAACGGTGTTGTTCCTGCTTACCAGACTGTAGATGCACAATTGAGCTATAAGTTTTTCAATCCTAAAGTTTTGCTCAAAATTGGCGCAACTAACCTGTTAAACCAATACTATCGAAATGGTTTTGGAAACCCGGCCATTGGCGGTCTGTATTATGTAAGCGTTGGTTACAATGTATTCTAAATCTTTATTTGCTCACCATCAATTTTAAGAAAATGAAAAATATTATAAATAGAAAATTTTTTCCAATACTTATCACCTCAATTTCGGGAATGTGGTTTATCTCGTCTTGTAATAAGGCGCTACCTGATGCTACCCCAATAGAATATACTTCGGTAAATAATAGCGATATTTCCATAGGGCAAATGATAAGTACGGATACAAGTTATAGCTTCTTTGCCGCGGCAGCTACCAAAACAGGTCAACTGGCCCAATTGAATGCAGATAGCACTGAGTTTACTGTTTTTTTACCTACTAATAATGCATTCAGGGTATCGGGTATTCCTTCTATTGATGCGTTAAATACTTTGCCGGTTCAGAGTTTGGGAGGAATTGTTGGTTACGCGATTATTCCCGGAAAACAATATTTAAGCTCCGATATTACCTCCGGAGGGACAACTCCTTCAATGCCAAATGAGCAATTGCCTACCAGCATTACTATCGGACAATTACCAGGTACCACATTACCATTAAAACTAACTACTTTCCCTTCTGTTTCGGGCAATGCGTTTTATGATAATAATATTCCTGTTACAAAGCCGGATATCAAATTGAAAAACGGTGTGATTCATGAAGTAGCAGCCCTGGTTGCTCCGCCTTCTCAAACTTTAAAGAACGCCATATACAGCGACCCTGATCTTACTTTTTTTAAAGCAGCTATTGAAAGGGCAGATAGTGGACAAACAGGATTAAGCCGTCTTGATTCTTTGCTGGGATATCCTGTTACTAATATGACTGTTCTTGTACCAAATAATGCTGCATTTCAAACTTTGATTTTTGGCACCGCTTATTCTTATCTTTTGCAAAGTGGTTATGACCAGTCAACCGCATATCAACAGGCAACTGCACTTTCCTCTTCACCTTCGGTTTTCAGTAATCCGATGTTATATGGAGTTTTGCCTGCAGCATCGGTTCAGGGAATTTTGGCTTATCATTTTTTGGCTACTTATAATACGACGACACTGCTTTTGAACCAAATATAAGAGTATTTTCAAATAATTTTCCTACTACTGCTACACCATATTTAACTTTAGTAAATAATGGCTTTTCAGCTCATCCGGGAGTAATGGCCACAGCAACTTTTACCGGCCCTTTCGTTACAGGATTAACCTTCAATGGTGTTGGTACATTTCCTCCCGGAGGCGCTCCATTTTCCGGACCTGCTGCAAAAGCTCTAAGTCTCGATAACCATGAGGTTAATGGTGTTTATTATGTAATTGATAAAGTATTACTACCCCAATAATTAATGGCTTACTGAAATTTGTGCTTGTTCACTTCTATTTTTAGGTATAACTTTTGAGGAAGTTGTTTATTATATATTAGAATTTTTGAAAAGTTGATGATTCTCATAATCGCTTTTCTTTATTTTTTACTTTGAAAAAACAATCAATATGCCTGAAGAAAAAACGCCGGATGAAAAAGAAACTATCCAGGAAATAAGGAAACCCGTAAGCAGGCCAAGATGGTTAATTCCATTGGTAACTATCGTTATAGTGATTTTTATTCTTTGGTATTTTTCAAGAAGCTGTGGCGAAACAAAACCGAATGTAACCGAGACGCCAAATACGACTATGCAAGTCCATCCCGCAGATATCAACCAATTAGTTGCGGTTGTGAGCTCTAATATTTAGTATAGGTTTGAGAATAAATAATTTTATTACACATTAAAACGGAAATGCATCACATCGCCATCCTGCACCACGTATTCTTTTCCTTCTATTCGCAATTTTCCATTTTCGCGGGCGGCGGCTTCTGATTTATAGTGAACAAAATCTTCGTAAGAAATTACTTCCGCTTTGATAAAGCCTTTTTCAAAATCAGTGTGGATAACGCTTGCGGCCTGCGGCGCTTTCCATCCTTTATGAATGGTCCAGGCGCGCACTTCCTGCACACCGGCAGTAAAATAAGTAGAAAGATTTAGCAGTTGATATGCAGAATGAATCAGGCGATCCAGTGCGGGTTCTTCCATTTTATATTCATCCATAAACATTTGCTTGTCTTCAGGATCTTCAAATTCGGCAATCTGCGCTTCAATGGCATTGGTCATTACAATTACCTGCGCGCCTTCTTTTTTCGCAGCAGCAACCAGCAGATCCGAATATTTGTTTCCCGTATGCATTGACGCTTCGTCAACATTGGCAACATATAAAACCGGCTTATCAGTAAGGAAAAAGTTATCGGCCACAAGGGCTTTCTCTTCCTTAGACAAACCGAGTGAAAGTATATTTTTTCCTTGTTCAAGATGCTCTTTGCATTTTTTTAGAATTTCGTATTCCGTTTTTGCTTTTGCATCACCGGTTTTTGACATTTTTTCCGCGCGGGCTAATTTTTTTTCCACGCCATCTAAATCCTTCAGTTGCAATTCTGTTTCTATTATTTCTTTATCGCTTATCGGGTTTATCGGGCCTTCTTCGCGCAATACATTTTCATCTTCAAAGCAACGTACGACGTGAATGATGGCATCCACTTCGCGGATGTTTGCTAAAAATTTATTTCCCAAACCTTCGCCTTTGCTTGCGCCTTTTACCAGCCCGGCGATATCAACAATTTCAATCTGCGTAGGCACAATTCTTTCAGGGGTTACCAAATCAGCCAGCACATTTAATCTTTTATCGGGAACATTTACCAGCCCAGTGTTTGGCTCAATAGTGCAAAAGCGGTAATTGCTTGCCTGTGCTTTGGCGCTATTGCTCACCGCGTTAAATAAAGTTGATTTTCCTACATTGGGTAATCCTACAATTCCTGCCTGTAAAGCCATTCTGTAAAAAATTTATTGATTTAAGGGGCGCAAAGATAGCATGAAAAGGGCAACCTATAAATAACTGCATTCGTTGATCAAACAAAAAATGGCTACCAAAGGCAGCCATTTATAATAAATGTTTGTGATAAAATTATTCTATCGTCCGTTCTTTTGTAACCACCACTTTTTCTTTTGAACCTCCCCTGACTAATCCAATTATTATTGCCAACACAATTATTCCTCCAACGATCCACATCCACGGTTGAACAGTAAATGTAGAAGATGTAGTGGTTTTAGTAGATGTAGTGGTAGAAACCGTGCTGTCCTGGGCAAAAGCTATTCCCTGTAGAAATAATGTTAAGGCTATTGCCATTAATGATCTGTAAAATTTTTTGACCTGTTTCATGACATAATTTTTTAAGATGTAAGAAATAAATAATCAATTAACATGCCATTAAGAATCTTTCCAGTGGGTTTCTGTTTCCTTTCGAAATATATAATCTGAGATTCATCTGGAAAATAGAAATTATAAAAATTTGTTGTTTTACTGTAAGGCATTTAAGAATTGAATTGAAATAAACTACTGAAAGGTGTCAAATAAAATAGCCGGCAAATACCGGCTATTACATGAAAAATATGTTTAAATATTACTGGGCCATAACAGGAGGCATATCACCCTGGTCGCCCTGATTCATATTTTTACGTTTGAAAAGAGAAACATCCGTCTTCCCAAAACGCCAGCTAACATTCAATCTTAATTGTTGTGGATCTCTTTGTCTCCACATATCCTGCATTGAAGAAATGTCTTTTGCAGAAAAAGATTCTGAATGTATCCTTGTAACTCTTGTATTAAAAATATCATTCATGCTCAACGAAATGGAAAGCGATTTGTCTTTCAAAAAATCTTTCTTAACAGCAGCATCAAACCCCCAAACCGGTAAAGCATATCCATTGGCATTGGCTAAATTTCCACCGCCCCAATGGCTTCCACCGCCGCCGCCTCTACCGGGAGGTAAAATAGTTTTGCTCGTATAATCTCCATTGATTTGAATAGTAAAGTTAGCAGGCAACATAAAAGTACTGTTGATCTTTCCAAACCAGCTTAACTTACCTATAGAAGTATTAGTGCCGGTAAGATTGCTTCCATTGATTTTGAATTATAGAGATTAATATTTTCTGTCAGGCTCCACCAGGGCGCAATTTTATTCATCGAAGTTATTTCCAAGCCATAGGCTTCCGAACTGCTGGCATTAACATAAGATGAAATAAAAACAGAATCATTATAGGCAGGATTAGGATTTTTATCCCAATATTGGTAACGCGAAATCAAATTATCACTTCTTCTGTAGTAAGCGGTGGCAATGATATTATTTCCGTTTCTCAAATTCAAATCGTAAGACAATTCAAACAAATTAGTAAACTCAGGAACCAAGGAAGCATTACCCACACTGATGTTCAGCGGATCTGTAAAATCGTAATAAGGAATCAACTGCCAGAAATTTGGCCTGTTTATTTTTCTTGAATAATTCAGTTGAATATCCTGCTTGTCGTTGATTTTCTGAGTCAGAAAATACACTTGGAAAAAAACTTAACGGATAAGAATTGCTGAATGTTTGATTGGAATCTACCAATTTTCCTGAATATTTTGAGCTTTCCAACACGGCCGCCCAACTGGTAAGTGAAATTGTTGATCTTTTGAGAAAAAGTTACATAACCTGCGTACACATCATCTGTATATTTATACTTGCTGTTTAAACCCTGCAACCGAAACATATTTTCCGGTAGATTGATCCATAATATAATTATTATTTTCGCTGTTTGAATTCCTGATAGCGGCCCTCAAACCAGCTTCCAATTTTATTTTATCAGAAACCGGATTTGAATAATCTGTCTGAATTGTAATATTATCGCTTGTGCCATTTCCTATTGTTTTTTGTTGAAACAAAGGAGCGGCTAGGTGAATTGTCTTCATTATAATATTGGGTAGCTACGTTCTGCTCATTAGTGTTTTTACTGTAATCATAGTTAGCATCAGCAGTGATGTATTTATTTGGTTTTGCAAAATTATGTTTGAAACTTATTTTACCGTTATAATTGTTCCAGGTAAAGTTATTATCGCTTTTACTGGTGCCATAAGTGTGTTTGGAAGCGCCATTGTAATAATGTATCGCGGGTAATATTCATCGATTCATCTCCGCCAAATTTACCTTTCCTTATGCCGCCGGTAATGGTGAAAGTGTTGCGGTTATCCATAAAATAATCAAAGCCTAAATTTCCTCCTGTCATTCTTCCGTTTCTTCTTGGCCTGCTGGTTTGATGAAGATCGGAAGTAAGATCATTTACATAATCGGTCCTGTCCGTTATATTATTGCTATTTCCTTTAAAATGAAAATAATTGCCACTGGCAAAGAAATTGATTTTCCCCTGGCGGATGTTGATGTTTCCGCCTGCATTGTTTCCTCCTCTTGTGTCTACGCCTGTTCTCACATTACCATTGTAACCGGGTTTTTTATTTTTCTTCATCACTATGTTTAAAATACCTGCCCCGCCGCCCGAAGCATCAAATTTTGCCGAAGGATTGGTAATGATCTCAATGCTTTCTATTTCATCGGCTGGAATTTCATCAAGTGTTAAAGTAGTGGGCCTTCCATCCACAAAAATCTGGGGGCTAGCATTTCTTAAAGTTACATTTCCATCAATATCCACGTTAAGGGAAGGAACATTTCTCATCACGTCCACGGCCGTGCCTCCAACACTGGTAAGGCTTTTATCCACATTAAACACTTTACGGTCGATGCTCATCTGCATCATGGGCTTATTGGCAGTAACAACCACATTTGCCAATTGTTTTTCCTCGGGAAGTAATTTTATATTTCCAAGGTCTTTATCAATTGCATTTAACATCTGGCTTCTGTCACCGTTCATTTTTAAATTAAAAGAAATCTGATCTGTATAGATAGCATGACCAACAGCACTTACTGTTAAGGTATAATTACCAAAAAGCGGCAATTTATCAATACTGAATTCACCTTTTTTATCGGTGAGCAAAGCAGCTACAATTTTGCTGGATCTTTGCTTGGTAGCAGTATCCACTTTCATTTGTGAAAGCTGGACAGAAGCTGATTCTATTGGTTTATTGTTATTTCCATCAATCACTTTTCCGTAAAAGTGACCCGCATTCATATTCCTGCCGCCACTATTTCCGGCTTGGGGATATTGGGCCATAATTGCGGTTGATGTGATGAGAATAAAAAGAGTAAAGTAGTATTTTTTCATTTTCATAATTGAACGGTTTTGAAACAGGGCGCAAATCTCCTTTACTATTATTAAAACAATATTTTAAATATGTATGAATGGTAGGATAAAAAGAGCGGACGGTCAGAAAGCTGAAGGCCAAAGGCTGAATGCAAAAGGCAGAGATTTATCCTAATCCAGCTTCAGTGTGGCGCGCAGGTATTTCCACATCTGTAAAACCTTTACTGATCAGGCGATTTTTAAAATCGATCTGCACATCGTAATCTCCATGTACGAGAAATAATTTCTTAACCAATTTTTTATCCTGGCAGGAAAGCCATTGGATAAGATCATCATAATCTCCATGGGCGCTCATGCTTTGAATTTCGCCTATTTCAGCATGTACCTCATGAGCCACGCCAAAAATTCCTACTTCTTTTGGATGACGTTTTAAGCGGCCACCGAGCGAATCAGGTTCGCAATATCCGGTTAATAAAATAGAATTTCTGCTATTTTCAATATTATTGCTGATGTGGTGTTTTACTCTGCCGGCTTCTGCCATTCCGCTTGCGGAAATAATAACAAAAGGATCATTTCTGTAATTGAGGGATTTGCTTTCCTCAACTGATTTTACAAAACGCAAACCTTTAAACTTAAACGGGTCATGATCTGTTTGTAATAATTTTTGAACCCGGCTATTAAAATATTGAGGATAATCTTCCATCACCTTGGTTGCTTCCATGCTTAAGGGGCTATCTACAAAATAGGGAAGATCAGGCAGGCGGTTTTCATTTTCCAATTGATTCAGGGCAAATAAAAGTTCCTGTGTACGGCCTACACTAAAAGCAGGAATAATCAATTTTCCTTTTTTCTGCAGGCAGGTCCTGGTGATCCAATCCAAAAGTTTATCCGGAGTTCCGGTAATATCTTCATGAATTTTATTTCCGTAGGTAGATTCTATAATAATAAAATCCGCTTGCGGAAAATCCTGGGGTGATTTTAAAATAATATCGCGGTATCTGCCCAGGTCTCCTGAAAAAGTGAGGTGCATTTCTTTCCCGTTTTCATTGATTTTTAAATGAACTGTGGTGCTTCCGATAATGTGGCCGGCATCAAGATACATGAACTGAACATTCTCGTCAATTGTAAACCATGTTCCGTAATCCACTGTTTCAAACCGCTGCAGTGCAACATCAACATCTTCCATCGTATAAAGTGGTGAAAATATAGTTTTCCCTGGGCGGCACGGGTTTTATTTACATATTTTAAATCATTTTCCTGGATGCCTGCGCTGTCAGCTAAGAGAATAGAAGCAAGTTCTTTGGTGGCAGGAGTGGCAAATACTTTTCCCCGGTAGCCATCTTTTATTAATTTGGGAATAAGCCCGCAATGATCAATGTGCGCGTGGGAAAGAATCATATAGTCCACTTCTGCAGGATTAAATCCAAATTCGCGGTTTAATTTATCGGTTTCAGAACCCATTCCCTGGTACATGCCACAATCTAATAAATACTTTTTGCCATTGTTGAGAATGAGAAGGTGTTTTGAACCGGTGACAGTTCTTGCTGCTCCATGAAAGCCGATTTTCATACAAACAATTTAAGAGATGATTAAAAGAATTAAAGTTAACCACAAAAAAGCCGGATTAGCAAATTCTTTCAATAGCCGGTTTGATAATGATATAACGTTGATGGCGACTACGAAAACCTGTTTTTTGAAATAAAGGAATTTACAGTTTGTTATTTATAAATTGGAGGCGTAAAATAAAAAACTGCATTATTTGTTGCTTCACTATTAAATAAAAAAAGCCGGGAATTTTTTCCCGGCCTTCAATTTTTGAAACTATTTAATTTTTTATAACTGACAAGGTTTTTTGATTTTGTCCTGCCTGAATTCTTATCATATAAGATCCCGCCGGAACAGAGGAAAGGTCAATTGATTTTTCATTGCTTCCTTTCTGGCCTGCGATTTCAAATTGTTTCACAAGGTTGCCTAATGCGTTATTAACGCTCACTTTTATTACCTGCGGCTGATCGAGAGTAACTTTTAATTTGGTCAGATTCTGTACAGGGTTTGGATACAACGAAACAGCAAAAGCGGCATTGCCGAATTGAACGGCTTTAATATCACTGTAAGCAAATTGGCCGTCTTTATCCACCATTTTCAAACGATAATAAATTGCGCCTGCTGAATTGATATTATTATCTGTATAAGAATAAGATTCCCCGGAATTGGCAGTTGCATTTACTGTTCCCACGTCGGTGAAATCAATTCCGTTTTTACTTCTTTCTATTTCAAAGTGGCTGGAAGATGCGTCCTGGTTTTCAACTGACCAGGAAAGAAGGGCCTCGTTGTTTTTAGACGTCACGCTGAAGGAAGAAAGTTTTACGGGAGTAGTACTTGCTATTAAAGTAGCACTCGAAATATCTGTTCCTTGTGTTCCATCGAGATTGTAACTAAATCCGTTAATTATATCAGTTCGATAAGTGGCATCAGATCTTGAATAATAGAGATCAGAACCATCAGAGGAAGGAAATTTAGAAGCGTAAAAAAGTAATAGGCCATTGCTTCCGCCTTTTGGTAACGTTATCAATGCTAAAGAAGATGGTATTATTGGTGCACCGGGGAATTCCAATTCCAAAACTTCAAATTCAACGCCCATCGTTAGATTTAATAATATTGGAGATTGAGCAGTGTAAATTGGATAATTATTATATCCACCTTCTTTATCTACGTCACCAATTTCCCATGGAATCGAAGAAGCTGCGGAAATTAGTGTAGGTTTTACTATCGTTTCTGATTCGGGGACAGCGATATTAAATTCCAGGTCAGACATGTTAGTAGTCTCGGTGGTATTTGATTTTATGTAAATCTTTATTCGGTTAGGTGCATCGCCAATTCCAATACTAGCTTGTAACTTCCCCTGAGCTTTTATTAAAAAAGGTGCGAGTATTAACAGAAACAGTAAAGTAAATATTTTTTTCATAATTTTCTATTTTTTAAATTTTATAGATCATGGCAGTGATTGGATTTTATTTGCTCCTGTATTACTTTCCAGCACATTATTGTAAAGGAAATTCTTGTCGTTGCCTAACCCATTAAAGCTTACTTTGCCATCCATATTTAAGTCGGAAGAAGAGTAAATATTTGTTTGAATATTACCGGAATTTGCATCCAAGGTTGTATTATATATATACTGCTTGTCATTATTTATTCCTGTAAAGTTTACCACCCCATTCATATTCGCATTTCCTCCCCACAATACAAATTTCCCGTCGGTAGCAACGCCATGAGCAGTAGCTCCTTGATATAAAAATGCAGAATTAGTAAAATCAACTAATGGGGCTGTAGATTGTTTTTCTGATAATAACGGAGTAAAAGAAGCCGGGTCAGTGCTCAGTCCCAGGTGATTGCGATGTCTTACTGCAATGGTATAATTTCCCGGATCAACATTATTAAAGGTAACTGGACTTTTCCCATCTACATCTACAATATCTCCATCTCTCTGAACCAAGGCGCTTCTGGTTTGAAGTATGTTGTTCCCCGATGTAGTATTTCTTAACTCTAAAAATACCCAATCAACAATATTATTGTCCTGAGAAGGCTGGTCAGCAAAAACAGGTGGATCCACGGTTTCAGTTAATACATCATTTACTTCAGCAAAGGCCGTATTATAGGGGGATTGCCTGTACGGATCCGTTAAGGGTAAGAGGCCTGCCACTCTTAAATTATCTGACATCTTAGAACCAGTGGCATCATACGCTCCTTGTAGCAGAACCTTTCCTTTTAATAAATCAAATTTGTCAATTGCTGTAATATTAACTGATGAAAGTGTTACAGGAAAAGAAATCGTGTTAGTTGAAGTGTTGATTGTGCCTGAAGAAGCCCAATCTGTGCCATCAAATAAATAACCCTTTAAATTATTTTCATCGCCTGAAATATCATTTGGATCATCATATCTCGCATCTACGGTTAAGGTGCCGTTTATTCCGGTTTTGGTTATCGTCCAGTTAGCCTTCAAATTGTCGGTCGTGGAAGGTGGTTTGTAGGCACTGGCAGTGTCCATTACCTTTATTCCTATATTTCCTCCATCGTTGTCTCCTGTTGTAGTAAGAAAAACAGGCCTGTAAATAGATCCGGCGCCAACTGGAATTTCATTTGAGGTAAGATTAAGATTAAGCGGGATATCTTTTATTACTTTCCCTGTTCCACTGGTTTCAATAAATTTTCCATTCCCCATTCCATTGACATCGGTCAAATCGGCAAGTGAAAAATTATGGTCGCCTGTAATGAATTTTCCATTTAAAAAATTAAGAGTATTAGAAACTTTGATATCTCCCTTTAGCCAAACACCCAAAGAATTATCAATCTCCAGATTGGGAATTATATTTCCATTCATATTTATGGATTGCGAATCAGTTCCCTGTAATGAAAACTTTCCCATTTTTGGAAGGCCTTTGGCGCTTGTAATATCGTTTGTAACGGTAACTACCGCACCTGTTTGAACGACAAAGCTCACTGAATCTATTATCAGTTGTGCTTTCGCGCTACCCGAAATGAAAAATAAAAAAGGAAGAATGATTAGAATTATTTTCCTCATAAAACTTACTTACAATTTTTGATAAATTCTACTTTCATAAAAGTAGATTAAAGGAACCGAACAACAATAATAGTGCAATTTCTTATTTTACAAAATTGGGCAAACTTTAAGCCAGAACACTTTATGTGAGCGAAAATAAACAGAATATTTTTTATTTTTTGAACATGCCTTGTTTTTGGATTTTCAAGTTGATTCCTTTCGTTTCAATTCGGTTTGCTTTTTGTGTATTTCTCTTTTTAGCTTAGGTTTGTAAATCTCAAAAAAAAATTCATGTCAGTAGAAATTAAAGTGCCTACTGTAGGCGAAAGTATTAATGAAGTTACCCTTACCAAATGGATCAAAAAGGATGGAGAATGGGTTGATAGGGATGAAGTGATAGCAGAACTGGAAAGTGAAAAAGCAACTTTTGAGATCAATGCGGAACAAGCAGGAATTTTGCATACAGTCGCTAAAGAAGAGGAAGATTTGGAAATAGGAGATGTGGTTGCTACCATTGATGAAAAAGCTGAAAAACCCAAAGGAAAAATTGAATCTAAGGAAAATAACAAAGAAGCAGAAGTGAAGAATACTCAACCTAAATCTGAAGCTCCTGCTGCGCAAACAAATACTTCTAAAAATAATAAACAAGTAAGTAAAGATGATACGGGTTCCGGTAATAAGCCCGGATCAATTGAGATTAAAGTGCCTGTTATTGGTGAAAGCATAAAAGAAGTTACCCTTACAAAATGGGTAAAAAAGGAAGGCGATTGGGTTGAAAGAGATGAAGTGATAGCAGAACTGGAAAGTGAAAAAGCTTCTTTTGAAATCAATGCGGAACAGGCTGGAATTTTACATACGATAGCAAAAGAAGATGAAGAGATTCAAATAGGTGATGTTGTAGCTACTATAGACCAAACCGCTGAGAGGCCCGCGGGACAAAGTGAAGAAAAAAATAAAACTGCTGGAAAGGACGATGAAAAAAAGCAGGAAGTAAGCCAGAATGCCGGAACAGGAAACTATCCGGCAGAAAAAATTACTCCGCAGGACAATCAATCCCGTAAAAGAGAAGATTTAAAGACCACCCCGGTGGCGGCTGCCATTCTTGCTGAAAAAAAGATGGATGCTTCAAAAATAACTGCGACCGGTTTTCATGGAAAGATTATGAAAAATGATGTTTTGGAGGCGCTTCAAAATCCCGGCAGAACCATAGGGAAAGAACTTTATAGCAGGGAAGAAAGTTCGAAGAAAATGAGCAACCTGCGAAGAACTATTAGCAGAAGGTTGGTAGAAGCAAAGAATGGCACTGCAATGCTCACTACTTTTAATGAAGTGGACATGAGCGCCATAATGGACTTGAGAGCGAAGTACAAAGAAACATTTAAGAAGACGCATGAAGTAAACCTGGGTTTTATGAGCTTTTTTACTAAAGCCTGCTGTTTTGCTTTGCAGGAATGGCCTTCAGTGAATGCGCGAATAGAAGGCGATTACATTATTTCTCATGATTTTTGCGATATTTCAATAGCCGTTTCATCTCCGAAAGGCCTGGTAGTTCCTGTGATAAGAAATGCTGAAAGCCTTA
Source organism: uncultured Chitinophagaceae bacterium (assembly GCA_963741705.1). Lineage (GTDB taxonomy): Bacteria > Bacteroidota > Bacteroidia > Chitinophagales > Chitinophagaceae > Ginsengibacter. The sequence continues at coordinate 54,534 of CAVUJE010000011.1, read as the reverse complement.
GTATGGCAGAAATTGAAAAAGAAGTGGTTCAGCTTGCAGTTAAAGCCCGTGAAAGCAAACTGACAATAGAAGAAATGACGGGAGGGACTTTCACTATCACCAATGGAGGCATTTTTGGTTCTATGATGAGTACGCCTATCATTAATATTCCACAAAGTGCGATTTTAGGAATGCATAATATCATAGAACGGCCCGTAGCAATAAAAGGCCAGGTGGTTATAAAACCAATGATGTACGTCGCATTAAGTTATGACCATCGCGTTATTGATGGCCGTGAATCGGTAAGCTTTTTGGTTCGGGTGAAGCAAATGCTTGAAAATCCGGAACAACTTTTATTTGGTAAAGACCCTGTTAAGGCGCTTCTTCAGCTTTAATTTTTTCAGGTAATTATAATTAGAAATTATGAATAAAGGTGAACCTGTTGTAAGAAGTTATGTTCACCGGTATCTTACTTATGTTAATTCCCTTCTTGCCAACTACCACGGAAATGAGCCTTTTCATTTATACCTAAAAAAATACTTTTCAATAAATAAAAAACATGGCTCCAGAGACAGAAAAATAATCTCTTCGCTTTGTTACGATTTTTTTCGTTTAGGCTTTGGTGTTAGTGAAGAAATTACGGTCAATGAGAAATTATTACTGGCTACTTTTTTGGTTGAACAAAAGCCTTCCAAAATTCTTGAGGAATTAAAGCCAGAGTGGAATGGCCTGGTTAGTGAAAATATTTTGACAAAGAATGAGCTGGTTAGAAACTTTTTCAATCCTGTTTCTATTTTTCCTTTCAATGAAGAACTCAGCAATGAGATAAATGAAGAACTCTTTAATTTATCTTATTTGGTTCAACCCCAATTCTTTATAAGAATCCGGCCGGGAAAAGAAAAAATTGTTTTAGAGAAATTGAAAAAGGCAAACATTTTTTTTGAAAAGGTCAATGATACTTGCCTTGCTTTTTCAAATAATGAAAAGATAAGTGAGATTCTGTTGGTAGATGATGAAGTGGTTATCCAGGATTATAATTCGCAACGAACAGAGGATATTTTAATATCAAATATCGAACGTTCAACATCCAACATTTCACTATGGGACTGCTGCGCGGCAAGTGGTGGAAAATCCATCCTGGCTTATGATCTGTTTAAAAATGTAGAACTAACAGTAAGTGATACACGAAAAAATATTCTCCAAAATCTTCAACTCAGATTTCAGCGGGCGGGAATTTTAAAATATGCTTCTTGTATTGCTGACCTTTCTGTTCCGGGGCCATTGAAAAAATTTGAAAACTTTTTTGATGTAATTATCGCTGATGTCCCCTGCTCGGGCTCAGGAACATGGGCAAGAACACCGGAACAACTTTCTTATTTTGAACAAAAGGAAATAAAACGATACGCGAAACTTCAGCAGCAAATAGTTCTGAATGCGCTGCAGTGTTTAAAAGAAAATGGGTACTTGCTTTATATTACCTGCTCTGTGTTTAAAGAGGAAAATGAAGAGAATGTAAAGTTTTTTTTGAAAAAAACAAGTCTGCAGTTGATTAAGAATGAATACTTGAAAGGTTATGAAATGCAGGCTGACACTTTGTTTGTAGCGTTATTTAAAAATTAGCGTCTTCCCTGGGCGAATAAAAAAATAGATTATTTGTTGCTTTACTGGTAAGGTCTCATTGTACTATCAATTTAAAACTCTTCTTATTTTTCCCGTCACTGAATTTTAAAATGTATAATCCATTTTGAAGCGGCTGCATTTGATTAAAATGAATAATTTGAATTACACCCTCCTGTAACGATATTTTTCTGGTAAAGAATAGTTTTCCTGAAGCATCATATAGATTGAATGTTGCAACAGAAGTCAGTGTTGGTTTTATTGCCAGTGTAAAATTATCTTTAAAAGGGTTGGGAAATATTTTAATGAACTGGTCGCCTAAAACTGCAGCTATATTTTTTATAGTTCGTTGATTACTTAAATCATCAAAAGCTTTTTTGAAATCAGGAATACCATAACCAATCCTGTCATCCGGAGTATTATAAGTGCTGCTGCTTTTTTTAACGGCTTCTATAATTTGCATATTGGTGAAATCGGGAAATGCCTGCCACAAACAAGTTACCAGCCCTGCGAGATTCGGTGTAGCGAAAGAAGTTCCGTTGCCGGTTTGAAGAGGGCCACTTGTTGATGAAAGAACAGTTTCCCAACCGACAGAAGCAACGGTAGGCTTTATTCTCCCATCACTTGAGGGGCCATAACTGCTGAAATTTGCTACAGCTCCCGAAGCATTTACAGCTCCGACTGTTATGGTACTGTCAGCATCGGCGGGTGTTGTTATGTAATGCCAACTGTCACCGCCTTCATTTCCTGCGGCTGCCAGTAAAATCATTCCTTTTTTTGCGGCAAGAGTGGATGCTTTGGCAATCATGCTTGTATGCCCATTCATATCAGCATAGCTATAATCGAAAACAGGATTATCAAATAAATTATAACCGAGAGAGGTGGAAATGATATCAGCGCCGGCACTGTCTGCTCTTTCGGCAGCGGCTATCCAATATTGTTCCTCAACAGGCGATTCTGAAGCCACATCTTCGGAGCGGTACAACAAGAATGTAGCATCCGGGGCAGTGCCTACCAATTCGCCGGGAATGTTGCCTGCAATAATTGAGAAACACATCATTCCATGATAATAGTCTTCATTAACAGAGGATTCATTTTCGACAAAATCATAAGTGTCAATTATTTTTTTCTTAGTATTTACACTGTCAAAAGCCGGTAAAGTTTTATAATGATAAAATCCGGCATCTATAATGGCAATTAGCATTCCCTGTCCGCGAAATCCATTGTTATGTAAATATTCGCCGTTGTGAATATGAACCTGGTCAAAGGAATTACCATAAGAATAATAATTTCCCGCAACAGGTGGAGATGTTGGAGAACTAACACCTTTTATTTGCTCGTTAAATTTATTTCTTGTTACAAATCCTGGTGATTGATTTCTCCCGGCGATGTTTGGGTAAATCAATCTTTTAACGGGCTCGGTTTTTATAACAAATGAAAATGAATTGATTTTTAATATCGCGGTTGAATCAGTCGTGGCGATGCAAATTTGATTGAACCATTTTGATTCGTCAAGAACGGTTACATTAGGTACAGAATTAATGCTGTCTATATAAGCAGGGACGATGGGCAAATCAGTTTCATCGATGGGAATTTGTTGTTTTGCCCTTCTTTCAATAGCTCTTGCAGATAAGAATTGAGAGGGATTGCTGATGGAAAAAGGGGTGCCGGTTTTGTCTTTGAACCTGACAATATATCTTGTAAACTGAGCAGAAGTATTTAGGGAAAAGAAATTGATAATTACAAGGAAGAAAAAGTCTTTTCTCATAAATTGAAAAAAATAATTTTTTGTTCGTTTACTGGAAAAAGCTTCTGATAAACTAATTGTGATCAATAATACTTAGCCTTTCTCCAAAACCTTTATAAGTATTATCTGTGCCCTGGTATTCCCAATGAATAAAATCTTTATATACGAGTCCGATATCTTTTGCATACTTTTCTATACTATACGTTTTTTCTGCGTATTCGGTTCCGGAAATAGCGGGATTTCCTGTAGAATCAGAGACTTCCAAAACAGTAATGGTACTTTCAAAATCCTTTGAATTAATGGACAAGGGTTGATTTACATTTTCATAAGTATAATTCCAGTCTTCCATAAACGCCGGGTTGGCAAAAACATAAGATCGATAAGGATCGTAAGCCAGGTAACTGTTTCCCTTCCACGAAAAACCTTCAGTTACAGGAGACATTAATTTTATAAAGCGAAGGTTATCCTGAATATACTCAATCGATTTTCCGGTCGGGTAAACGGTGAAAACATTATCAATTGCCCAAGGTTTGGAAGAATCCGCACGAAGATATCGATTCACAATGAATCCGGGATTTCCCAGGTTATCCGTGGTTTGATCTTCTATTTTATATTGTGCCTGGTAATGTCTGACGGTGAGATTCTGATTAAAATTGGTAAACACTGTAGAATCCAGGTCATAAGTAATATATTTTCCTATCTGCAACGGGTAATAATCACGTGCCGGAATAGTGGTAAAGTTGTCCGTTTCTTTTTTGCACGAAACAAACAACAAACTCAAAAATGAGATTCCAAAAAAATATTTTATCATAAATTACTTGTTGAGATATTTTCAAGGAACACAATGCAATCGAAACTATCTGCTAATCCATTTCTAAACTATCTAAATCTCATTTCTCTGGATAATTCCACCACCTATCACATCATTATTTTCATAAAAAACAGCGCTTTGGCCTGGCGCAATTCCTTTTACTTTTTCATAAAAACGGACTTTCAATCCATTTTCGTATGCAGAAAGGTAAGAAAGTGCGCCTTTATCTTTATACCTGATTTTTGTGATTGCTTCCATTCCGTCAGAAACACCATCGTATTTGACCCAGTTTATTCCTTTTACAGTCAGTTCACTTCCTTTCAAATCTTCTTCATCGCCCAAAACGATGGTATTTGATTCGGGAATAATTTTAGTAACAAAAGCGGGTTTGCCCAAAGCAATATCCAGGCCTTTTCTCTGGCCAACTGTGTAGAAAGGATAACCTTTGTGTGGGCCGAGAATTTTACCAGTTTTGTCCACAAAAAATCCTCCTGAAACTTTTTCTTCCAGTCCATCCACTTTTCTTTTTAAGAAACCACGGTAATCATTATCAGGCACGAAACAAATTTCATAGCTTTCATTCTTCTTTGCCAGTTCGGGATAGCCAAAGTCAATAGCCATCTGCCTGATTTCGGTTTTCCGGTAAGTGCCTAAAGGTAACAGAGTCCGGCTTAATAAATCCTGCTGCAATCCCCACAAAACATAGCTCTGATCTTTGGTGTCATCAATTCCTTTTCTTATAAAATATCTTCCGTTAGAATGCTGATGAATTTGCGCATAATGGCCGGTGGCGATAAAATCACAGCCCAGCGCATCGGCTCTTTTTGAAAGCGCGCGCCATTTTATATGTGTATTGCACAAAATGCAGGGATTGGGTGTGCGTCCCGCGATGTATTCATCTACAAAATTATTGACAACAAAATCTCCGAATTCATCGCGAATATCAAGTATAAAATGTGGAAATCCATGCTGAACCGCGGCCATCCGTGCATCATTAAAGCTATCAATATTGCAACAACCTGTCTCTTTATTGCTTTTTCCGCCACTGGTAGCGTAATCCCATGTTTTCATAGTGATTCCTACTACTTCATAACCTTCTTCATGAAGCATCAAGGCGGCAACAGTACTGTCTATTCCGCCGCTCATAGCCATTAAAACTTTTCCTTTAGTACTCATCTTTTTTAAATAATTGGCAAAGATACAATATTAGGTTTTGCGCAGTTTTCAACTATATGCTAAAAAGCCGGGCATCTTTCGATAACCGGCTTTAATTTTCATGGGAATTTTTTAATGTTACGATGCCTGGCTTTTTTTCATTCCACCATTCATTTTGTGATTTTTCATTCTTTGTTTTCTCATCTCTTTCATTTTTGACTGTTGGTCAGGAGTGAGGATTGTGTTCATTTTTTCAGATTGTGATTTATGCAAATCTTTCATCTTTTCTTTCTTTTGATCTGCAGTGAGAGATTGGTCATTCATTATTCCCTCTCTTTGTTGCTTCATCTCCTGGTGAAGGGTTTTCATCTGCGTCTTCTGGTCGGGAGTGAGATTTAGCTGCTCCATCATCTTTCCTCCTTTAAAGTGACGGGAAGAATCAGATCGCATTTGTTTAGATTGAGGGACGTTTCTTTTTACCTGGGCGTTGCTGTTAGCTGCAAAGAACAAACCGGCTATAGCTACGAGAAATAATTTTTTCATGTTTTTATTGTTTCAATCATAGATTAAACAAACATGCCGAAGTTTAACTCCGGCATGTTAAAAAAAATAAAACTCTTAATCTTAATTAGCGTAAGAAAAGTAATTCCCTGTAACTAGGCAATTCCCAAAGTTGATCATCAATCAATAGTTCTAATTTATCAACATGATAGCGAATCTCATCAAAATGTTTCTTCACCTCATCGCAATAATTAATTGCCCGCTCTCTTGACTCTTCAATATTATTGGCTACTTTTCTTGCTTCGATCATTTCTTTCACTTTTGCACCGATAATATCTATATGCTCAGAAATTTTCTGCGCGATCTGCATTTGAGAAGAATAAGCGCTTTCATCAAAACCCAGATCTTTTAATCCTTTAATGTTCTGAATCAGGATGTTTTGATATTTCACTGCGGGAGGCAAAATGTAAGTGCTTGCCAGCTCGCCCATTACTCTTGCTTCAATCTGGATTTTTTTAATATAATTTTCCAGTTGTATTTCATGTCTTGCTTCCAGTTCCTTGTTTGAATAAATATCAAAACGTTCAAACAGCTTTTTAGCAGCTATCTGTAACAAATGCATCTAACGCATGAGGAGTTGTTTTTACATTTGGCAAGCCCTCTTTTTTCTGCCTCTTTTGCCCAGGCTTCGCTGTAGCCATCTCCTTCAAACAAAACTGCTCTTACTTTCAACAATGTATTTTTGAATTGTCTGCATCAAGGCAATTTCTTTCTTCTCGCCTTTTTCGATTATTGCATCTACATCAGTTTTAAATTGAGTAAGTGCATCGGCACACGATGGTATTTAAGACAGTCATTGGACCCGCACAGTTTTCCGAAGAACCGACTGCCCTGAATTCAAATTTATTACCTGTGAACGCAAAAGGCGAAGTTCTGTTCCTGTCTGTATTGTCCATCATCAGCTCCGGAATGCTTTTGTGAATATCAAGTTTTAGCATTGCTTCATCCTGCTCGTCAAATTTATCGCTAACTCTTTTTTCTACTTCGTTAAGCACATCTGTCAGATATTTACCGATAAAAATAGAAATGATTGCCGGAGGCGCTTCATTAGCTCCAAGCCTGTGATCATTTCCGGCTGTAGCAATTGAGGCTCTCAAAATATCTGCATGATCATGAACCGCCTTAATGGTATTTACAAAAAAGGCAAGAAACATCAGGTTTGTTTTTGGTGTTTTACCTGGGCCCAACAAATTCACACCAGTGTTGGTGGCCATGCTCCAGTTATTATGTTTGCCACTGCCATTTATTTTTGCAAATGGTTTTTCATGAAGGAGCACAATAAGGTTATGCCTTCTTGCTACCCGCGTCATTAAATCCATTAATAAAATATTATGGTCCACCGCGATATTTACTTCTTCAAAAATAGGAGCACACTCAAATTGAGAAGGGGCTACTTCATTATGCCTGGTTTTTAAAGGAACTCCCAATTTGTAAGCCTGGTCTTCAAAATCCCTCATAAAAGCATAAACTCTTTCTGGTATAGCGCCAAAATAATGGTCTTCTAATTGCTGGCCTTTAGCCGGGGCTTGTCCAAAAAGGGTGCGGCCAGTCATAATGAGATCGGGGCGGGCATTGGCTAATGTGGCATCCACAACAAAATATTCCTGTTCCCAACCTAATGTGGGTTTAACTGAAGTAATGTTTTTATCAAAATACTGGCAAACATCCACCGCCGCTTTTTCAAGTGCTACAGTTGATTTTAAAAGAGGAGTTTTTGCATCCAGCGATTCCCCGGTATAAGAGACAAAAATGGTAGGGATGCATAAAGTACGCCCGTTACCAATTTCAACGATAAATGGAGGAGAGGAGGGATCCCATGCGGTATAACCTCTTGCTTCAAAAGTTGCTCTTATTCCTCCGCTTGGGAAAGAAGATGCATCAGGTTCCTGCTGAATTAATGCATTGCCATCAAATTCATCAAGGGCTGTTCCGTCACTTTTCAGCGTGAAAAATGAATCGTGCTTTTCGGCGGTAGCACCTGTCAAAGGCTGAAACCAGTGGGTATAGTGAGTAACATTTTTAGTTTCTGCCCAGCTTTTTAAAGCAGAAGCTATCTGGTCTCCCATTTTTCTATCTATTTTTGTTTGATTTTTGATAGAAGACACGAGGCTTTTATAAGCTTCATCACTTAAAAATTCGCGGGCCTTTTTTAAATCAAAAACATTTTCAGCGAAAAATTTGGTTATTTTTCTGGGTGGATCTACTTCCTGGCTTCTTGGAGTCGCAAGAAGTTCACTGAAGTGCATTTAATCGTAATGATTCCATTTTTATAATTTTGAGGCACAAAAAAACGATTTTATTTTTAAAAAGTATAAAAATTTTTTATAAATTTTTTAAAATGCTGGTACTTTTTTATAAAAATATAAATATATTATTTTTTTTTATTTGTTTATATTTTGGAGAATATAAATTTGCTATTCGTGAGTAAACCAACAAATAAGGTAAGTTTCTATTTTTATCATTGATTTATTTCTTAAAAATTTTCAGAAACCTACCTACATTTTGCCAGCTAATAGAACAAGTGACTGGTATCATTAAAAACATTAAATAAATACTCCGGTACCTGACGATAGCGCCTAAAATAGGAACGGTATAACCGGACATCATGAGCATTGTGAAACTAAAAAAAAGGAGAAAATAAATAAGAGGGGGAACCTTTTTGTTTCTTTTATGAAAAAGAACGAAAAACACAAATGAGAATTTCAACTATAAATATTTCAAAGGCAAAAGGGGCTAATTCCAAATTTCTCATTTCTGTAATATAAGGCCGCATAAAAGCAATGTTTAAAGCTTGTGGAGAATTGACAATAAAACTTTTAAGACTCCGGCTGTAATTTTTTAACTTCCAAAGTTGATCCGGCTTGTTTTCCTAATTCAATGAAGCTTTCCTGCCGGTGGGCTACATAAGACGGTAAAATTAGCTTTTGGAAAAATGAAGCCTGTTGTAAAAAAAAGTATAGCACTAATTATATAAACAATAAGAAATGAGAGAAGTGCTTTTTTTAAAAACCTTGTAGCAATCAACCACGCAATTAACGCCGGGATGAGAGCGAGAATAACAAAATTTCTTAATAAAAAAATAAGAAAAAGATAAAGGATGACTATAAGAATTCTTTTTATAGACGTTGTTTTTGATGTAGTTAGAAAATACAAATGATAAATAAGCATTGAAACAGCAAGAAGAATCAATCCATCACGATGTATTTCCGAAGTAAAAAATAATGCCGAAGGAAACAGGAAAATACAAAGTATTAATTGAAAAGTTGCTTTGTGAAATACGCGATTTAAAACTTTATATAGTGCTACGCAGCCGAAAAACACTAAAAAATTAAAAAATAGTGAATTGATCCAAAAATTTTTAAAACTGAAGATATCAAAAATTGAAATCATTTTTGCGATTAGTATGGTGCGCAGATTGTTCCAATAAGAATGATAATCGTTGAAAACCCTTGAATATCCGTTTGTATATGGATTGTGAAAAATGTTTATAAAATATTCATGAGGATTGGTAAAAAGTAAATTGAATTCTTCTGTTCCTTGTTGATTAAAATTCACGGAATCAGAAACTGGCAAAATATACAGGTTAACATAGCAACTAACCAGCATAAATAAAATCCTGACAATGAACAAAACGATTAGAATCTGGTTGGTTAAGCCTGATTTTCTGAAAAATGTAATCCGGGTAATTAACCAGCAAAAAAGAACTAAATAGAAAATAAACAGAATATAAAGCAAGCAGCAATTATTTAATTGTGGGAAGTTAGTTAAAATATTTACACCGGATATTCTGATAGAAGATTAAGAGATTGTAAGTTTGCTTTTTTTTACAATTATGGAAATAACATTTGAAACGGCTGAAAAGTTAGGTCTAAAAAAGGATGAATTTGAAAAAATCGTTGAAATTCTTGGCCGCGTTCCCAATTTTACAGAATTAAGCGCTTACTCTGTTATGTGGAGTGAGCATTGTAGTTACAAAAATTCTATTAAATGGTTGAAAACTTTACCTAAAGAAGGTTCAAAACTTTTAGTAGCCGCCGGCGAAGAAAATGCGGGTCTGATGGATATTGGGGATGGTTTGGGCGTGGTTTTTAAAATTGAAAGTCATAATCATCCTTCAGCTATCGAACCTTTCCAGGGGCAGCAACCGGAGTTGGAGGAATTCACCGCGATATTTTTACGATGGGAGCCAGGCCCATTGCCACATTAAATTCTTTGCGATTTGGGAAAATTGAAAATGAAAAAACACAACATTTATTAAGCGGCGTAGTGAGCGGTATCGGCCATTATGGAAATTGTTTTGGAGTCCCGACTGTCGGGGGCGAAATTTATTTTGAAGAATGTTATCACACTAATCCTTTGGTAAATGCCATGAGTGCAGGAGTGGTACGTTTAGGCGAGACAGTTAGTGCAACTGCACCAGGAAAGGGCAATCCTGTATTTATTGCGGGAAGCGCAACAGGAAAAGACGGAATGGGGGAGCAGCTTTTGCTTCTGCTGATATTACAGAAAGCAGTGCGGAAGATTTACCCGCCGTGCAGGTGGGTGATCCTTTCCAGGAAAAAAAATTACTGGAAGCTTGCCTTGAAGTAATTGAGACCGGCGCTGTGGTTGGAATGCAGGATATGGGCGCAGCCGGAATCATTTGCTCAACGGCTGAAACGAGCGCCAAGGGAGGAGTTGGAATGAATATTTATCTTGAAAAAGTTCCAACCCGCCAAAGTCAGATGAAAGCATGGGAGCTTCTGCTAAGCGAAAGCCAGGAAAGAATGCTGCTTACCGTACAAAAGGGAAGAGAAAAAGAAGTAGTCGATATTTTTGAGAAATGGGATCTTCCATGTCAGCAAATTGGCGAAGTTACGGATGGAGAAATGCTTCGTTTTTATATGGATGATAAATTGGAAGCTGAATTACCAGCCGAAAGTTTGGTACTTGGTGGTGGTGCCCCGGTTTATGAAAGGGAATATAAAGAACCCAAATATTTTGAAAAAATAAAATCGTTTGATCCTGCAAAAATCCCGGTTCCCGATAATTTAAAAAATATTGCAGAAAAATTAATTTCGCTTCCTTCTATTGCCTCAAAGAAATGGATTTATGAACAATATGATAGCATGGTGGGCGCGGCTAACCTTAATACCAATGCCCCTTCTGATGCAGCTGTAGTTTTGGTAAAGGGAACCCAAAAAGCATTGGCTTTGACTACTGATTGCAACAGCCTGTATGTTTTTGCAAATCCTTTTGTAGGTTGTATGATCGCGGTAAGCGAAGCGGCAAGAAATATTGTTTGTAGTGGCGGAATTCCTTTGGGCGTAACCAATTGCCTGAATTTTGGTAATCCTTATGATCCTGAAGTTTATTACCAATTTGTGGAAAGCATTAAAGGAATGTCAGAAGCTTGTTTAAAATTTGATACGCCTGTTACAGGCGGCAATGTGAGCTTTTATAATCAATCGCCTTCCGGACCGGTTTATCCGACTCCTGTTATTGGGATGGTAGGGTTGCTGGAAGATTATGAAAATAAAATGACGCTGGATTTCAAAAATGAAGGCGACGTGATTTATTTGTTAGGTAAAAATGTTGAAGATTTCAATTGCTCCGAATATGTTCATAAAATCTGCAAGGTTGAATATTCACCTGCTCCCTATTTTGATTTGGAAGAAGAATTTCGTTTACACCAAACTGTTAGTTCCCTGATCAAAAATAAAATGATACTTTCTGCACATGACATTTCTGAGGGAGGTTTATTAATAACGCTTGCTGAAAGTGGCTTTCAGAGAGGCCTCGGATTTGCAGTAAAACAACAAAAAACGCAGATTCGTAAAGACGCCTATTGGTTTGGCGAAGCGCAGGGTAGGGTAGTGGTAACGGTTTTAGCAGAAAAAGTAAATGAATTTGAGCAACTATTGAATGTTCCATTTGAAAAATTAGGAACAGTAACCTCAGGTGAGATAATCGTTGACGGAGAAAACTGGGACGAAATTAATGAGTGGAAAAAGAAATACGATAACACAATTGGAGATTATATGAAAAAAGAATTGTAATCAGTATTGATAAAATAATTATGGATAAATCTTCAAATATTGTAGTAACAGGCGCTGCCGGATTTATTGGAAGTTGCCTAGTTGGTTTCTTAAATGAAAAAGGATACCGCAACCTGATTTTGGCAGATGATTTTTCTAATGAGAAAAAAGATTTGAATTTAAAGGGAAAATTTTTTTCCGAAAAAATTGAAAGAGAAGTTTTTTTTGACTGGCTTGAAAAGGAAAAACCTCAAATTGATTTTGTGTTTCATATTGGTGCAAGAACAGATACTACTGAATTTGATTATTCTGTTCATGAACATTTGAATGTTGAATATTCGAAGAAGATTTGGAATTATTGTGCTGATAAAGAGGTCCCTCTTGTGTATGCTTCATCAGCAGCAACGTATGGCGCCGGGGAATTGGGATATAAGGATGATGAATCAATCATTGAAAAATTGAAACCTTTGAATCCTTATGGAATTTCTAAAAATGAATTTGATAAATGGGCTCACACCCTTCGACAAGCTAAGGATGACAGTGTGCAAACTCGGGATGACACCCCCCACAGTGCCCCTCCGGCTTGGGCGGGTTTAAAATTTTTTAATGTGTACGGCCCTAATGAATATCACAAAGCAAGAATGGCTAGCGTCATTTTTCATTCCTACAACCAGGTTTTAAAAAATGGTTTTGTAAAGCTTTTTAAATCGCATAAAAAAGAATTTAAAGATGGTGAGCAATTAAGAGATTTTATTTATGTAAAAGATGTTCTGAAAATTTGCTTTTGGTTTTTGGAATGTTGGCAAACTGATCCCAAAAAATTTGTTAGCGGAATTTACAATGCCGGCACCGGGAAGGCAAGAACTTTTAATGATTTGGTTAATGCAACATTTTCTGCTCTAGATAAGGCTACCCAAATTGAATACATTGATATGCCGATAGATATTCGCGATACTTATCAGTATTTTACAGAAGCAGAAATGGATAAGATTCGCTCTGCCGGATATGCTCAACCTTTCTATTCTTTGGAAGACGGGGTAGAAGATTATGTGAGAAATTATCTTTACTCAAAAAAGTATTATTAATTTTTTAATTAAAACTCTTTTTATTAAAGTTGAATAGCCGGATGTTGTTGTTTTATAGAAAAGAAATGATTTTATAGACGAATAACTTTGTCAAATCTTTAGAATAAAAATTACAAATATTTGTTGGTTCACTATTAATTTTCTCATCTTTCTGAATAGATTTTCATATAATGTTTTTAGAACGGAAGAAAGTTTTAAGACTAATTCTTCTAATTTTTTCCACAATTTATTTTATAACTTTTTCTGCTTAAATTTTAGATGTAAGTTTGCATGACCTCACGGATTTTTCTTTTCATATTCTTTCCTGCGGTCACATTTTTCATATTCTTTCATTACAATCATTTCATTTTTACCGTTTGTTTTGAAGGAATTTTATTTTTAAAAATCATAAAAAATGGCCAAATACATTTTCGTAACAGGTGGCGTAAGTTCGTCATTAGGCAAAGGAATTATTGCTGCCTCATTAGCAAAACTTCTGCAGGCAAGAGGTTTACGCGTTACCATTCAGAAGTTTGATCCATATATTAATGTGGATCCCGGTACATTAAACCCTTATGAACATGGGGAATGCTTTGTTACAGAAGATGGCGCTGAAACTGACTTAGACCTTGGCCATTATGAACGTTTTTTAAATATCAATACCAGCCAGGCTAATAATGTAACTACCGGTAAGATTTATCAAACAGTTATTAACAGGGAACGGGAAGGAGACTATCTGGGAAAAACGGTGCAGGTAGTTCCACATATTACTGATGAAATTAAAAGGAGGATGTTGCTGCTGGGAGAAAAATTTGAGTATGATATTGTGATTACTGAAATTGGTGGAACTGTGGGTGATATTGAAAGCCTTCCTTTTATCGAAGCAGTTCGTCAAATTCAGTGGGAATTGCCCGAAGGAGATTGTCTTGTTGTCCACCTGACCTTGATTCCTTATTTAAAAGCAGCCAAAGAATTAAAGACAAAGCCGACGCAACACAGTGTGAAATTAATGAGTGAGAATGGAGTTCATCCTGATATTTTGGTTTGTCGTACCGAGCGCCCGCTGAGCGATGATTTGAAAAGAAAAGTTGCTCTTTTTTGTAATGTAAAAGTGGATTCAGTAATCGAAGCTGCGGATGCTTCTACTATTTACGAAGTACCCATTGCTATGCTTCGGGAAAAATTAGATCTGATTGTACTGAAGAAATTAAATATTCATAATTATAATGAGCCGGAACTTACCAAATGGAAAGAATTTTTGGAAAAAGTAAAGCATCCCGGTAATAAAGTTACGATTGGGCTTATCGGAAAATATATAGAGTTGCAGGATGCCTATAAATCTATATTAGAATCTTTTATTCATGCCGGAGCGATGAATGATTGTAAAGTACAAATTTTAAATGTGCATAGTGAATATATTGATGAAGAAAGCGTAAATGAAAAACTTTTGGGTATTGATGGCTTGTTGGTAGCGCCGGGGTTTGGTTTAAGGGGAGTAGAAGGAAAAATTATTGCAGTGAAATATGCCCGCGAAAATAATTTGCCTTTTTTTGGAATTTGTTTGGGGATGCAAATGGCAGCAATTGAGTTTGCAAGGAACGTTCTTGGAATTGCGGATGCTGATTCAACAGAAATGAATTCTGACACGCTCAATCCAGTTATAGATATGATGGAGGAACAGAAAAAGGTAACTATGAAAGGAGGTACCATGCGATTAGGTTCTTATCCTTGTATAATTAAAGAAAATACGCTTGCCTATTCGATTTATGGAACTTCTGAAATTAGTGAACGCCATCGCCATCGCTGGGAATTCAACAATAAATATTTGAAACAATTCGAAGAAGCAGGCATGATAGCAAGCGGTATTAACCCTGAAAGCGGCCTTGTAGAAATTATAGAATTAAAAAACCATCCCTTTTTTATTGGAGTTCAATATCATCCTGAATTGAAAAGTACTGTTGAAAATCCTCATCCGCTTTTTGTACATTTTATAAAGGCTGCAAAGGATTTTACGAAAGTTAACCAGGATAAATCTGTATTGTCGGTCGAAGCTTAACTTCTAATACATTAATAATTAACATTTTAATTTAGCATTTGCTTTAAACGGAACAACAGATAGTTAGGTCTATAGTGTATATTTGTCCCCTTTATATATTAAATTACGATGATATGTTGAAAATATTCTTTATAGCTTTATTTACTTTTTTTGCGGGTGGTGTGTTTTCTCAAAATAATAGCCTGGGAACCAGCGACCCCGATGCAAAGGCTATTTTGGACAAAGTAAGTGCAAAGTTCAAGACTTATAAAACGGTAACCGCAAATTTTACCCTTAGTATTACCAATTCAAGCGACAAAGTTGAGGGTACAAAAACCGGTGTTGTTTATATGAAAGGTTCAAAATACCGTGTAAATATTTCAGGCCAGGAAATCTACAGCGATGGGGATAATATCTGGACTTACGATAAATCTGCCAATGAAGTTCAGCTTAGCAAATTTGATCCATCATCCAATACTATCACGCCTCAAAAGATGTTTACTAATTTTTATGATAAAGATTTTTTGTACAAGCTAAATGGTGAAAAGAAAGAAGGAAATAAAGTATTGCAGGAAATTGAGTTGACTCCTTTTGATAAAACCAAAACATTTTTTAAAGTATTGTTATATGTAGACAAGGCTTCAAAAAATATAGTTTCAAGTAAAGTATTTGAAAAAAATGGTAACCATTATATTTATAAGATTACCTCAATGAAAACAAATACGAATGTGCCTGATTCTCTTTTTGTTTTCGATAAGAATAGTCATCCAAAGGCTGAAATAATTGATTTGAGATAAGAATAATTTTTCTTTGGTAATCTGTGATCTTTTCTACTTCTGGATTTATCCAGGCCAGCGATATGTATCAATTTCCAATCCTGCCAATTGAATCACTCTGTCTATTACCGTTGATGCGGCTTCTTCAATTGTTTGAGGTTTGCTATAAAAAGATGGAGATGCCGGGCAAATAATTCCTCCGGCCTGAGTAATAGTTTCCATATTTCGGAGATGAACCAGGTTATAAGGAGTTTCTCTAACCACACAAATCAGTTTCCTTCTTTCTTTCAAGATAACATCTGCTGCCCTGGAAATCAAATCGTTGGAAATACCTGAGGCAATCCGCGCCACAGTTCCCATGCTGCAGGGAACAATGATCATGATATTAAAATTTGCAGAACCTGAAGCAAAAGGAGCCTTAAAATTATTTTTATCATAATAAATTGCTTCATAATTATCATAATCATTTTTTGACAATTCAGTCTGCCAAACTATTTTGGCATTATCTGTGATTATTATACCCAGATCCGACCATTGCGATTTAGTTATGGCGAGTTTATCTAATAATAATTTTGCATAAATAGAACCGCTGGCTCCCGATATTGCAACTATAATCTTATTCATTTAAGAAGGAATTGAGGATGAAAAAAAATTTTTAAAAAAATTCAAATAAAAAGTAAAAAGTATCGTTTAATATTTATGGGACAAAAAGTCTTAATCTTTTTTATAGCAAGCTTCTTTATTTTTTCTTCAGCCAAAGTTAAACCAACTGAAAAAGAAAAAATAAATTGGTTAAGTATTGATGAGGTAAATGTCAAAATGAAAAGTGATCCCAGGCCAATAATCATGGACATTTATACAAACTGGTGTTATTGGTGTAAAGTGATGGATAAAAAAACCTACAATAACAAGGAAGTCATCTCATACATTAATGAGCACTTTTACGCAGTTAAACTTAATGCAGAAACAAAGCAAGCTGTTGTCTGGAACAATACAACCTATAATTATGATGAAAGAACTAAAGTAAATGATTTCGCTTTATTCGCCACTCAGGGTCAACTGGCATTTCCAAACACAGTAATTTTTCCTCAAAAACAGCAAATTCCTGCTGCAGTTCCCGGATTTATGGAGCCAAAAGAGATTGAAGTAATTCTCAAGTATTTTGGAGAGGGATATTATAAAACACAGAATTTCAACGAATACTCAGCAAACTTTAAAACAAAATGGTGAAAGCCATCCAAAAATATTAAGATTACGTAAGTAATCAAACTCGGTTTTTCATAGGATATTGGATTATAACAGGGGTGGATTTCCATCCGGCCCCTTTTTTATTTTTTTATAAAATAAATTAAACCAATGCAACGTTTTATAGTCAAATGCGGTCTAAGTGATAAATAAAACGAAAAAAATAAGATCAAAAATAAATTAAGCGAAGGCTTTTAAAATATTACAAACTGCGAAAGTAGTTTAAACTCGGTTTTTCATAGGATATTGGATTATAACAGGGGTGGATTTCAATCCGGCCCCTTTTTTATTTTATCCATTACAGTGGAAGAACAAATAATCCGATTTCTTATTTTGATACTTCTATTGAGAAGCTTTACTTATTTTGACAAGATGAGTTAATAAACCTTCGAGCAATTCGAGTCTTAGCATATTGGCACCATCGCTCTTGGCAATGGAGGGATTTGGATGGGTTTCTATAAATAAGCCGTCTGCCCCTGTTGCGATTGCTGCTTTAGCAATCGTTCCAATCATTTTCGGATTTCCTCCTGTTACTCCACTGCTTTGATTTGGCTGTTGCAGGCTATGTGTGCAATCCATAATCACAGGAACTCCATGATTTTTCATGATGGGAATATTTCTGTAGTCGACCACTAAATCATTATATCCAAAGGTGTTTCCTCTTTCAGTTAACATTACTTTATTGTTTCCGGCTTTCTGAATTTTTTCTACCGCAAATTTCATTGATTCGCCATTTACAAATTGGCCTTTTTTTACATTAATAACTTTTCCCGTTTCAGCAGCTGCAATTAAAAGATCTGTTTGTCGACAAAGAAAAGCCGGTATCTGTAAAACATCGACATATTTAGCAGCCATTGCAGCCTCTTCATGAGCATGAATATCAGAGACGGTAGGCAGGGAAAAATGTTTTCCAACTTTGGAAATCATTTGTAAAGCATCGATATCGCCGAGACCGGTGAAAGAAGAAGCACTTGTGCGATTTGCTTTTCGATAAGAAGATTTAAAAATATAGGGAATTTGTAGTTTTTTACAAATGGAGGAAACTTTTTCGGCGACCTCAAAAATTAATTCTTCACTTTCTACAACGCAAGGTCCGGCAATAAGAAAAAAATTATTTTCATCATAATCCTGCCCGGTAAAAAGATGTTTAAGATACTCTGTCATGCTTCGTTGTTTATGTTCAAAGATATTTGATTAATTTTTTTTACTCAAAGTGTTTTGCCTAAGTAATTAAAATAAATCAACTTTACTCTTTATCGTCTCAATTAGCCATTACTGTTGATTTTAAAATAATTATGCTACTTATTTATTTACCTAAAAATTCTTCAAGGTGCTTGTATGTTTTTGATTTAATCTTTAGGGATGAACTGGGAATTGAGTTTCAGATTACTGGTGATATAAAAAGATTTGAAAATTATCCGGATGAAAAAATAAATTATTCAGAAAAAAGGATTGAGAATGAATTTTTTATCAGGTCCAAACCTTTTCTTTTCGAAACCGAAATAAAAAAGCAGGAAATAAAAGTGGCAGAAAAAGATGCGGCAAAAATTTTATTTCCAAACGAAGAGGATGATTTAGGATTCGATATTTTCTCATCTGTTTTTTTTCTGGTGAGCCGTTATGAAGAATACCTTCCTTTTAGTGCAGATAAATTCGGACGATTCAGAGCCTCTGATACTTTAGCTTTTCAAAATAACTTTCTTGAAAAGCCAATAATAAATATTTGGATAGAGATTTTAAAAGCGAAATTGAGGAAAAGATTTAGTTCTTTGGAATTTAAAGAAGAAGAATTCCAAACTATTTTGACTTATGACATTGATGTTGCCTATAAATTTAAAGGAAGAAGTTTTGGTAGAAATCTGGGTTCGGCTTTAAAAGATATTTTACAGTTTCGAATATTAAATATTCTGGAAAGAATTCAGACTTTATTTTTTTCAAAAAAAGATCCATGGGATGTTTATGATGAACTTCAAAAATTAATTTCTCAAAATCAATTGTCTTCTGTTTTCTTTTTCTTGTTAGCAGACAAGGCGAAACACGACAGGAATTTGCATTATCAGAATCCTGCGATGAATCAATTGATTAACCAGGTTAAAACATTTAGCGAGATAGGCATTCATCCTTCTTTTTTTACATCTGTTTTTCCTGAGAAGATTTTGGTTGAAAAGGAAAGACTTGAAAATTTATCAGGAAAAAAAATAACCAAAAGCAGGCAGCATTATTTAAAATTTATTTTGCCTGAAACTTACAATTCTCTCTTAAAAGCTGGAATTTCCGAAGATTATTCAATGGGATTTCCCGAAGCTCCGGGTTTTAGGGCAGGAACATGTAAACCTTTTTATTTTTATGATTTAAAAAATGAAAAGGTTACTAGCTTTAAAAATTTTCCCGGTAACATTTATGGAAAGTTCGGTGATGAATGATACCGGTTTAAATTATTCAGAAAAAATTAAAAAAATCTTTTTCTTATTAAAAGAAGTAAGAGAACGTAAACGGAACTTTTATCAGCCTTTGGCATAATCACACTATAAGTGATACTCAGGAATATTCCACATCGAGAAAGGTTCATGAAGCTATGATTCAGCAAATTCTTTCTATCTGATATTCTTCATGAAATCAATTAAAATTTCTTCCTCCTTTTCCCAGTTTAATTCTTCGGAAGCCTTGGTAGTATTGCGTTTCCATAAATCATAACTTGTTTTGTCCTCTGATATGAAAATAATTTTCTTCGCAATTTCTTCCGGATCAAAAGAATCAATAAAATCACCAATCTTATATTTTGTAATGATCGATTTTATTTCTGTAGCCCTTGAAGATAAGACCGGCACGCCTGCATGGATGTAGTCAAAAAACTTATTGGGAAGTGAATACAAATGTTCATCACTGACATCAATTTTTTCAAAGATCAAACCCAGGAAACATTGCCGGGTATAAGCCATCATCTGATGATAAGCCAACGCATCAATAAATGTAACTTTGGTTTCAAGGTTACAATCATGAACCATTTTTTTGAGCCTTGGCAAAATGGTTCCATTTCCGATAAAATATAAATTAAAATCTTCAGGTAAAAATCGCATCATACTCACGGCTTCTTCAGCACCGCGGTTTTCGTTTATGCCCATTCCCTGGATTAATAAAACCTTTTTATCAGCAGGCAAAAAAGTTGCCGCCGCTGTATTTTGAGCTATATATTTATATGGAACATTTCGAATTACTGTAACCGGAACATTGTATTTATTTTCATAAACATGCTTAATGGAATTGTTTACTGTAATCACATTTTTTAACCTGGGAAACAAAATTTTTTCCAGTCTTTCCCAAATTTTTTTTGAAGTTTTTTTATAAACACTTTCTGTAAAATATTCATGGCTGTCATAAATAAGACGGCTTCTTTTAATAATTGAAATTAAATAATTTGGAAAAAGAGTATCTAAATCATTGGCCCATAGAATATCCGTTTTCATGAAAAGTAAATAGAAAAATAACTGGCAGTTAAAAATAAAATACATCATTGGGCCTCTGCTAAAAGGATTAAAAAAGCGGATAGTTTTAAAGGGAAGTTGTTTTAATGAAAAATTTCTGCTGCTCTTCCTCCCAATTAATAAAATTTCATAGCCGGCAGTATGAAGCGTATTGCATACTTTTTGTACACGCTGGTCGGTAACTAAATCGCTGATAACGGAAATGATAATTTTTTTTGGCAAAAATTGAGTAATTATTTTCGCCAATATTAAATAATTAAACTGAGTTTTGTCAACAGGACAGGATTTCCCAGCTATTAAAAAGTTCCATTCGTTATTTATCAGTGAACAAACAATTAATGACAATTTTTATTTCTTAATTAATCAATTTAATCAATTAACCAATCACACCTACATATCGTTTGCCTTGATGTGCCCTATCCGCCAGATTATGGTGGTGTTTTTGATCTTTTTTATAAGATAAAAGCCTTGTCGGAAGCAGGAGTTAAAATTCATTTGCATTGCTTTGAATATGGACGGGGCGAACCACCGGAATTGAATCAATATTGTGAAGAAGTATTTTACTACAGAAGAAAAAAATTCTTTCGGCCATCAGAATTGCGTTTACCCTATATCGTTAGTTCAAGAATAAATCCTTTATTATTACAGAATTTGCAAAAAGATAATTTTCCTGTTTTGCTGGAAGGAATTCATTGTACTTATTATTTATATAATGGCGCTTTGAAAGGCAGAAAAGTGTTGGTACGATTACACAATGTGGAATTTGAATATTATAACCAACTGGCAAAATGGACAGATATTTTTTATAAGAAAACGTATTTTAAAATAGAAGCCCGGCTCTTAAAAAAATATGAAAAATCAATTGCAGAAAAAGCCCTGGTAATTGCGGTAAATGAAAAAGATAAAGAAAGTTATGAAAGAATTTTTGGAGCAAAACAAATTCAATTTCTTCCGGTTTTTTTGCCTTTTAATAAGATAACTTCCCAAACCGGAAAGGGGAATTTTTGTTTATACCACGGAAATCTGTCTGTTTCGGAAAATGAAAAAGCGGTGCTTTGGCTTTTAAAAAATGTTTTTTCTAAAACAAAAATACAATTTATCATCGCAGGCAAAAATCCGTCTGCCTTTCTCAGAAATAAAATTTTAGAAAATAAAAATGCTGAATTAATAGAAAATCCATCTCTATGCGGAATGGAGGATTTGATAAACAATGCTCACATCCATTTATTACCCTCCTTTAATTCAACCGGAATAAAAATCAAATTATTGAACGCTTTGTTCAACGGAAGATTTATAATTACAAACATGGCTGCGATAGAAAGAACCGGACTGGCAAGCCTTTGTGAGATTGCTGAAAATGGGAAAGAATATTTAGAAAAAATCAATGAATTATTTGAAATCTCCTTTTCCCAAAATGACATTATCAAAAGAAAAGAAATCCTTTATTCAATTTTTGATAATAAAAAAAATGCATTGAAGCTTATGAAGTGGATATAGACGCATTGTCGTAAACTTTTCCACGCTCCGTTTTTATAGTTCTTGCAGGAAATTTATTGATAACAGGATAATCATGAGTAGCCATTATAATTGCTGTTCCATAATCCTTGCAGATACTGAAAAGCAATCGCATTACTTCATCAGAAGTTTCCGGATCAAGATTCCCGGTGGGTTCGTCTGCTAATAATAATTTGGGTGAATTCAAAAGTGCCCGCGCTATATCAATCCTCTGTTGCTCTCCGCCGCTCAGCTCAAAAGGCATTTTAAAACCTTTGGTTTTTAGGCCCACTTTGTCCAGAACATCGGCAATTTTTTCATCCATTAATCTTTCATCTTTCCAACCTGTGGCTTTTAGAACAAATTTTAAATTATGGTTTACATTTCTATCTGTTAGTAATTGAAAATCCTGGAAAACCACGCCAAGATTACGTCGCAGGTATGGAATTTTTTTCCAGTCTAAATTACGCAGGTCGAATCCAACAACGTTTCCTTCGCCTTCTCGAAAATCAAGATCTCCGTACAAAGTTTTCAAAAGACTCGATTTTCCGGTGCCGGTTTTTCCGACGAGATAAACAAATTCTCCGCGGTTTACTATAATATTTACATCGGACAGGATCATTGAATCGCCCTGGTAAATATTTACATTCTTTAATTCTACAATAACTTCTGGCATAAGTGATGACTTATTTTTTTGGCTGACAGCGGTAAAGTTAATTGGTTAATTATATATTCTTTTAAACAAATATTATACAACTGTTAAAAAATAATTTATTAATCTTTTCCCGCTTTATCTGTGAAAGATTGTGAAAAGCAGTAAACCGACAAATAAACAACTTTTTTATTCTTTTTAGTAAAACTAAAAAAATAGTTTGTAAACTAAAAAAATAGTTTATATTTGATTTTTAAAATTAAAAATGCAAAAATGAAGACTTTAACAAAAGCGGAGGAAGAAGTAATGCAGGTGCTTTGGAAATTAGGTAAATCTTTCCTTAGAGAAATTACCAATGAAATGCCTGAGCCAAAACCTCATCAAAATACTGTGGCAACTGTTTTAAAAATATTAGTTGAAAAGGAATTTGTTGGAATAGAAGTCATTGGACGAATGCACCAGTATTATGCATTGGTAAACAAAGATATTTATTCGAAAGGAAGGGTAAAATCTCTGGTGAAAAAATATTATGAAGGCTCCTTCAGCAATATCGTTTCTTCTATGGTGAAAGAAAATAACCTGAGCATTGAAGAATTGGAATTGCTGCTAAAAAAATTGAAGAAAGGAAAATAAAATTGGATTGAAAAACAGCTCTAAAATACCGGTCTGACCTTCGGTGCCGACCTAAATAAAAATATTTTATCATGATAACCCTTGCGTGGTATTTTTTAAAAATAATAATCTGTTCCGGAATTTTGTGTGGCTATTATTTTCTCGCTCTGAGAAACAAAGCCTTTCATCGCTGGAACCGGTTTTATATTCTTGCTGCTGTGGTGGTTTCTTTATTGGTTCCGATAATGAAAATCAATTTTTCCACCCAACAGGAAGAAAAAGGAACTGTAGTTCAAATGCTTCAAACTATTAGTTATGGCGATGAAGCCGTTGTGGAATATAGCAGGAATAATAGTTTTCAACTCACAACGCAAAACATTGCAGAAGGTTTTTATCTGCTTATTTCTCTTGTTTTCTTTTTCATTTTTCTTCTTTCTTTATATAAAATAACAAGGCTTAGGAAAAAATTTCCTGCCAAAGAATTTGAGGGAATCAGTTTTATTAATACCAGCGCGAAAGGAACGCCTTTTTCATTTTTCAAATCTATCTTTTGGAACAAAGCGATTGACCTTCATTCCAAACCCGGGCAACAAATTTTTAATCATGAAATAGCACATATAAAAGAGAAACATTCTTACGATAAAATTTTTATGAATATCGTTTTAATATTTTTCTGGATCAATCCGTTCTTTTGGCTGATGCAAAAAGAATTGTTCATGATCCATGAATTTATCGCTGATAAAGAAGCGCTGGAAGACAGTGATATCAACTCTTTTGCCGAAATGATTTTGCAAACTGTTTATCCCGGACAAAATTTTTCTCTTGCTAATAACTTTTTTTATTCACCCTTAAAAAGGAGGTTACTTATGCTCACTAAAAATAAAAATCCGAAAGTCAGCTACATAAGCAGGCTGCTGGTTTTGCCGCTTGCTGCTATTGTGTTTTTTGCTTTTACACTTAAAGTGAAAAATAAAAATACCAATCTTTATGATGGAAAAACGATTACCGTAATTATCGATGCCGGCCATGGCGGAGAAGACAATGGAGCTCATTCTTCCAACGGCATAAATGAAAAAGATATTACACTTTCTATAGCAAAAAAGATTGCTGATTTGAATTCTAATGCTCATCTGAAAATTATTCTTTCAAGAAATAACGATCAAACTATTTCGGTTAAAGACAGAGTTGTCTTTGCTAAAAATAATAAGGCCGATCTCTTTATTGCTATTCATGTAAATGCCGCAGTAAACGAACAATTAAACGGTTTTTCTGTTTTGGTAACAAAAAATTACAACGAACAAGATCAATTACTTGGTTCTGCATTGATTAATGAGTTAAAAAAATCTTACAAAACTGAAGATAAAATCGGAGAAAGGGACCATGGCGTTTGGGTTCTTGATCATAATGTTTGCCCTGCTGCCCTTGTTCAATGTGGGTTCCTGAGTAATCCTAATGATGTGGCATTTATCAACAACAGCGATGACCAGGAAAAGATTGCACAGAATATTTTGGACGCGATTAATGCGTATGCTTCTTCGGAGGAAAATTCGAACATATGAAAAATATCAGTTAACTTTAATGATTCTATTCCTCAAATTTATTCAATACCATATCCGTTATTATAAATGGGAAAAATAAAATATCCCAAATCCAAGCTCATAATCATTTATTCGATGGGTAAAAAAACCATTACAAAAAGCGATGAAATAAAAAGATATTCTCCTGCCATAGGTATTATACAGAAATCCGAATTCTGAACGTTATTGAAAGGAGAGATAGCTATGAAAAAATATGGTTAAAAATGAAAGATCGGTATTTGATATGAAATGCTACTAAAAAAAAATGAAGATATCAAATTTCTCAAGAAATAGTAAGAACATTTTATAATTAGAGGACATCATCTTCTGATCCGAATTTCCAGCAACATAATTGACAGGCAGATGCAGTTTACATTGATTCAAAATTTCCTAATGGCACTTTAATATTAGCTGATGGAAAAGAAATCTCGCAAGATGAGATGAAGAATATTGCTCCAAACAATATTAAATCAATAAAAGTTTTAAAAGGAGAAACCGCGGGTAGAGAATATGGTGAAAAAGGGAAGAACGGAGTGATAGAAATCACTACAAAAAATAATATACCGGAAAACACTTTAATAATAATTGATGGCAAAGAATCATCAAAACAGGATTTAAATAAAATTCCAGGCAGCGAAATTAAAACCATCAATGTTCTCAAAGGCGATGCCGCAATAAAAAAATATGGATTAAAAGCAAAGGAAGGCGCCGTCGAAATTATTACCAGGTATAACATAGTAATTACTACTGTAAAAGATACGTTGCCGGATAAAGTTTTTACAAAAGTTGAAGTGGAAGCTTCTTTTCCTGGCGGATTACAAGCCTGGTCAAAATATATTTCGCGGGCAATAACAGACAGTATTTCTAAGTTTACAGAAGCGGATTACGGAACTTGTGTTTTAAGATTTATTGTAAATACTGATGGAACTGTTAACGATGTAATCGCTACTACGATGAAGGGAACTGAGTTGGCGAAAGTTTCAATAAAAGCTATTAAAAACGGGCCGAAATGGATTCCTGCATCGCAAAACGGGCACACGGTGGCGGCTTATAGATTGCAGCCGGTAACATTACAAAATTCTGATAAAAAAATGCCTTCAAATAAAACCGAATCAGGCAAAAAATCAACCACAATAAATACGAAAGATGATAAAGAAAAGATATTTATCAAGCTGGAAAAGACAGCAGGTTTCCAGGTGGCCAATCTGCGTGGTTAAAATATAGTTCACGCGCTATTCAAAAAAATGGAAACGAGTTAGTAGCCAATAAAAACAGTGAGGGAATTTGTAAGGTTAGATTTATCGTAAGCAGTGATGGTAAAGTAAGCGATGTGAAAGCCGTTACCAAACAGGGCTCCCAATTGGCTGATGTAGCCGTAAATGCAATTAAGAACGGGTCGCGCTGGATTCCGGGCATGCAAAATGGCCATATTGTAAATTCTTATGTGGTCCAGCCAGTAAGGTTTGTATTGAATGATAAGCCTGACTTAAAAAATGAACCTCAATAAAATTTAGAACCAAAACTAGCTGCAACATTTTGTCTTCTAAAAAACCAATTCATTCCCATTAGCATCAATCAACAATTCTTTTTTGTCGCTTGCTTCAACTCTGCCGATAATTTGGGCTTCAATATCAAAATTGCGGGCTTCATGAATAATGGTTGAAGCAAAATCTTCATCGGTATAAATTTCCATTCTGCAGCCCATATTAAAAACCTGGTACATTTCGCGGTCGTCAGATTTACTGGCAATTTTTATTTTATTAAAAATATCAGGCGGATTAAATAAATTATCTTTTATAACACGAATATTTTCAGGAATGTATTTTAAACATTTTGTTTGACCGCCACCGCTGCAGTGAATAAGGCCGTCAATTTTATCAAAATTATTTTCCAGTATTTTTTTAATAAGTGGCGCAAAAGTGCGGGTAGGAGAGAGGATGTCTGTTACATTTTTAATCTTGTTTTTCCCGATGTAAACCACCTCTTCCGGCAAATTAATATCATAACTTTCCTTGTAATTTTCTGCATAATATTTATCAAGAATATCATGGCGCGCAGACGTCAGGCCATTGCTTCCTATACCGCTGTTGTGATTTTTTTCATAAGTAGCTTGCCCAAAAGATGCCAAACCCACAATTACATTTCCCGGTTTTATCTTTTCGTTCGAAATTATTTTTTCCTTGGGCCAGCGTGCCGTCATTGTTCCATTCACCGCGATAGTTCTTACCACATCCCCTACATCAGCCGTTTCGCCACCGAGATAATGAATGTTGATTCCAAAAGTTTTCATGAGGTCGAAAAACTCTTGTGTGCCATTAATTACTTGTTCCAAAACTTCGCCGGGAATTAAATTTTTATTCCTGTCTATCGTAGAATTGAAAATAATATTGTCATAAATTCCAACACATAAAAGATCGTCAAGGTTCATCACTATTGCGTCCTGCGCAATTCCTTTCCATACTGAAATATCGCCGGTTTCTTTCCAATATAAATAAGCAAGAATACTTTTTGTGCCTGCGCCATCTGCATGCATCACATTTATATATTGAGCATCATTGCCTAAATAATCAGGATAGATTTTACAAAACGCATTTGGGAAAAGCCCCTGGTTAAGGTTTTTTACCGCCGCATGGACTTCTTCTTTTTGGGCTGACACGCCGCGTTGGGAATATAAAGACATTTTTTAGTTTTTAGTTTTCACCATTCACCTTCGCCAAAAGTATGATTGAAGATTGAATTATCCATATTCAAATTATTTAATTAATCAATTAACTTGCGAACGACTTATGAAAGTACACAGAGATATAAATAACTTACCCGCTTTTGAAAACGCTGCCGTTACTATTGGTACTTTTGACGGGGTTCATAGCGGGCATCTTCAGATTGTTCACCAGTTAAAAAAAGAAGCTTTAATTAATAACGGTGAATCGGTTATAATTACCTTCCATCCGCATCCGAGGATGGTTTTGAATCAAAATAAAAACCAGCCATCTATCCAATTGCTTACCACCCTTTCTGAAAAAATTGAACTTTTAGAAAAAGAAGGAATTGATCATTTGGTGGTGGTTCCGTTTACAATGGAATTTTCAAATCAATCTGCCGAAGGTTATATTTCAGATTTTTTGGTGAGAAGATTTCGACCCAAAACCATTATTATTGGATACGACCACAGATTTGGAAACAACCGCACCGGTGGTTATGAATTGCTTGAAAAATACCAGGATGAGTATCATTACAAAGTAAAAGAAATTCCTGAAAAGATTTTGAACCACATAACCATTAGCTCTACAAAAATCCGTTCGGCACTTAAAGATGGTGATTTAAAAACTGCCAAAGATTGCTTGGGATATGATTATTTTTTTGAGGGGAAAGTAATTGATGGAAATAAATTAGGAAGAACACTTGGTTATCCTACTGCCAACCTTGAGATAAAAAATAATTATAAATTGATTCCTGAAAATGGCATTTACGCCGTGAAGGTTGCTATTAGAAAAGAATCTTCAAATGAAAATTCTCTATTTAAACCTGAAACTTTGCACAACGGAATGATGAGCATTGGTATCCGGCCTACAATTGCTGATAACAGGCGAACCATTGAAGTAAATATTTTTGATTTTGATGAAAATATTTATGGCAGGCTCGTTCGGGTATATGTAAAATATTTTTTAAGGAATGAAGAAAAATTTGATTCAATCGAAGAGTTAAAGGAACAAATTTCTTTGGATGAAATTGAAGCGAAGAAGTTATTGCGAGCAGAGAAAAAGCCATGATACATTATAATGTGTAGTGAACTAATAAATAAGCAAGATTTCTATTTTACTCCATGTGGCGGGTCTTTTATAGATAATTAATTAGTTTAAAAATCTATTCCACATTGTCAAATCCACTTATAGCCTTTAGTATTTAATTAGTGCTCAAGAATGTGGAATACATACTTAGAAAATATTTTATTTGAGAAAAAGTTTTTTTTTGATGAAGATTAGTTGAAATAGAAAATATCCTTAAAACCTGGTTTACTGGCTATTGTATTTAAATTTTCACTAATGAAAAACAATATTTTAAAATTATTGTTAAATAATGCAGCGTATGGAAAGTTAAAAGTGTCCTACATGGGTTAACCGGGTTTTGCTGAAATGCAAAACTTATATTAATTAACCTTTTTTTAGGTTCTTGAAAGAACCTTTATATTTGCAAATTAAATTTTTAAACTAGACACATGAGAAGATTTCTTGCACTTTTTGCAGTGCTGATGCTCAGCGGAGTATTGGCATCTGCCCAAGACCATTCTGTGAAGGGCCACGTTACAGGGCCCGATGGCAACTCTCTTCCGGGAATTACGGTACAATTAAAAGGGAGTAATACTGCAACCGCAACTAATTCGAATGGCCAATTTGAACTTAACGTTCCTGCTGATGCTACTTTGATTTTTACAGGCGTTGGATTTGAAGAACAATCCCTCAAAATTGGCAACCGTACCAATGCAGATGTAACCATGGCTTCCAGCACTAAAAGGCTGAATGAAGTGGTGGTAACCGCCCTTGGTATTAAAAGGCAGGCCAAGTCTTTGGGATATGGAACCCAAAACGTGGGTGGCCAGGAATTAACCGTTTCTAAACCTACAACCATTGGAGAAGGGTTGACAGGTAAAGTATCGGGCCTTCAAATTAACACAATTAATAATGGAGTTGACCCGGGCGTACGTATAGTTCTTCGTGGTTATCGCCACCTGAATGCGGACAACCAGGCACTAATTGTGGTTGATGGAATTGCAGTTCGCAGCAATTTCCTAAGCTCTTTGAATCCTAATGATGTAGCAAGTGTAAACGTGCTAAAAGGTGCGAGTGCTGCTGCATTGTATGGGGTAGACGCTACTAACGGGGTATTGGTAATTACCACAAAAAGAGGCTCTGAACATGGAAAACCAGTTATTGAATTTAATAATACGACCATGCTGGAGAACATTTCTTATATGCCGCCTTTACAAACCAAATATTCACCGGGTAGTGGCGAAACCGGGGCCTATCCTTGGGATCCTCCGTCCTTTGTGCCTGATCAGAATAAAGTTTATTATTTTCAAAATCCTTATACCGGGCAAATACAATATGTTCCTTACGAGAACCAAAACTACGGTATTGAATTTAACGGAGACCCAAATTTGGGATATATAGGTGGTCCGCTGGCTGACAGCACTTTTTTCAAAACGCCATTTAAAGCTGTAAGTCCTGATCCGAGAAGAGCATTTTTCCAGACAGGATACAGGATTCAGAATAACCTGTCTTATTCAGGAGGCGACAGCAAAAATTCTTACTTCCTTTCTGTGCAGGATGTATCAACCAAAGGTGTAGTTCCTGAAGATCAGGGTCGCCGGACCAGTTTATATTTTTCGGGTAAAAAAACTTATGGAAAATTTTCAGCGAACTATAATATTAGTTACGCCCAGAGATATACTAACGAAGTTGGTGGAGATTTTAACCAGGGACGTCCTGTTTATTGGAACCTGCTGAACCAGGGAGCTAACGTTCCGTTAGAGGATTCTCGTTTAAAAGATCCTAATAGTCCGTATTTCCTGGATAATTATTACAATGGTTATTATCCTAATCCATGGTGGCAGATATATAATTCCCGCGTAATAACCAAGACAAATTATTTTACCGGAGTATTGCAATTATATTATCAAGCCACTGATTGGTTGAATTTTTCATATCGGGCAGGTACTCAATATACTAACCTTTGACAATAATAGTTATATTGCCGCGGTTAACTTTTCCCCTTATGCAGTTAGCGATCCATGGGGAGCCGGTAATACTGCCTCAAGTGTTGGGCTTCATAAAAACGGCTCTGCATCTTATTTGAATGCTGATGCCCGTAATATTTCACAGGATGCCATAATTACCATGCAAAAAACTTTTGGTGATATAGACGCTACTTTAATTTTGGGAAATAACATTACCGAAAAACCTTATGGTAATGATTATTCTTCCGAATCAGGAGTAAGTTCTGATCAGTTGTTCATTGATAATTTTTATAATACAGATTATCGCATTGGTGAACTTACCGGTAGCCATTATATAGAAAAAACAAGATTGATAAGTGGATATGGTGATTTGACCTTGGGTTACAAAAATTATTTTTTTGTTCATGGAAGTTTCCGTCGGGACTATTCATCATTACTTCCAAAAGGAAAGAATGCATATAACTTCTGGTCTGCAGATGCATCCTGGATATTTACTGATGCCATTAAATCTTTAAAAAACCAGGATTTAATTTCTTATGGTAAACTAAGAGTGGCATATAGTAATACAGGAGATATCACCCTGAGTCCTTATAATATTCAAAATGTATTTAATGTCGGCGGTGGATTCCCTTATGGAAGCCAGGCTGGTCTGTCTTTGAACGGAGCATATCGCAATCCAAACCTGGTTCCTGAAAAAACCGTAGAAAAAGAAGTAGGATTGGAATTGGGATTCCTTAATGGACGTATCAATCTTGATGCTGATTATTATTATTCTTTGACAAGTGGCCAAACTTTCCCTGTTAGTGTTTCCGGAACTACTGGTTATACCAGCGCATTTGTAAACGCAGGAAATGTAGTGAGCCAGGGTTTTGAAGTGGGTATAAATGCTACCGTAATTCAAAATAATGCGAGCCGTTTAAAATGGCAATTGGGTGGAAACTTTACATGGAATGGTTCAAATGTTGAATCATTATATAAAGACAGTAAAGATTTTAATATTGGTGGTTATACCGGACTTACCGGTTCTGACCACGCTGTGGTTGGACTGCCTTTCCCTGTTATTGAAACAGTGGATATCAGGCGCGACCCTCAGGGCCATCGTAATCATCAATCCTGCTGATGGTTTCCCGATTTTAGGAGATACGCTTCAGGTAGTTGGTCAAGTAAATCCTAAATATATGGTTAATGTAAATACAACCTTAAGCTGGAAAAATTTCTCATTAAATGCCCAGGCATCCTACCAGGGGGGAAATGTTTTCTTCGCCTATGTAGGTTCACAGCTTAACTTTACCGGAACTATCACAGTTTACCGCGCAAAATGGACGTCAACGGTTTATTTATCCAAATTCAGTTTATGAAGAAAATGGTAAATATGTTACCAACGATAAATATTACACTATAGATGGAAACGCTAATTTCTGGACAAATTCAGCTTTTGCTGACGCAGGTACTTCTTACATAGAAAATGCCGCTTTCTGGAAATTAAGGAATGTGAGTCTTACTTATGATTTTAAAGACGTAATTCAAAATATTCATTGGCTACATGGGCTTACTTTTTCTTTGATTGGTAAGAACCTCATAATGCTTAGGCCATCTCAAAATGTATGGACTGATCCGGAATTTAACTTTGATGCCAGTAATGCTCAAGGTATTACTAACTATGATCAGTTACCTCCTACACGTCAGTATGGTGCTAGTATAAATATTAAATTTTAATAACAATAATTTAATACGAAAGTGAATCACACAGATATCAAGGCTTGTACTTTAAAAAAAATAAAAAACATGAAAAGATTATTTTATATTAATTTAATATTTGCTACCCTGCTTTTTTCGACAGGGTGCAAAAAGGGATTTTTGACCGATTTGGCTGTAAACCCAAATCAGCCATCCCAGGCTCCTGCAGCACTTATATTGCCGCCCATACTTACAGGTTATGCCGCTAATATATATTTTTCTGCTTCCAGGATTGGTCTTTGGATGGGATATTATTCTATAAGCGGAGGATATTCCGTAGATAATAATACAGAAACATATTATGTGAGCTCAGCTTCTCCCAGCAATTGGGATCAATTTATACAGCATTCTAAAAAATGCTGCATTATATTGAAACACCAGGCAGCTGCAGATCCCAACGGGGCTTATTCAGAAGCCGCTGCAAAAATTATGAAAGCGTATGGCTTCCAGATAATTGTAGATGCGTATGGTTCTGCTCCCTATTCTGAGGCTTTTAAGGGTTCAGAAAACTTTTTCCCTAAATATGATGATGGAAAAGCGATCTACGATTCATCATTGCCCAGTTGGACAATGCAATTAATCTAATTACCAATGCTCCCTGCTACTACTACCAATCTGGGAACAAATGATATTATGTTTGGCGGGAAAATGGATAAATGGGCACAATTTGCCAATACCTTAAAATTGAGATTTATAATTCGCCAATCAAATGTAATTTCAGCAGCAGATGCAATGGCTGAAATTGCAAAAACTGCTTCAAGCGGTTATTTGACATCAGATGCATTAGTTAATCCCGGATATTTGAATACAGCAGGGAAACAAAATCCCTATTGGGCTTCTTATGCAGTTGATCCCGGAGGAAGTTTATATGCTGACGGCTATAATTATTTACGTGGAGGTGGCGCAGCTGTAAGTTTCTTTAAAGTCCCAAAATGATCCGCGTTTACATTATGTGTATGCTCCTGACAACTCCGCTCCTAATACAGCCGCTTTTTCTGTTGTTGATACCTTAAATTCAGATTATCACGGAGTTTATTATGGTGATAGAACCACAGCCAGCGCTCAAAACAATAAAGGGACAGTTGGTATCGGTCATGGTGTAATGGCAAGTTTTAAAGCTTCAGTTCCTTTAATTACCGGTGCTGAAAGCTATTTTTTGCAGTCGGAAGCCGCTTTCAGGGGATGGACAGACGGGAATGCTCAGACTTTGTATGAATATGGTATCAAAGCTTCTTTTGAGTATTTATATACTGCCGCCGGCGATAGTAAAGCTTCAGCAGATGCTGCTGCTAACATTTATATTAAAGCAAATGCCGGAGATGCAAGTATTGAAAATATTATTACTCAAAAATGGGCAGCGCTGGCGGGCATTAATAGTTTTGAGGCCTGGACTGAATACCGTCGTACAAGTTATCCAAACGCAACAGTATTACCTTTGACTGTATTTCCGGGAAATACAAGGGATATTCCTACTAAACTAATGTATCCTACTTCTGAAGCAAATACGAACCAGGATAATTATAAAGCTGCTGTAGCGAAGGGAAATGATCCTCAGACTATCAAAGATATTTTGGATGAAATAATTATAGTTATTTATAATGGAATCTCCTTATAAAATTAAAATTGAAAAAAATGAAACAAAATAAAAATAGATATTTCAGGATATTGTTGATTGCGGGCCTGGTTTTCACCATGCAGTCCTGCCTGAAGAATAACAAATATTACGCGGATTTTTCAAAGGGATCTCCAGCGATTGAATTGCCGTTGGCTGCAAAATATGCTAATGGACCATATGGGATTTCCTGGTCTCCGGACACTACAACAAGTTTTAAATTGTATGTAAATGTTGCTTCTGTCAACAAACCTACTGCACCTGTAACTGCAACAATTGGAATTGATAACGATTGGGTAACGCAATATAATACCGACCAAAGTGCTGCTGCTACTAAGGCCCAACAGGATTACCTGGATGCAGACCCTGCACATACTTCTGATGATCCCAACTATCCGTATAGCTGGACTCCAATGGAAGTGATGCCTGACAGCCTTTACACTGTTTCTGCTATGGATCTCACTGTTCCGGCAAATGAGAGAGAAGCATATTCAGATGTGCTGTTAATAGCGATAAGTTTGCTCCGGGGCATAATTATGTTTTACCTTTTACTATTACGAAAGCTTCAATGAATATAAGTAGCTGGAACCATTTGCCTTTATGGTTTATTTCTTCTCCATTTGCAGGAACGTATGAAAATTTCCATGCTCATACAAAAGGAGGCGCTTATGATGAAACTTATGACGATGTAATTACATTACAAACAATTGATCAGCATACTGTTGCTGAGCCAGGTTCTATAGGAGACTTTTTTGGAGGATATGCTGAATATCATTTTAACGGAGATGGGTCTGTTTCTGTGAAAGCGGGTTCAAGTTCTTCAAGTCCAAATAGTTATGGAGCAGTAGTACTTTCCAGCAGTTCAGATGCCACAACCGGAGAATTTTCAGTGGTGTTTACCATACTAGCAGGAAAATATAAATTCGAATTACAATTCAAAAGATAAATTTTTTTTAATTTTTCTATTAGGCCGGTATTAATTTACCGGCTTTTTTTGTTTACTTTAATTTTAAACTACTTTTGAAAAAAACATTATGCCCGACCAACCTGCCACTCCGAATCAATTAAATATTGAGATTTCTGAAGAAGTTTCAGAAGGCCAATATGCCAATCTTGCCATTATCACTCATAGTCATGCAGAATTTGTAGTGGATTTTGTGAATGTGATGCCTGGAATGCCAAAAAGCAAAGTTAAAAGCCGGATCATACTTACCCCGTCACATGCAAAACGCTTTATGAAAGCAATGATAGAAAATGTAAAGAAATTTGAAGCTGCCAATGGTACTATACAGGATATTGAAGCAGTAGAATTACCAATGAATTTTGGAGGGCCAACAGCGCAAGCGTAATTTTAATAATTCATAATAATAATAATAATATGGCCAAGGAATATAAATTGGATCGGACTGAATTAAAAGCAATGACTTTTGAAGAAGCAGACGACCATGTTTCTTATTGGAAAAATAAGGCCGGGGCCGAAAGATTAAATGCGGCTTGCTTTATTATTAATCAAATTTTTGGTACAAATTCATTTACTAAAATTGATACTCAGATTACAGATAAACGAAAACATTTAAATGTCTGATTTGTTTAACCGGGACTTCCATGATTTTATGCGGTCTCTTACCAATAATGATGTGAAGTATCTTCTTGTGGGAGGATATGCCGTTATTCTTCATGGATATATACGAAGCACAGCCGACATGGATGTGTGGGTTGAAAAAACTAAAGAAAATTTTGAAAAACTAAATAAAGCATTACATGAATTTGGAGCTCCTTCGATTCCTGAAAATGAATTTCTTGGAAACCAATTCGATGTTTGGGGGATTGGAAAAGAGCCTAATAGAATTGAAATCATGAGTGAAGTAAAGGGTTTAAAATTTGAGTTAGCCTACAAAGAATGCCTCGTATTTGAACAAGAGAATTTAAAAATCAAATACATTGATTTTGCTCATTTGGTAGAAACAAAAAATGCTGTCGGAAGATTTAAAGATAAAAATGATATTGAGCATTTGAAGAAGAGGAAAAGTAATGAAGGTTTGAAATGAAGGAACTAAAAATTACATCAACCCCTCATCCGCAAAACTATAATATCCCTCATCGCTTACGATAAGGTGGTCGACAACTTTTATATCAAGAAGCCTCCCTGCATTTTTAAGTTTAGCTGTCAGCTCTTCGTCTGCCCTGCTCGGCTTCAGGCTGCCGGAAGGATGGTTATGGCAAAGAACCAAAGAAGTAGCCTGTACTTCCAGCGCTTTTAGAAATATAATTCTTGGGTCAACGATTGTTTGGTTTATACCACCTCTGCTCATAATTTCAAAATGCTTTACCTTATTTGAAATATTCAGAAAAACCACTGCGAAAACTTCGTAAGAAAAATCTTTCAATGATACTTTCAAAAAATCGGCGAGTTCAGAACTTGAACGGAGACGTTTTTTATCAAGAATTCCTGATCCATGCCGCCTTCTGCCAAGTTCAAGGGCTGCCACTATGGTAACTGCCCTTGCTTCGCCAATCCCTTTAATGGCCATGAGGTCTTTTAGTGAAACTTTTCCCAATTCATCCAGGTTATCCTGGCCTAATCTCAATACTTTTTTGGCCAGATCGAGAGCGCTTTCCTTTCCGCTTCCACTGTTTATAAGTATGGCAAGCAGTTCTGAGTCACTCAGGCTTTCTCTTCCTTTCGATAAAAGTTTTTCTCTGGGCCTGTCATCAATCGCCCAGTTTTTTATAGAAGTGGATGACTTGTTAGTACTTTCCATAAATCAGTGTTTATTTCCAAAAATATTAATTATAAATTCGCCAAACTAATTATCTTACAATTATCATAATTATGCATCCGAACGTAAAACTCTT
This sequence comes from uncultured Chitinophagaceae bacterium, assembly GCA_963741705.1. Taxonomy (GTDB): domain Bacteria; phylum Bacteroidota; class Bacteroidia; order Chitinophagales; family Chitinophagaceae; genus Ginsengibacter. The sequence continues at coordinate 17,771 of CAVUJE010000011.1, read as the reverse complement.
TTCGGGAACAGGTTCTCAATATCTTGCAAAACAAATTGCATTAAGATTTGGAGAACCATTAGGCAAGATCAATATTCAAAAATTCAGTGATGGTGAAATAGGTGTGGAATATGTGGAAAGTATAAGGGGGCAATTTGTTTTTTTGATCCAGAGTACTTTTTCTCCTACTGATAATTTGATGGAATTGTTATTGATGATTGATGCAGCAAAAAGGGCCTCAGCGGATAAAGTAATTGCTGTGATTCCCTATTACGGTTATGCAAGGCAGGACCGGAAAGATAAACCCCGGGTTGCTATAGGTTCAAAACTTGTAGCAAATATGATTGTGGCTGCAGGAGCAGACAGGGTAATTACCATGGATCTTCATGCACCCCAGATACAGGGTTATTTTGATATTCCGGTAGATCATTTGGATTCATCTGCAATTTATATTCCTTATATAGAAGATTTGAACCTCGAAAACCTCACGTTTGCAGCTCCAGATGTGGGAAGCGCCAACAGGATTAGGGAAATAGCCAGTTATTTTGAAGTGGACATGGTTATTTGCGATAAGCACAGGAGGAGGGCCAATGAAATTGCCAGTATGGTGGTGATTGGAGATGTCACCAACAGGGATATTGTGCTTATTGATGACATCTGCGATACGGGAGGAACTCTCTGCAAAAGCGCCGGTTTATTGTTGGAGAAGGGAGCGAGGAGTGTTCGTGCCTTTTGCACACATCCCGTATTGAGCAATAATGCGTATGATAATATAGAAAATAGTGTTTTGAAAGAATTGGTAGTCTGTGATACAATTCCGATAAGGGAAAAAATTGACAAAATAAAAGTGGTTTCTGTGGCCGATCTTTTCGCAGTGGCTATCAGGAACGCTTACGAAAACAAAAGCATTAACAGTCTTTTTATAAGAAGCAAAATGCATAAGAAAAACTTCACTAATTAGTTCCTGGTCTTTAGTTCGAAGTCATAGGTCTTTAGCCTGTGCGACCTTTCTACAGTAAACAAACTTTTAATTCAAATTTCTATTTAGAAGTTGAATATGGATAGTATAGTTGGAAAATAAGAATCATACTTTTTTATTTGCTTACTGTCATCCACTATGAACTAAAAATTATGAACTAAATCCCTTACCTTTGCGCCTCAAAAAAATTAAATATTAATAATGAAAACAATTACAATCGAAGGACAACTCAGGACCGGTTTTGGCAAAGCAGCCACCCGTCAACTCCGCTCTGAGGACAAAGTGCCAGCTGTAATTTACGGAGGTGCAAAGGAAATCAATTTTTCTGCTCCGGCATCAGCTTTTAAGGGCATTATTTATACTCCGGATTTTATGCTGGCAGAAATTCAGGTGGATGGGAACACTTACAATTGTGTTTTAAAAGATTTGCAATTTGGGAAAGTGAGTGATGACCTTATTCATGTTGATTTCCTTGAATTGGTTCCTAATAAAACCGTTTCAGTAAATATTCCAATCAAATTTATAGGTGTTCCCCAGGGAGTGAAAGAAGGAGGAAAACTGGTAGTGAAAATTAAATCATTAAAAGTAAAAACACTTCCCAAACATTTATTGGAACATATAGAAGTGAATATTGATGATCTTAAGCTGAATGAAAATATACGTGTTCAGGATGTAAAGCCGGAAAATATGGAAATTATGAATTCTCCACGTATTCCGATAGCGTCTGTAACTATGACCCGCCAGTTGAAACAGGAAGAAGCAAAAACAGCACCTGCAGCCACTGAGGCAAAAGCGGCCCCTGCTGCTGAAGCGAAAGCGGCTCCTGCAAAAAAATAAATTAAAAAATAAATTAAATGCTCTCTTTAAAGAGGGCATTTTAATTTGTAGTATCATTTAGAAGCCGCCTACTACAAGTTTTGCGTACATTTGCACACTAATTTAAAAATGGGTATGGATAGAAATACGGTCATTGGTTTTGTACTGTTAGCTCTCTTATTTTTTGGATACTTCTTTTATTCCCAAAAGGGGCAAATGGCCGCTGAACAACAAAAGCAGCATATTCAGGATTCTCTTAATAAACTTAAACCTAAGGTAGATACCACAGCCAAACTAAAAGCAATTCAGGATTCTATTTCGGCCAAAAGAGACACCCTCGCATCAGCTTTCAAACAGGATACAACCGGTAAAGAGGAATTGTTAACTGTTGAGAATAAAGTACTAAAAATTACCTTTTCTAATAAAGGTGGTCAGCCAAAAGAAATCTTAATAAAGGATTTTAAAACATTTGATGGCAAGCCGTTGATTTTACAGGATGGAAGCTTTAATGACCTTTCCTATCCAATAAATACGGGCAATCAAACTGTCCAAACTTCTGATCTTCTTTTTACACCTTCTACCGTTCAGACAACAGCGGACAGTAGTAAAATAATTACGTTCATCTTACAAACAAATAGTGGTGAATCTATCCAGCATCAGTATATTATTAAGCCGGATGATTACATGCTTGGGTTTAATATAAAACTGACTGGCGCCAACAAACTGGAACCTCAGAATAAGATAGATTTATCATGGAAAGCCAAGGCTACTAAAAAAGAAAAAGATATTAATTGGGAAACCCAACAGTCACATATTTCCTATGTAGAAGATGGGGACTATGATTTTCAGCACATCGTAAAGGGTAAGGATGATAATCAGAAATTTGATCATCCAGTGGAATGGCTGGCTTTAAATCAACAGTTTTTTGCAGCGGCAATTGTTGCAAAAAATAAATTTAATTCCGGAGAGGTTAGCTGGAATTCCCCTGAAGATACCAGCAAACATATTATAGCAGAAGCTACTGCGAATTTGAAATTAGATATTCCGCCGGGTAATGATGCAGTAATTCCTTTGCAATTATTTTATGGCCCGAGCAATTATAAAATTCTGAAGTCTTATGGAAATCAAATGTACAATATGGTTCCGCTTGGTAGTGGTATCCTTGCATTTGTAAAGTACATTAATCGTGGCTTTATTATGCCTGTTTTTAATTTTCTTTCGAGCAAAATAGCCAGTTATGGCTTGGTAATCGCATTGCTTACCATTATTATCCGTTTATTGATTTCGCCACTTACCTATCAAAGTTATCTTAGTGGTGCGAAAATGAAATTGTTAAAGCCTGAAATTGAAGAGTTAAAAACAAAATATAAGGATGACAAACAGGCATTTGGGATGGAGCAGATGAAATTATTTAAATCGGCTGGTGTAAACCCGCTGGGAGGTTGTATTCCAGCATTGTTCCAAATACCTATCTTTTTCGCTTTATACGATTTCTTCAACTCCAATATTGCGCTACGACATCAAAGTTTTTTGTGGGCGAAGGATTTGTCAACTTATGATTCTATTTATCATATTCCATTCAATATACCTTTTTATGGCGATCATGTAAGCCTTTTCACCATTACTGCTGCAGTAACCAGTATGTTGATTTCGGTATATGGAATGAGTAATATGCAGGATAATAGTAATCCTGTTATGAAATACCTTCCTTTTATTTTTCCGGTAGTTCTGATTGGGGTATTTAATAGAATGCCGGCGGCGCTCACATGGTATTATACTGTATCAAATACTATTACGCTTCTTATTCAACTGGTGATTCAAAAATATATCATTGATCACGATAAGATAATGGCAAAACTCCAGGAAAACAAAAAGAAACCTGCGACACAAAGTAAATGGCAGGAAAAAGTAAATGCAATGCAGCAATCCAATGCTAAACTAAAGGCCATGAAAGAAAAGAGTGACACGCTTAAAAAGAAAAGATAAGTTTGCAACTATTATTGGGATAATTCTATCTTTATTACCAATTACCGATAATTATTAAAAGTATGAAATTAAAACTTGGTATATTTCTTCTTTCACTGGGTTTTATTCTCAATTCTGCAAATGCCCAAAAGACACTCAGTGAGGGTTCTTTGGTTTATAACATGTCTGTAGAAACAGGTAGTGGAGAACCCAAAATTGCAGATATGTTTGACGGAGCGACTACTACTATTTATCTAAAAGGGAATAAAAGCAGAACCGAATTAGTAAGCAGCCTTGGTAGTGAAGCTACTATTTATGATGGTTCTAATGGAACTGGCGTTATCCTTAAAGATTATAGTGGTCAAAAGCTGATGATAACGCTAACCGCTGCTAACTGGGCACAAAATAACAGTAAGTATGAAGGGATTGTTTTTGAGAATACGGGCGAATCCCAAAAAATAGCTGGCTTCAATTGCAAAAAAGCCACGGCAAATTTGAAGAATGGCACAAGCTTTACAGTTTATTATACAACAGATGTGAATCTGTCTAATAAGTCTTATGATGCCCAATTTAAAACTTTACCTGGGCTGCCGGTCCAATATGAAATGGAAACAGGTAAAATGAAACTGAAGTTTACATTGGCTTCTATTAGCTATAACCCGGTTTCTGCTTCTAAGTTTGAAATTCCTACCTCCGGGTATCGTGTTTTAACTTACGATGAAACAAAGCAAAAATCATAGGGATTTAGCATTTAAAAGAGGTTTAGCATTTAAACTTGAATATGAAAATTCTTGCTGTAGCCAAAATTTCGATTAAATTTTTTCGCATTAAAAAACCTGCAGATTAATTGCAGGTTTAGTTAAACTAGTTACATACAGTCTTTTATCTTCTGCTGCGTAATATAAGTTTATATCCTTCTTTCTGTGAGTATTGAGGAATCAATATTTTTTGCTTGTAAGGTAGGAGATAGGTGGTATTTCCCTTTTTATAAGAAATATAAGTATCACTTACCATTGTATTGCCAATTTTTTGTGAGTTGGTGAAAAAACTTCCTCTGTAGGTAAGTCCTGATTTTAAATTAAAGGGAATCGAATTTTTCAAATTACCATTTGTCTCGATATTGAGACGAACCTTATTTTTTTTCACGAAACCACCTCTGTCTGCAAAAGCAAACAGGCATATTCCGCAAACAAGCACAGCCACCGTAACTATCCTGGAATATTTTAACATTGTGATTTATTTATTTTTTACAAAATTAAGAAACTATTATGAGATTTGAAAGCCGTTCGTCATAATTTTTACCTATATACGACAAACGAAAAAATATGGTTTTTATTATCAAAATTATCAGTACTTTGTATTCATAAGTCGAATATTTATGAAAGAAAACGACCATTGGGAAGAGAAGGCGGAAATAAAAGAATTGCTTAAGCAATACAATAATTTTAAAACAGGAAAAAAATTTACTTTCATTGAGGAAGAATCTTTTCAACGCCTGATTTCATACTTCGATGAAAATGATAATTTATCTTCCGCACTTGAAGCCGTAAATTTTGGTATAGGCCAATTTCCTTATTCAGCTTCTCTTTTTGTAAAAAAGGCTGACATTCTTATTGCTACCCAAAACTACCATGAAGCACTTGCTTTACTTGAAAAAGCGGAAATACTTGACAGTACTGATATTAACATTTATATTTTAAAAACCGATGCTTACCTCGCATTGGACTTCCATGAGAAAGCAGCAGGTTTGCTTGAGGAAGCAATTATTGTTTTTACAGGTGAAGAAAAAGTAGAATTGCTTTTTGAACTCGCAGATGTTTATGATGATTATGAAGATTTTGACAAAGTATTTAGTTGTCTTCAAATCATTCTGGAACAGGATCCTTCTAATGAGGAAGCCCTTTATAAAATTTGTTTTTGGGCCGATTATACAGGAAAAAATGAAGAAAGCATATTAATTCACGAAAAAATAATCGACGAATTTCCTTATTCCCAGTTGGCTTGGTTTAATCTCGGGACTGCATTTCAGGGATTAAAATTATACGAAAAGGCCATTGATTCCTACTTGTATGCAATTGCAATTGATGAGAAATTTGATTATGCCTATCGTAATTTGGGCGATGCTTATTTAAGGCTCAGACGGTACCGGGATGCTATTGAAGCACTTCAGAAAGTATTGGAATTATCCATGCCTGAAGAAGTAATTTATGAAGCTATCGGTTATTGTTATGAAAAATTGAAAAATCCGGCCCAGGCTCGCTTTCACTATAGAAAAGCGGTTCATTTAAACTCAACTGAAAGCCGCTATTATTACAAAATAGCGGGAACCTACATCCAGGAATCCTATTGGGAAAGTGCCATAAAAAATCTGGAAAGTGCGATGAGAATTAATAAGTCACAGCCTGAATTTCATTTCTCTCTTGCACTTTGTTATATAGCGACGGAAAGAATTAAAGACGCGGTTATTCATTTTTCTCAATTCATAAAAGCCCGGCCAAAAAATGTAAAAGGCTGGAAAGAACTGATAAAATGCCTTTACGATGCTGAATATTATGAAGAAGCCCTCGAGCAGGTAATCAATGCCCAAAAAAATACTGAAAATAAGCCGCTGTTTATATTTTATAAGTCTGCCGTACTCTTTGAACTTGGAAAATCTAAAGAGGCGCTTTTGCTGCTTGAAATAGCTATGAAACAGTCGCCTTCTCTTGCGAGGCAATTTATTGATCTAAAACCTTCACTGTTGCAACATCCCGCAATTGCTGAGATTATTACCGCTTATAAAAAACCACTGAAAGGAAGAAAAAAGAAATAATGCTATATGATGGCTTCATTATGCATTAACAATATTTGATTTAAAGTTTTTTTTACATCTTTGCAATCCCCAATCTATATTTGCTCATCTCAAAATCGAAATATGAATTTTAATCTAAACCAAATTCCCAAAAGAGTTAATAAGCCTCGGAAATTTGGAGTTACCATGATTATGGACAAAGGACTTAGTCTTGAAGAAGCAAAGAATTTACTTAGTGTTGCTCATCCACATATTGATATTATCAAACTTGGTTTTGGCACTGCATATGTTACTCCCAACCTCCGGGAAAAAATTGAATTTTATCAGTCGTTTGATATTCCTGTTTATTTTGGAGGCACGTTGTTTGAAGCATTTTTGATAAGAAATCAATTCAATGATTACATTAATCTTTGCAAAGATTATAACGTTACCTACATGGAAGTCAGTGATGGTTCTATTACTATTCCTCATGCTGAAAAGTGCGGATACATTGAAAAATTAACTAAATACGGAACGGTCTTGAGCGAAGTAGGAAGTAAAGACGCCACTCATATTATCCCACCTTATAAATGGATTGAGCAGATGAGCGCCGAGTTGGAAGCGGGAGCTACTTACGTAATTGCAGAAGCACGCGAGGCAGGAAATGTAGGAATCTATCGTGGTACAGGCGAAGTAAGAGAAGGTTTGGTTCAGGAAATCCTGACTCAAATTCCGGGTGAAAAGATTCTTTGGGAAGCACCCCAGAAAGCGCAACAACTCTATTTTCTTGAATTAGTCGGATGCAATGCTAACCTGGGTAATATTGCTCCCTCAGAAATTATTCCACTTGAAGCAATGAGGATTGGACTACGTGGAGACACCTTCCATTTATACCTGGAAAAAGAATCTGCATAATGAAACGGACATGATAGCATGCAATCAAAAAAATGTGTATAGTAAAATACTATCTACTGCTTCATTAAAAAATATTAAACTAGTTACAGATGAAAATTTACGGCTTAATTGGACGTTCATTAAGCCACTCATTTTCTGAAAACTATTTTTCAGAAAAATTCAAAAGAGAGAATATCCGGGATAGTCAGTATCGTAATTTTGAAATAAAAAATCTTCAAAAAGAAATCCCAGAGTTAAAAAACAACCCGGAGTTAAATGGATTGAACATTACAATTCCATATAAAACAAATATTATTTCATTTCTTGATGAATTGTCTGACGAATGTAGGGAAATTAACGCCTGTAATTGTATTAAAATAAAAGATGGCAAATGGATCGGTTTTAATACGGATATCGCCGGATTTGAGAAATCTTTTGTGCCTCATTTAAAACCAATACATAAAAAGGCCCTGATTCTGGGCACCGGCGGAGCTTCCAACGCAGTTGCTTTTGTTTTGCAAAAATTGAAGATTGAATTTTTAAAAGTGTCGCGTAGTAAAAATCTGTTGCCTGATGTAATTCTTTATGATGAAATTTCCTCAGAAACAATGAAAAACTATCAAATTGTGATTAATACAACTCCTCTCGGCACTTTTCCAAACGTGAACGAATGCCCTGCTTTGCCTTATGAATCAGTAAACAAACAGCATTATTTTTTTGATCTGGTTTATAACCCTTCAAAAACTTTATTTCTTTCTTTGGCAGAGAAGAAAGGAGCTACTATTGAAAATGGTTCGCAAATGTTGGTTATTCAGGCTGAAGAAAGCTGGATGATATGGAATGAAAAATAATGGCACAGTAAAGCAACAAATTTGCCTTATTCTTATTTTAATGTAAAAGAATAAATTTTATTGCTTCAGGAACGGAGATTACTTTTTTTATTTTATAATCAAAACAAACCATTCCTGTCTTTGCCAAAGCGATTACTATAGTTCTTTCTTCTCTTTTTGTGGAAATCTTATAATAAAAATCAAATGCAACTCTCGATATTTCTCCACAATACAAAGCTACTTCGAGCTGGTCATTATAAAATGATTCATTTTTATATTCAACTAAAAGCTCACTCATTATTAAAGAAGCGCCTGATAAATTGAGTTCGGTAAAGTTGTGTTTCTGTAAAAATTGAGCACGTGCTTCGTGAATAATTTCAACAATTGCATTATTTCCTACATGATTTCCATAATTAATATCTGTGATGCGGACGGGAATTGAAAAAGAGCCAAGAAGCTTTTGTGGGAGATGAATTTTTAGCCGGGTCATTTTAAATGAAGTATTTATTGCAGTTTATCTTCGTTGGATGCGTTTTCAACGAGGTCTGCCAGACCAGCAGAAGTTGGTGAAATTGTGCTACTCAGCATTATTTTTTGCCATTTATTCACCTTTTTACTCCAGGTAGGTTTAGGGGGAAATTCATTGTCAGCGGCTATAATAAGAGTAGCCACTTTGGGCGAAATTTTTACCGGTTGTCCTTCCGGGCCTGCTACTGTTATATATTTTTTGGGTAGATTAGCTGCATTCAAATCGTTCAAAACTATCTCATGTTTTTCTTTTGAACTGTGTATGATTGATTCCAGTATTTTATGATTTAAAGCCATTGAATCTTTTATTTTCTCCGGAGATATAGTTACCACTGTTGAAACATCACCAGGATTGGATCCTGAGTTATCTTTTTTGAAAAAGAATGAGCCAATAAAAATAATTATCAGAGAAGCAGCAGCTATCGCCAGGTAATAAAAATTTTTTGATTTTTTGTAAGCAGGAATTTTTATAACTTTTGAATTTTGCAGCTCTTTATCAATATGATGCCACAACTCTTTCGGAGGAAGGGCTTCATAATTGTAAAGTTTATTTTTAAATTCTTGCATTTTTAATTATAAAAAATATTTTCATTAATAAATTCCATTACTTGTCGCGATTAACTTCCATGCCTCCTGATTCAATTATTTTTTTCAAAACTCCCTTGGCCCTTGCCAACTGCGATTTACTGGTTCCTTCTGTTATACCTAAAATATCTGCAATCTCCTTATGAGAATAGCCTTCTACCACATGCATGTTGAAAACCGCTTTATATCCTGGCGACAATTCATTCACAAGATTCAGAATATCTTTGGTAGCTAATGAATCCAGCGCATCAAGTTCATTATCTTCAATGGTATTTTCCTGAACCTCAGTAACATTATACAATTTCACCTTTTTTCTGAAATGTTCAATCGAAGTATTTATGAAGATTCGTCTTATCCATCCTTCAAAAGATCCCTCGGCCCTAAATTTAGGCAAACTCTTAAAAACTTTAATAAATCCTTCCTGCATTACATCGTTCGCATCTTCCGTATTTTCAGTATAGCGAAGGCAAACTCCATACATTTTTGAAGAAAATTGGTCATAAAGTAACTTTTGCATTTCAGAGTTTCCTTCTATGCATCCTTTTATTAAGTCGCTTTCTGAGGATATATGGTTGCCTCTTGCAGTCAAATTTTACTTGTTTTTCTGAATATTATATTGGTTCTAAACATGTATTACTTTTCAAATAATCGGTTAGCTTATCCATAGCTTTTTTCCGGTGACTAAAAGTGTTTTTCTCAGCCATCGTCATTTCTGCAAAAGTTTTGCTAGAACCATCTGGCATAAAAACAGTATCATAACCGAAACCTGAGCTACCTCTTCTTTCTGCAATAATAGTGCCTTTGCATATTCCTTCAAAAAATTCCTCTTTGTCGCTGCAAATGAGACAGATTACTGTTCGGAACCTTGCATCGCGATTTTCTTTACTGGCTAACTTAGTTAAAAGTTTATCAATGTTATTTTCAAAAGACCTGTTTTCGCCGGCATACCTGGCGCTTTTAACTCCCGGCTCGCCATCCAGGGATTCTACTTCAAGCCCCGTATCTTCTGAAAAGCAATTTTGATGGGAGATATTATAAACCACTTTTGCTTTTTCCCTGGCATTTTCTTCAAGCAAATTGAAAGGCTCGGGAATATCAATATTTATCCCTGCTTCTTTAAGTGATATTATCCGGAACTTTTCATTCAGAATGTTTCTTACTTCAGAAACCTTGTTTTCATTGTTGGTAGCAAAAATGATCGTATTCATTCAGAGAAATAATTTTTGAAGGCTTGCCCAAAGTTCTTTTTTTAAAGCCGTATTATTTAGAAGCGCGTTTAAAGAAGGTGCCGTCAAATAAAATTGTTGCTGGAATTGCTGAACCTGAAAATGCGGAATATCAAAAGGCAATTCAAGATTGGCATTTTTTACTCCAAATATTAATATTTTTTTTGGCTGGAATTGGTCATTATATTGTTGATAATTGTATTTATTTGAATGAAAATTCACCAGTGCAATATCGGCTAATGAAAGTTGGCAAGCTGAAACCAACCTGGTTAATAATTCCATTTCTTCATCCGGTAAAAATTTATGAGTTGAATCGTTTACGATAAACAGAACATTTCGTTGGTTTTCTCCAAGGCTCTCAATTTTAATTTTTTTTTTGGAATTTATTCCGTGGTTTGATTCGAAATCCTTAATAAGATTACGACTGTATAAAATCACGCATATTTCGTTAGAAAGTTGAATATTATCCAAACTCATAAATTATTTCTCCTCCTTTTTTTCGTTTCTTTGTGGCAAATTTAAAGATAATGATTGCTACAGAAGATTTTAAAATCACAAAAATAAAAAACAGCAAACTTGCTTCTTTGGATGCCAACAATTTGCCATTCGGAAAATATTTTACGGATTACATGCTTGAAGTAAATTATGAAAATGGCAATTGGGCAACTCCCGAAATAAAACCTTATCAACCAATAATTATTGATCCTGCCTGCGCCGCAATTCATTATGGTCAGTCAATCTTTGAGGGAGTAAAAGCCTATAAAAATAAGGATGGAGAGCCATTTATTTTTCGCCCGATAGATAATTTCAAAAGGTTTAATATCTCTGCGCAAAGGATGGAAATGCCTCAAATGCCTGAAGAAATATTTATGGAAGGAATGAAGGAACTGGTTAGGCTTGAAAAAGATTGGATTCCTAATAAGCCAGATCATTCTTTGTACATCAGGCCATTTATGTTTGCTACAGATGACACGATAGGAGTGAAGCCGGGCCGCAGGTATAAATTTATGATAATTTTAAGCCCCACCGGGCCATATTACAGCGCACCAATGCGGATTTATGTAGAACAAAAATATGTAAGAGCTGTTCATGGAGGTGTCGGATTTGCAAAAAATGCCGGAAATTATGGCGCATCAATGCATGCCACTGAAGAAGCAAAAAGAAATGGATATGACCAGGTTTTATGGACAGATGCTTTTGAACATAAATATGTGCAGGAATGCGGCACAATGAATGTTTTTTTTATTATTGGCGGTAAGGCTGTTACGCCACCCTTGGAAGATACCATATTGGCTGGTGTAACAAGAGCAAGTGTTATTCAATTGATTAAAGATACCGGGATGGAGGTTGAAGAAAGACCCTTGAGTATAACTGAGATAATAGATTCTTATAAAAATGGAGAGTTAAAGGAATTGTTCGGCACCGGAACAGCAGCCACTATTTCAATGATCAAAGAACTATCTTATAAAGATTTTGTAATGACTTTTGAAACTAAAAATTGGAAGATTGCACCTGGTATCGGCAGAACTTTAAACGATATTAAAGAAGGAAGATTAGAAGATAAATATGGATGGTTATTAAAAGTTTGACAAAATGCATAATCCTGGTATTTGAAATTAAACTCGTATCAAATAATTTTGGTTTTTAACAAACCTACACTTACCTTTGCCGTCCAAAAAAATCAAGGTAAAAAACAATGCCTACAATACAACAATTAGTTAGAAAAGGAAGAACAATAATAAGAGCTAAAAGTAAATCAAGAGCGCTTGATAGTTGTCCTCAACGCAGGGGAGTTTGTACAAGAGTGTACACAACTACGCCAAAAAAACCAAATTCCGCACTGCGCAAAGTGGCTAAAGTAAGGCTTACCAATAAAATTGAGGTGATTGCTTATATTCCGGGTGAAGGACATAATTTGCAGGAACACTCTATTGTTTTATTACGCGGCGGAAGGGTAAAAGATCTGCCCGGAGTTCGTTATCACATCGTACGTGGTAGTCTTGATACGGCAGGAGTGAAAGACCGTAAACAAAGCCGTTCTAAATACGGAACAAAGAAAGAAAAAGCTAAAAAATAATATCCCGAGTTCTCTATTAATCTTCATTAATTAGAAGAAATAGCTAAAACCCGGTTGAAAAAAAATAAAAAATAACAATGCGTAAAGCACAAGCAAAAAAACTTCCATTAGCGCCTGATCCCAAATTTCAGGACAAACTAGTTACCCGATTTGTAAATAATTTAATGTGGGAGGGCAAAAAAAGCGGAGCCTACACTATTTTTTATGACGCTTTGGAAAAAGTTTCTAAAACTACAGGAGAAGACGGATACGAGATTTGGAAGAAAGCCTTGGCCAATGTGACTCCGGGCGTCGAAGTAAAAAGCCGTAGAATCGGTGGGGCTACTTTTCAAATTCCTTCGGAAGTTAGGGCTGACAGAAAAGTATCTTTAAGTATCAAATGGCTTATAAAATACAGCCGCGATAGAAATGGGCGTAGTATGTCAGAAAAATTGGCCAATGAGATTGTAGCTGCGAGCAAAGGCGAAGGAGCAGCCTACAAAAAGAAAGAAGATACACATCGCATGGCTGACGCAAATAAAGCGTTTGCGCATTTCAGAATCTAACAACCAGATAATCTTATTAGCGGCCCTTTCCCATTTAGGAAAGGGTTTTTTTGTTTAAAAATGGTGTTCAGAAAGATAAAAAATTTTAATAGACCGTGTGTGAAAAGTGAAAGATTGGGTCATTTTTTCCCATTTATAAAATGGCTAATAATAAAAAATTGCGATTGAAAAATTGCCAAAAAAAAATAAAAAATCCAGTTATTTGTTTCTTTACTAAGATTTAAGGGAAATCAAAGCCGGTTCATTTAAATTGACGTAAATTATTTAAAATCAATAAAATAATGCGGTATATTCTTTGTAGCCAAAGAATAGAATAAAGTCCCTGTGATTATGAAAAAGAAAATTCTTATTACTGATGATGATGAAGGTGTTCAGGATATTTTCAAGTTAATATTTGAGCGGGCAGGTTATGATGTTGAGATATTTGGGGAAGCTTTGTCTATTCTTGAGAATAATTATAAGCAACCCGATCTGTTTGTGCTTGACAGGCAGTTGAGTGGACAAGATGGATTGAAGGTTTGTAAATTTCTGAAAAGCCAGGATTCCACCAAAAATATACCTGTTATAATTGTATCGGCAACTCCGGGAATAGGGAAATTAGCCATAGAGGCAGGAGCTGATGATTTTATAGAAAAGCCTTTTCAAATAAAGGATTTGTTAGGAGTAGTACAAAAATGGATTTAGCTTGTCGTCGTTGGTTTTTATTTTATTTAATGCTATTCAATTTCTCATCCATTTTTTAAAATGGCGTATTAATATTTATAGTAAAAGCGGCCTTGTTTTACAGTGGAGCAACTTTTATTGTCTTTTTATCTTTTTTGCCGCATTACTTTTTTTCATTTAGCTTTGACATTTAATGCAACTATCCACCAAACATCTCCTGGGCATTAAAGATTTATATCTCCGCGACATTGATTTAATTTTATCAACTGCGACTCAATTTAAAGAAGTATTACAAAGACCCATTAAGAAAGTTCCTTCGTTGAGAGACACGACCATCGTGAATTTATTTTATGAAAACTCTACGAGAACCCGGATTTCTTTTGAGCTTGCTGAAAAAAGACTGAGCGCTGATACGCTTAACTTTTCGGCAACAGGTTCTTCCGTTTCCAAAGGCGAAACTTTATTAGATACGGTAAATAATATTCTTTCGATGAAAGTGGATATGGTGGTCATGCGGCATAGCGCAAGCGGCGCTCCACATTTTTTGGCAAAACATATTCCTGTGGCTATCGTAAACGCTGGTGATGGAATCAATGAACATCCTACCCAGGCTTTGCTGGACGCCTTTTCCATTAAAGAAAAACTGGGAGGACTGGAAGGAAAAAAAGTTGTGTTGATTGGCGACATTATGCATTCCAGGGTGGCACTCAGTAATATTTATTTGTTGAAGAAAGCAGGGGCTGAGGTGATGGTGGCAGGACCGCCGACATTAATTCCAAAATACATCAGCAAAGCTTTTGATATCCGGGTGGAATATAATTTGACAAAAGCGCTGCAATGGTGCGATGTGGCAAATGTTTTGCGCATTCAACTTGAAAGACAAAACCAGGTTTTGTTTTCTTCTTTAAGAGAGTATAACCTGGCTTATGGTGTTAATAAAAAATTATTGGATAGTTTAAATAAGGAAATTGTTATTCTTCATCCCGGACCAATAAACCGCGGCGTTGAAATAGACAGTGATGTTGCGGATTCAAAACAATCAATTATTTTGCAGCAGGTGGAAAATGGCGTTGCGGTAAGAATGGCTGTGTTATATTTGGTAAGTAATAAACAATCTTTTAATTAGCACACTTTCATCATTAAAATTCTGTATGAAACGAATTTGTTTATTCCCCGGAACGTTTGATCCTGTTACGCTGGGTCATACCGATATAATTGAAAGAGCGCTTCCTCTTTTTGATAAACTATATATTGGGCTGGGCAGAAACAGCAATAAAATTCCCATGTTTTCTGAAGAGCAGCGGCTTGAGTGGCTTCGCGAAATTTATAAAGAGGAACCAAAGGTTAGTGTGCTTGCTTATGACGGACTCACAGTGGCATGTTGTAAAAAAGTGGGCGCTGATTTTATTTTGCGTGGTATTCGGTACGTAAACGATTTTGAATACGAAAAAGCTATAGCTGATATGAACCGAAGCTTAAAAAATAATGTGGAAACTATTTTTTTGACTACGCTTCCAAAATATACTTCTATCGCCAGTACTTTAATACGTGATGTATTACGCAACGATGGCGATATTTCTGAGTTTCTTCCTGAGGTGGTGAAAAATTCGATATATACAAGTGTGAATGGCGAATTCTCTATTGTTAATCATCAATTGTGAAAGGTGGGAAATAATAATTTCGACAATTAACTATTAACTTTTTAAATGTCTATTTGGTTTCACAAAAATATTAATCTGCGCGATCTTCCGGGAATTCTGGAGAATACAATGCCGGAATTTTTAGATATTAAATGGGAAGAAATAGGAGATGATTATTTAAAATTATCTATGCCGTTAAGCGCCAAAACCCGTCAACCTTATGGTTTTCTTCACGGTGGTGCATCATGCGTTTTAGCCGAAACAATTGGCAGTGTAGCTTCCGCACTGATAATTGACCGCGATAAATTTTATTGCGTTGGGTTAGAAATAAATGCTAATCATTTGCGAAGTGTAAGTGAAGGTATAGTTACAGCCATTACAAAACCTTTGCATCTCGGAAAATCTACTCACGTTTGGGATATTAAAATCTTCGATGATAAAGAAACCCTTTTCTGCGTGAGCCGATTAACAGTGGCTATTCTCCAAATCAGAAAATAGAAATACTCTTTATTTATTGGGTTACTATTAATCTTTTTCAAAAATACAATTGAATTGGAAGAATTTCCGTTAAATCTTCACGCATTATATTTGCGGCCACATTTAATTTTTTTAAAAAATTTATTTTTGATGATAGAAGAAGAAATTCCCCTGCAAAATGTTTTTTGTAAGGCGGTAATTTTTGACATGGATGGTACGCTGATAGAGAGTACTAACGCTGATTTTTTGGCCTGGCAAAAAGTTTTTTTGGATTATGATAAAACCCTCACATTTACGGATTATAGCCCCATGTTGGGTATGAGAAGTTTTGCAGTAGTAAAAGATCTTCTTCAAATAAAAGATGAAACAGAAAGGGCAAATGCGCTTTCAAAAAAATCTAAATACTTCCGCGAAGTAATCGATGAGCAGGGAATAAAAACAGTTCCTTATGTAGTTGAATTTTTAAATCAATTAAAAGGCTTCGGTATTCCTCTGGCAGTCGCCACAAGTTCCCGTCGTGAAAAAACAAAAATGGTTTTAGAAAAAGTTGGATTAATTTCTTTTTTTGATGCTATTCTTACCGCGGAAGATGTGGTCAATGGCAAACCTTTTCCCGATGTATTTTTGAAAGCTGCTTCAGCGTTGAAAATTCCTGTTGAAAATTGCCTGGTGTTTGAGGATGCAGTCAGCGGAATAAGAGCTGCAAAAAATGCGCGTATAAAATGTGTTGCAATATCTTCCAACGCAACTTCTAATTTGTTGAATGAAGCAGACCTGGTTATAGAAGACTTTAAAGGAGTAAACTTTTTTGACCTTTGTATTAAAATTCAAAAAGCAATGGTTTAGTTATTCGCGCAAATTATTATCAAATATTTTTTCAAAGCCCTTTAACTTGTCTGCATTTTGCGAATGGCTGTCTCTTATTGAGGCTTATAACTTCCCGGAACAGTACGAAACCCAATCGCCAATCGATTCCATCCATTAATAGCAACTATGGCCATAGATAATGCCACCATTTCTTTTTCGTTAAAAAAATTACGAACTCTTTCGTACAAGGCATCCGGTACATCGTTTTCTGATATTAACGTAAGTGCTTCTGTCCACTCTAAAGCGGCTCGTTCCCGATCAGTATAGAATGGGGTTTCGCGCCACGCGCTAAGTCCATACAAACGTTGTTCTGTCTCCCCTGCTTTACGTGCATCTTTTGTATGCATGTCCAAACAATACGCACATTTGTTTATTTGCGAAGCCCTTGTTTTAACAAGTTCATATAATGGCTTTTCGAGCCCTGACGATGCAACATATTTCTCAAGCTCTCTCATTGCTTTTACAGCATCGGGTGAAACCTGGCCATAATTTATTCTCGGTTCCATTTTTGTATTTTATATTTTTTTACTAAAATTAATTGCATGAATCTTTTACCCGGTGAAGTCATAGATCTTATTTCTTTCATCGGCTTGCAAAATTAACGGGTTTAAATTTTTATTTAGACCGGACCTTTTACTTTTTAAAAATAAATTCGTGATTGGTAAATTATAATTTAAATAATCAAAGTAAAACCAGGCATGGTTATGTAGGCCATATTACAAAATAAAAATCAGCCTGATTTGTTGCTTTACTGTATGAATCTATGGTTCAATCCAACCTGGAATCAAATGACAGGGCAGGGAATGAAAAATAAGTAAGAGATAGTAAACCGTGTATGCCTACACGTTATTTCTTATGACTCTTAAAATTTGTCAATATTGATTATATTTATCATGGCCGAGTTGTTTAACCAGTTTATTGTAAATGCCG